>CAZDKX010000049.1:11514-14198 GCA_964505935.1 uncultured Syntrophobacteraceae bacterium
GCGCTCCGGCAGATAGAAGACGTAATGCCGGGCGAGGATGTCAAACTGAGCGTCGGTTTCGGCCTGGATGATCTGGAAGAGTTCCTTCAGGGAGGCGGCGCCGTCGATGCGCTGAAAGAGCAGATTCGTATTATGGTAATCCGGGTGGAGCGGCAGGAGAAAGTGGCGCACGTGCCCTCGCCAGACCACGCCCAGGCGTTCGCGCTCCTCCATGATGGTCTGATAGACCCGGCGCAGAAGGTCGGTCCGGAGGATGGCCGAGGGCGCGTTGGTGACGGCTTCCATCAAGCCGGCAAGGTAGTAAACTCGCCGCATCAGGGCCTCCTCCCGGCGGTGGCGGAAGAGCCCCATCGCGGTGTAATGATAGCCTTCATCGAGCTTGAAATGGTTGGGAACCGAGCCGATATGCTGGTGGCCTTTCACCCGGCAGGCCTCCTGGCGGTGCGCTTCGAACCGTCGGGATTCCTCGCGCGTGCAGAGCATCACATACCCGGTGAGCCATTCCGCGCGGCGCCATTCCAGGGGTTCGAGGGCAAGGAGGTTGTCCTGAGGCGGAAACCTTCTGGTGAGGTCGATCAGTTCAGCCATGAACGGTTACCGGTTGTTTTCAAGGGCCCAAGGGGCGGGGTTCGAACACCCATTGAAAGAGCACCGCCCTAATGCGCCTCGGGGAGATACGGCGTGAGGTCCTCCACATAACGGGTGACGACCTTGAATCCCGCTTCCTGCAAAACTTCAGCGGCCTTGGCGGCCACGTTCATCCCCACCCGCAGGATCAATTGCCAGATACCTTCGTGGTTGGGGAGGGGGACGATCATCACGCTGCGAATGTTGATCTCCGAACGCTGCATGTACCCTGCAACCTCCGCCAGGACGCCGATCCGGTCGCACACGAGAAGGGAAAGACGGCTGCTGTCTTCACTCATCCCCAAGGCCGTAAGGAGCACCTCCAGGAGGTCGGTAATGGTGATGATGCCCACCAGCTTGTCATCCTTGAGGACCGGCAGGGCGCTGATTTTATGATCATGGATGAGGTGGGCCGCACTCTCAATGGTCATGGCCGGGGTGGCCGTGATGACCTTCTTGGTCATGATGTTGCCCACCGTCAGCTTCTGGAGGACATAGGTGAGCTCATGGACGCTCAGGGTGGTGGCGGGAGACGCCCAGGCCTGCCTCAAGTCCCGGTCCGTCACGATTCCCAGGAGATGAGCCCGACCGTCAGTCACCGGCAGGTGCGAGATCTTGCGAGCGTCCATCAGCTCCCGTGCCTTGAATAAGGAAGTATCAAGGGATACGGTGATGAGACTCGTCTTCATATGCCAGCCGACATACATGGCGCCCTCCTTGCTTTAAGAAAGTGATCAGTAGACAGTGATCAGTGGACAGTGGCTGGTGACCATCACCAGGAAAGCCGGGCTCCGGGCCACCGACGGCAAGCCCAATCCGTTTGAGCCAAGAGCTGAGGGCCGAAGGCCAGCTCCCTTCCTCAGGCAATGAAGACCTGACGAAAGAAATCTGCGTGCTCGATCACCATGCCCGCGCCGCGCGCGACGGCGGTGAGGGGATCATCGGCCACGTTGACCTTGAGGTTGGTGACCTCATGGAGCAACTGGTCCAGCCCGCGAATCAAAGCGCCCCCGCCCGCCAGCCAGTAGCCCTTTTCATGGATATCGCCGGCCAGATCGGGAGGAGTTTTTTCCAGCGCCCGTTTGACGGCATCCACAATCACCGTCACCGGGTCCTTGATGGCCCGCCGGATCTCCTCATCGGTTACCGAGAAGGACTTCGGAATACCGCTCAGAATCTCCTTACCGGTGATCTCCATGGTCTCGGGATTTGCCAACGGTACCGCCGAACCGATCTTCATCTTGACCCGTTCCGCCATGACCTCACTGATGATCATCTGGCGCTCCCGCTGGATGTAGCGCAGGATGGCTTCATTGGCCTCGTCTCCCGCCACGCGCACCGATTCGCTGTAGGCTACGGCAAACATGGAAATGACTGCAACTTCCGTCGTGCCGCCGCCAATATCGACAATCATGTTGCCGAAGGGCTGATCCACCGGCAGACCCGTGCCGATAGCCGCCGCCATGGGTTCTTCCACCAGGTGAATCTGCCTGGCCCCTGCCTGTTGGGCCGCCTCGATCACCGCCCGCTTTTCTACCGAAGTGATGCCCGTCGGCACCGCCACCACGAGCCGCGGACGGATCAACTGGCGGGTTTTCAACACTTTGGCCAGGAAATACTTGATCATCACACTGGTGACCTCAAAATCAGCGATCACCCCGTCCTTCAAGGGGCGGATGGTGGCAATCCGCTGCCCATGGCGACCGATAATGTTGCTTGCTTCCTGGCCGACGGCGATCACCTGGTGGGTATCCTGGTTGATCGCCACCACGGACGGTTCATTCAGGACCACGCCCTTTCCTCGGAGGTAGATGAGGGTATTGGCCGTACCGAGGTCCATGGCCAGATCTCTGCAAAAGAAACTCAACAGACGCTCAAGCATATGAGGCTCTTCTTTCCCGCCGATTTGTCCGTGTGTTCGTATTCCCCAAAGCAGGCATAGAGTCTATAAGGGATGCCAGGTTCGGTCAATTGAAAGTTGACTCTCTAGACTTGAAACTTCAAGCTGGGAGACAAGGTTCCGTATATCCGCCCCTCACCCCTTACGTCCTGCCCCT
>CAZDKX010000049.1:14298-20265 GCA_964505935.1 uncultured Syntrophobacteraceae bacterium
CCCCTTACGTCCTGCCCCTCACGCCTGACGCCTCACCCCTCCCCACTACCGGGTTGGGCATGGATGCCCCGATAGAGGCGCCGATAGACCAGCGGCCATAATTCTTCAATTCTGGTCCCATCCTGAGGGTATCCCACGACCCCCAGATACGAACGGACCCTCATACCTTTGAAGGTCCCGGCAAGCACCTGTTTCCCTCGGTCCATCAAATAGGTGAGGATGGGATTGGCTTCCTGGAAGGACATTTGCGGAAAGAGGAAGCCATAGCGGTTTTCCGAGATGAGCGCCAGAAGCGCCTCCGACGGAATCAACGTTCGCAGACTCGAGACCAGCTCCTGCTGGCACTTCTCGATGACCTTCGGCGAGGCGCTCGTATGCAGCATATGCCAAGGCTCAAACTGCATCAGCGCCAGGGCGAAGGGACTGCTGGTCTGCATCGAGGTGACCAGCAACGCCTCCAGTCGCGATGCGAACGCCCTGCCGTTGAGCAGTCCGGTCGCAAGGTCACAACTCTGAAGGTGCTCACATTCCTCCCTCAGGCTGACACGGTCGAGATGGAGGGCAAAGGCATGGGCGGCGCAGGAAATGGCGCGCTGGCACTCCGGGTTGAGCTCCTGGAATCTCTGTGACAGGAACAGGAGGGCCAGCGCATGCCCCAGTGACAGGGATATGGGCAGCCCCCAAAGGGTGCCGTGATGAGGCAGCCCTTCGGCGGGGGTGAAGAGAAAATGCTCGGTGGTGTGCGGGTTCAGTCTGGCCACCTGCAGTACTTTACCCTGTTCAAAAACCCACCCGGCAAGCCCCTGTTTGGTGAGAAAGTGTTGTTCGAAAAGGCTCTGCGGAGTATTGGGGGTACCCGCAAGGACATGATAATGCGGTTGTCCGACTTCTCTCAGGACGACAAAACCATAATCACACGCCAAGAGCTGAGCACACTCGCTGATAAAGCGTCGGCAGGAATCGAGAACCGCAAGCTCCTTCAGCATAATCTCGTCGACCCGGTGCCAGAACTGCAGGATTTCGCCGCAGCTCTCCTGCTGGGCCACCCAGTCGTGACGCTCGTGAAGCTGCAGGAGCAAGGAGGCTATTTCACGAATCCACTTCTGTTGCTTGTCGGAAAACCCCCAACCGTATTTGGTGTCGACATAAAGCACCCCGACGCCGTCACCCACGGGCATGGCGTAGATTGCCTTGAGGTGAGATTCCCCTTCCCGATAGAAGGGCACCGCCGCAGGCAGAGCCAGGGAAGCATCCTGAAGTTTGTCCAGGTGAACGGTCTGCCCCACTTTCTGGACCTGAGAGAGGATGCCGCTCTGTTCGAGCGGCAGCGAGGTCGTCTCGCGGATAAACCGGCTGAGAGACTGCGAGGCCACCAGATTGAGCTGGCCGCTTCGGTGGTCGAACACGTAAAAGGCGGTGGTGTACGCCTCCAGCACATTGCTGAGAAGGCTCACCAAGGCTTGATAGGGGTTGCCGTTCATGCGGGACCTCACCTCTTGCCAACCGTGCCCAAAAGACCATCGAGCCTGTCCGGCGGTTGAAACGGCGCAGACCTTCCCTCCTCCCGCCGGCATCCCCCCAGGGTCACACTGCCTGACCGACCATTCCCGAACAGCGCCTCAATTATCGAGCGGGGTAGTGTATAGAGCTCAGCCTAGTCCAACTGCATACTGGAATGACCGATATCTGTCAACAGATTTGAAGAGTTAGAGATCTGGTTGACATCGATATTAATAATGATATCATGCGATCGTATGGGTGCAATTGAAAATACCGGAAGGGAAAGGCCAGGGCCTACCAGGTCAGACAGGTGCTCAAGGCCTTCGAGAGGCTGGAATCGAAACATGCTGCTGAGAGATGATCGTTACACCTACCGGGTAACATGGTCGCCGGAAGACCGTGAATATGTTGGCCTGTGTGCCGAGTTTCCCAGTTTGAGCTGGCTGGCACGCACACCGGAGGCGGCCTTGAAGGGGATCCGCCAGGTCGTGGCCGAGGTCGTCACCGATCTTCAGGGAAGAGGCGAGCCGGCCCCCGAGCCCATCGCCTCCCGCCAATACAGCGGCAAATTCCTGGTGCGGGTACCTCCCGAAGTCCATCGGAAATTGGTCCTACAGGCGGCAGAGGCCGGCGTGAGTTTGAACCGCCTGGCCAGTTCGAAGCTTACTCAATAGCAAGGGGACCCGCTTGCTCGGGGTTGCGGGCGGCGGAGCATTCAATCCAACCCGTTTGAGGCCTGCACGCCATGGCTAAGATTACCATCCTGCCCGATATTCTGTGCAATCAGATTGCCGCCGGCGAAGTGGTCGAAAGGCCTGCCGCAGTGGTCAAGGAACTCCTCGAAAACAGCGTCGATGCCGGCAGTCGCAAGGTCAACCTGACGCTGCTCCAGGGCGGGCGCAAGGAGATTCGGGTGGTCGATGACGGTGCGGGAATGTCGCCCGATGATGCTCTCCTGGCGCTGGAACGCCATGCCACCAGCAAGATCAGGGCGATCGAGGACCTCCAGGCCATTTGTTCCCTGGGCTTCCGCGGTGAGGCGCTGCCCAGCATTGCCGCGGTCAGCCGCTTTGAGATGGTAACCCGCGAGCCCGAAACTGTTTCAGGGACGCTCATTCGCATGGACGGCGGGACGCTGAAGGATGTCCGGGAAAGCGGATGCCCCGCAGGGACCGCCATTACCGTGCGCGATCTCTTTTATAACGTTCCGGCACGCCGCAAATTCCTGCGCTCTGTCGACAACGAGCTCTCCCACATCAGCGACCAGGTGCTGCGGCTGGCCATGGCCCGCCCTGAAGTCCACTTCCGCATGGTTCATCAGGATCGGCAGCTCTATGATTTTCCTCAGGTCGGGGACCTGCGGGAGCGTGCCGGCCAGGTGCTGGGGACCACGCTCTTCTCCCGCCTCCGGCCTTTTGCCGGGGAAACCCATGACCTCAAGGTTCATGGGCTGATGAGTGCTCCCGAAGTCCAGCGCTCCGGCGCCGGCCATCTCTTCGCCTACGTCAACGGCCGGGCGGTCTGGGATCGGCTGCTCAATCGGGCCATTCTCAGTGCCTATGAAACGGTGATCGCCAGGGGAAGGTTCCCCGTGGTCGTGCTCTTTGTCGACCTCCCTGCCACCCTGGTGGACGTGAATGTTCACCCCACCAAGCGGGAAATCCGCTTCCGCAATCCCGGCGAAGTCATGGAAACCGTTCGTCAGGCCATGCGACAGGCGCTCGAGGGCGCCCTGATGCCGGCAGGGACAGTGACCCCGAGCACCTTTGCTCCGTTGCCGGGGGCTCGACCGTTGTCCCCGACCACCTGCGGCCGGGAGGACCAGCTGCCCCTCGGGGGCGGCTTCAGCCCATCGCCGGCGACCCCTCCAGGGATTCCAGGTAACCCGTGGCAGCCCCTTCGGGAGGTGGCGCGGATAGGTTTTCCGACCGGCGTCACCGGGAGCGAAGAGCTGGAAAACACGCCGGCAATGCTGCCGATGCTTTCAGGTCAGCCCTCCTTTTCGCGCTTGCCGTTTCTGGGTCAGCTGGCCGAAAGCTATCTCCTGCTCGAAGCCGAAGACGGACTCATCATCATCGATCAGCATGCGGCCCATGAGCGCATCCTGTACGACCGGCTGGCCGCCGTATCATCTCGGGGGCCGGCACAGCGGCTGGGGCATTCGGTGGTGGTGGAGCTGCTGCCCCGCGAGGCCGCCAAGCTCAGGCACTGGCTGGGCGATCTCGCTCAGCTGGGTTTTGACATCGAGCCTTTCGGGGGCGACGCCTTCGTCATCCAGTCAGTTCCCGCAGCCCTTGGCGATTGCTCTCCCGAAGGACTGCTGCGTGATCTGCTGGAAAGCGCCTCCGAGGACGAACAGGGCCCGCACGGGGGCCTCCTCTCCGACCTGGTGAAAACCGCCGCCTGTCACCGGGCGATCAAGGCGAACCAGCGGCTCCTTCTCGAAGAGGTGCGCCATCTCCTGCAGACCCTTGACCAGACTCGAATCGCCGCCTCCTGTCCTCACGGCCGGCCGCTCTGGCTGAAGCTCTCGCACGCGGAAATCGCCCGCATGTTCCACAGGACGTGAGATTGGAAACTGGAAACTGACCTGATAAGCTTTGAATCCTTCATTCCTCGTGAGGCTCGGTGAATCGTAGGTTGGGTTGAGTGTCCACGAAACCCAACAAACAAGGCTGTAAACTCGGAAGCCCGTAACCCGCAACCTGGGGTAAAACCTCTGGCACGGGTCCTTGAAAGTCGGTGGATGTCTGCTTCACCTTCTATCCCGCCCCTCATCCTGCTGGCCGGGCCCACGGCGTCAGGAAAAACGCAACTTGCCATCGAGCTTGCCGGCTCTCTTGGCACCGAGATCGTCAACTGCGATTCCATGCAGGTCTACCGTCACATGGAGATCGGGACGGCCAAGCCTACGCGGGAAGAGCGCGCTTCAATCCCTCACCACCTCCTGGATGTGGCCGATCCGGATGAACCCTTCGATGCCGCCCGCTATGCCGAACTGGCCCGCCCCGTCGTCGAGACCCTTCTGAGCCAGGGCCGGATGCCGCTTGTCGTCGGCGGCACGGGCCTCTACATGAAAGTCCTGACGCGGGGCATCTGTCCCGGTGCTCCCGCCGACCCCGCCATCCGGACGCAACTGCACCGGGAACTGGAGCAGCATGGTTTGCCGAAACTTTTTGAGGAATTATCTCGGGTCGATGCCGAAGCGGGAAGACGCCTCCATCCCCATGACCGGCAGCGCATTCTGCGGGCGCTGGAAGTCCATCGCCTGACCGGCATCCCCCTTTCCAGGTGGCAGGCCCCCCATCGCTTCCGGCAGACAATTTACCGAAGCCTCAAGATTTTTCTATACCGCGAGCGCGATGTCTTGTATGAGCGAATCAAGTGCCGAGTGCAGCAGATGGTGACTCAGGGATTGGTGGAGGAGGTTCGCAACCTGCTGGCAATGGGCTACGGCCCGGAACTGAAGTCAATGCAGGCGGTAGGCTACAAACAAATCGCGGCGCATCTCCTCGGGGCCGGCACCTTGCCCGCGGCCGTCAGCGACATGGAGCGGGCGACGCGTCATTACGCCAAGCGGCAGCTGACCTGGTTCCGGGGCGACCCGGAATTTCACTGGTTTCAGGCTGACGACCAGGATGGAATATTGGAATGGATTCGGACGAGCGCCAGGGGTCAGTGATGCGTGGTCAGTGGTCACTGACCACTAAAGAGGAGTGTCAGCGTGCCGCCAAGGAAGAAGAAGAGCTCACCTCCCGTCAAGTCCGCACGGCAGGGGGTGATGAACGAGTACCATAACCTGAAGACGAAGCTCGACCAGCGGGTGGCCATTCTTGGCGAGACCGTTCAGGAAATGGCAGCCCACGAAGCGGTTGAGGAGACGGTGGCCGCCCGCTGGCATGAGCAACTGGGGCAGGTCAGATCTTCCCTTGACGATCCCCTCCTGCGGATTGCCGTGGTGGGAACGGTTAAAGCAGGAAAAAGCACCCTGGTCAATGCCCTGGTGGGGAAAGATCTCCTCAAGCGCGGGGCTGGCATCATCACGGCCTTCATCACCCGCCTCATCACCAACAGCGAAGCGAAAGGCTGGGTCGAATTCAAACCCTGGTCTCAGCTTCTGGAGGAACTGAATGCCACCTTTCATTTGCTTCCCCACAACCCGGACCTGATCCAGGATGAGCACACCTTTGATCTTCGGGAGACGGAGGATCGGGAGCGGCTCAAAGCCCTGCTGGCAACAATGCAGGCGGAGGGGTGCCGGAACGAGGGCCATCTGGATCCGAGCCATCTGCTCCTGCGAGGCTATCTTGAAGGATACGACCGCGTTCATCCGTTCCTGGGCGACGCCGCCAAGCGTCTCGCCTTTGACCAGGATTCCCTCGAGCAGCATCAGCTCTATGTGGGTTCCGAAGGGCAGGCGGTCTATCTGCGCGACATGGAACTGCATTACCCGGTCGCCTGGCTCGG
>CAZDKX010000050.1:0-6207 GCA_964505935.1 uncultured Syntrophobacteraceae bacterium
ATAGATTGACCAGGCTTGGCCTGGCGTACCGAAGTCACACGAAGACACACGAAGAAGGGAATCGCGGCGGGGAAACCGCTCCCACAGGGTTTGTTCAGCTAAGAGGAGGTTTTCGAACGATGCCCTTCAACCCTGACGAGCGCAGTATGCTCTAGCTGCATTGAGCTTTTCTTCGTGTGGCTTCGTGTGACTTCGTGGATCACTTTTTAGAGGGAAGGGGTCATGAGCAAGAAAAAGAGCGAGCAGTTCGAAGAGGCGCTGAAGAAGCTCCAGGGGATTGTGGAAAAGCTCGAACGCGGGGATTTGCCCCTGGAAGCAGCCATGGAGTCCTTCACCGAGGGCATCCAACTGGTTCAGCTGTGTCATCAGAAGCTTGAAGAGGCCGAGAGGAAGGTCCAACTGCTGGTCAAGGACCAGCAGGGGACCATCGCCACGGCACCGTTTGAAGCCGGTTTCCGCGAAGTTGCTGAAGATACTCCTTGAAGAGAGACTCCTCCAAAAATATGGAAAGGTCCGAGCAGGCATGCTAAACTGATTTGCTTGATGATTTCTTCCTGCAAGGGATGAACGGAAGATGCCCGATTTTGATTTGAAGCGCTATCTTTCAGAGCGCAAGCTGGCCATTGATGAGGCCCTGCAGAAGTATGCCCCGGTGCCGGTGGGGCTGGAGAAGAGCGTTGCGGAAGCTTCCCGCTACAGTCTGTTTGCCGGGGGAAAGCGTCTTCGCCCCATCCTCTGCCTGGCTGCAAGCGATGTTTTCGGGGGTGCTCATGAACCGGTGTTGCCCGCGGCCTGTGCCCTTGAGATGATCCATACCTATTCCCTCATCCATGACGATCTGCCGGCGATGGATGATGACGATTATCGACGGGGCCGCCTCACCAACCACAAGGTATTCGGGGAGGCCATGGCAATCCTTGCCGGAGATGCCCTGCTGACGGAGGCGTTCAGCCTGATCACCGAAGCCGGACAGGAGGGGCGGGTCCCGCCGGAGAGGCTCATCCGCGTGATCGCCGTCATTGCCCGGGCCTCCGGATACCGGGGGATGGTCGGAGGCCAGGTCATTGACCTGGAATCCGAGTCCCGTGAGGTTGACCTGGCCACGGTGGAATATATGCACATTCGCAAAACCGGCGCGCTCATCTCCGCTTCCCTGGAGGCGGGAGCCATTATCGGGGGCGGTTCCGAGCAACAGATTGGCTCGCTGACCCGATACGGGCACCACCTGGGATTGGCCTTCCAGATCACCGACGATCTGTTGGACATCGAGGGCGATCCCGAGGTCATGGGCAAGGCGTCAGGATCGGATGCCGCCAAGAACAAGAAAACCTACCCGGCGCTCCTGGGGCTGGCGCAGACGCGGGAGGCCGCTCGCCGCCATGTGGAGGAAGCGGTCGCGGCCCTGGCCGAATTTGATGACAAGGCGGAGCCCCTCCGCGCCATTTCCCGTTATCTTTTGATCCGCAAAGCGTGACCGCATTGAGGAGAAACCTTCTTTGATGAGGAGTATCAGAACGTTGAACGACCAGGACAACCTGACCTTGGTTTCCCAAATCGATAGTCCTTCCCAATTGAAGCAGCTCTCACCCGGGCAGTTGCAGCAGCTGGCCGCGGAAATCCGCAATCTGATCATTCGCACCGTGGCCAGGAACGGCGGACACCTGGCGCCAAGTCTGGGAGTCGTGGAGCTGACCATTGCTCTGCATTATGTCTTCAACACCCCCAGCGACAAGATTGTCTGGGACGTGGGGCACCAGGCCTATGCCCACAAAATCCTCACTGGGCGATGCGCCCAGTTTCACACCTTGCGGCAATTCAACGGCATCAGCGGTTTTCCCAAACGGTCTGAAAGCCAATACGACGCCTACGGCACCGGGCATTCCGCCACTTCGATTTCGGCTGCGCTGGGTCTGGCGGTAGGCGACTCGCTCAAAGGCAGTCCCCACCGCACCATTGCCGTGATCGGCGACGGCAGTATGACGGGCGGTCTGGCTTTTGAAGCCCTCAACCACGCGGGCGATCTCAGCAAGAACCTCATCGTGGTCCTGAACGACAACGAAATGTCGATTTCGCCCAACGTCGGCGCGCTGTCGTCTTTCCTGAGCGGCAAGCTCTCCAATAAGACGCTCATGAAGCTGCGGCGGGAGCTGGAGAATCTCCTCAAGTCCGTTCCCGGTCTCGGGCCGAACCTGGTGAACCTGCTACGGCGCAGCGAAGACATGCTGGTGGCGCTCTTTACGCCCGGCATGCTGTTCCAGGCCCTCGATTTTCACTACATCGGCCCCATCCAGGGGCACCGCCTGGACCGACTCATCAGCACCTTCGAGAATGCGCGACATCTCCAGGGTCCGGTGCTGGTGCACGTCCTGACCCAAAAGGGCAAAGGCTACCTTCCCGCGGAATGCGATCCGGCCAGTTTTCACGGGGTCGGTTCCTTTGAAATCAGCACCGGCAAAAGCTGCACTCCTTCTCCCGGGACGCCGCGCGTGCCTTCCTATACCAAAGTCTTTGGGGATGCGATGGTGCGCCTGGCCGAGAGTGATGCCAAGGTGCTGGCCATCACGGCGGCCATGCTCCAGGGGACCGGCCTGGAACCCTTCTCCATCCGTTTTCCTGATCGCTTCTTCGATGTGGGCATCGCGGAACAGCATGCGGTCACTTTCGCCGCCGGCCTCGCCGTGGAAGGTTTCAAACCGGTGGTTGCCATCTACTCGACCTTTCTCCAGCGAGCCTACGATCAGATCCTTCACGATGTCTGTCTGCAGAACCTGCCGGTGGTCTTTGCTTTGGATCGGGGCGGGATCGTGGGCGATGACGGGCCTACCCACCACGGGACCTTCGATCTCTCCTTTCTGCGCCACATCCCCAACATGGTGCTGATGGCACCCAAGGATGAAAACGAACTCCAGCACATGCTGAAGACGGCAATCGACCATCCCGGTCCCGTCGCGCTCCGCTACCCTCGAGGCAACGGCGTGGGGGCCGTCCTGGACGAGAAGCTTCAGGCCCTGCCTGTGGGCCGGGGCGAAGTGCTGCGCGAGGGGGACGACCTGTTGTTGGTCGCCATCGGCTCCACCGTGCGGGCCGCCGTGGAAGCCGCCGAACGGCTTGGGCAGGAAAACATCCGGGCCGCCGTGGTGAATGCCCGGTTCGTCAAACCCATGGACCAGGAACTGCTGCTTGAATGGGCCCGCAAGACGGAGAGGATCATCACCATCGAAGAGAACGTGCTTCAGGGCGGGTTCGGCAGTGCCGTGCTGGAGATGTTCCAGGAGCATGCCTTTTTTCCCAAAGCCTTCATCCGCCTTGGCCTGCCCGATGCCTTCATTCCTCACGGCGCCCAGGCTCTCCTCAGAAACCTCTACGGCATCGACGCCGATGCCATCGAGCTCGCTGCTCACAAGCTGATGGAGACGGGCCATGGGCAACGCCTCCGAGCGATTGGACAAACTGCTGGTCGATAGCGGGCTGGCTGCCAGCCGTGAACGAGCCCAGGCCCTGATCCTCGCGGCCAAGGTCCTGGTTGACGGTCAGCCGGTTACCAAGGCAGGACAGAGGGTCTCCCCCGCCAGCAACCTGTGCGTTCTGGGCGACGAACATCCTTTCGTCAGTCGCGGCGGGGTCAAGCTGCAGCATGCTCTAGAAAAGTTCGGCGTGGAGGTCGCGGGACGGGTGGCCATGGATGTTGGGGCTTCCACCGGCGGCTTCACCGATTGCCTGCTGCAAAACGGCGTCAGCAGGGTTTATGCAATCGATGTCGGCTACGGCCAGCTGGCCTGGAAATTGAGGGACGATCCCAGAGTCGTGGTCCTGGAGCGGCAGAACATCCGCCATCTCTCACGGCATCAAATCCCCGAAACCATTCACCTTGCCACGGTCGACGTCTCCTTCATTTCCCTCAAACTCGTCCTTCCGGCAATCCTGCCCTTTCTGGCACCCAGCCCTCAGCCCTCAGCCCTCAGCACCCATGACCCATCACCCATGACCCATCACCCAGCACCCACTACTTTCTTCAAGCCGCAGCTCATCGCCCTCATCAAGCCTCAGTTCGAGGCGGGGCGGGCTCATGTAGGTAAAGGCGGGGTCGTGCGGGATGAGGGAGTCCACCGGCTGGTCTGTGAGGCAATCGGGGAATGCTGCCGATCCCTGGGGTTCGCGGTGCACGGCATCATCCCGTCACCGTTGCTCGGTCCCAAAGGTAACGTGGAATTTCTGCTGTATGCCACCTATGAGCGGTTCTGCGCGAGCCGTTGAAACGGACCCTGCCATGCACCTTCATCTCGTTTTTATCGGTAAGACCGCCTTCGCAGATTTGGAAACAGGCATCAAACGGTATTATGAGCGTCTTCGCCACTACCTTCCGGCCCACATCCATATCCTGAAGGCCGAGCGCATATCACCGCGGGGCGCGGAAGCGCCGCTCAAGGAAAGAGAAGCGGAAAGAGTCTTGAGGCTGGTTGAAAAAAAAGAGTGTCTCGTAATCTGGGATCAAAACGGCACGCAGATTGACTCCATCGCGCTTGCCGGTTTCCTGGACGACCGCCGGAGCAGTGGGGTTTCCGAGCTGTGGATGGTGATTGGCGGGCCTCTCGGCGTCTCTCAGAAGCTGTTGCAGCGTGCCGACTTCGTCCTCTCCCTCTCCCGCATGACTTTTCCCCATGACTTAGCCCGCCTGATGGTCATGGAGCAGCTGTACCGGGCCTTTACCATCCTGAAAGGAGAAGCCTATCACAAGTGACCGGTGAAAAACGGTCCAACCGTCAGACGGCAACGACTTCGGTGACTGCCGGCACTTCCTCCTTGATGACCCGTTCAATGCCCGCTTTCAGGGTCATCTGGCTCATGGGACACCCGTGGCAGGCGCCCGTCAGGCGCACCTTTACCACCGAACCCGTGACATCGACCAATTCCACACTGCCACCGTCCCGCTGAAGCATCGGTCTGATCTTTCCCAGGGCCTTCTCAACTTCTTCTCGCATGCTGATCTCCTTCTCGTATGGTGAATTAGGGTAAGAGTCGTATAATCAGTTGCTGCCGCAAAATCAACGAAAACAAGCAAATTGCTGAGAAGATCATCTTGCGGAGACTTCCCGCAGGCGCTTTTTCAATCTTTTAAGACTAATAGTTTTCAGTAGTTAGAAAATAAGAGCATTGATTTTTTCAGGTTCTTTCTCTAATATGAACCCGTTGCCGGTGATCAGGAGTGCCTGCTGACCGTTTTTCCGGGAAAGGATCCTCATGAAACCCTACCGTCTGGTCCTGCGTTATTCAGAGGAAGCAGTGCAGCAACAAGTCAGTGATCTGGCTGAGCGGATCAACCGGGATTACGCAGGGAAGGACCTGATGGTGGTAGGGATTCTGAAGGGGGCCTGCATCTTCTTGAGTGATCTGGTCCGGCGGTTGGCCATGCCTGTTGAGATCGATTTTGTGCGGCTGGCCAGCTACGGCAAAGGTTCTCAAACGAGCGGCGAGGTTCGCATCACCAAAGACGTCGAGCTGCCGATTGAGGGCCGGCATCTCCTGGTGGTGGAAGACATTGTCGACACCGGCACCACTCTGGTCTGGTTTCTGGATTACCTGCGCCGGCGCCAGCCCGCATCGGTCAGAATCTGTGCCCTGGTGGATAAGCTCGAACGCCGGGAAGTCGAAGTACCTCTTGACTATGTGGGAATTCGTGTGGATAAGGGATTTCTTGTGGGCTATGGTCTGGACTATGCCGAGCAGCACCGGAATCTGCCCGCAATTCATGAAGTGGAGTTCCTGTCATAGTATCCAGCTGGTACTTCACCCGATCTCTTTCCGGAAATCTCTGACAGTCGGATGTCCATGGCTGGTTCTTCGTTCCTGAACCTGGATAAGCTTAAGAGTTGAGGGATCATTCATTCATGGTTGTCACCTGTGAAGTATGCAATGCCAAATTTCGCCTCGATCCTGAACGTCTCAAAGGACCGCAGAGCAAGGTTCGGTGTTCCCGCTGCGGACACGTCTTCAGGCCTGTTCAGGAGGAAGAAGAGCTGGTGCACGTTGATCTCGCCGACGACACGGAGTTCACAACCAAGGATGTGGGGGGGGGGGGGGGGGGGCGGTGGGGGGGGGGGGGGGGGGGCGCGGGGGGTGGGGGGGGGGGGGGCGGGGGGGGGGGGGGGGCGCCCGCCCCCCCCCCGGCGGGCGGGGGGGGGGGGGGGGGGGGGGGGGGGGGGGGGGGGG
>CAZDKX010000050.1:6217-20208 GCA_964505935.1 uncultured Syntrophobacteraceae bacterium
CCCTCCAAGCCCTCCCGCGTTAAGGTAAAACGTCCCTGGCAGCGTTGGCTGGGCTGGGTGGCTTTGGTTCTCATCGTCCTGCTCGGCGGCCTGGGCCTCTTGAGCTATCTGGCATCGCAATCCGACGACAAGACTGCGCCAGGACCACCGGAAACTCCACAGGTAAAAGTTCTGGATACCACTCAGGCCTTTTTTCTGGAAAACGCTCATGCCGGCCAGATTTTTGTGGTGGAAGGGGAGGTTGAGGTTCAGTCGGCAACCCCGGTCAGTTTCATCCTACTGGAAGGAAAGCTCTACAACACGGCCAATCGGGTCGCCATCACCCAGAAGTGTTTCGCGGGAAACGCCATGACCCGGGAGGAGCTCGGGCGGCTGAACATGACCGAGGTCCAGAATCGCATGATGAACCGCGAGGGGAAATCCCTCTCCAACGTTAAAGTACCTTCCGGAAAGCGCGTTCCCTTCATGCTGGTTTTTCATAATCTGCCGGAGTTGAAAGCCCTCAGCGACTACAGCGTGGAGGTCGTCAGCTCCAAGTTCGATTGAGCCCCCTGGCCCCCGGATATCCTTCTCAGGCCTTTCCGGCAGACCCTCGAGGCTGCAGCTTCGGAACGGCCTTGATCGAGGAAACTCCAACCTATTGAAGAAACAAAAGGAATTGACAAGCTTTTGACTTCGATGTTACAAGAAGGGAACCTCAAGTTCTCGAAAATTTTAGATAAGCGATAGTTGCAGGAGACTTCCGACAGAAGGTGTGACGTCAATGCTGGACCTTAAGTTCGTCCGTGACCATGCCGAAAAGGTGCGCCAGATGTTGCGCGATCGGCGGGTGGACCTGGATTTGAACCCCTTCCTGGAGCTGGATGAAGAGCGGCGCCGAATCCTCAGGGAGGTGGAAGAGCTCAAGCGCCGCCGCAACGTGGCGACGGAAGACATTGCCCGGATCAAGAAGGGGCGGGGGGACGCTACCCAACAAATTGAGGAGATGCGTGAGGTTTCGCAGCGGATCAAGACCCTGGATCAAAGACTCGCCGCGATCCAGACGAATTTTGACGAAATCCTGCTGCTCATCCCCAACATGCCCCACGCCACCGTTGCGGTGGGCAACGACGAAAAGGACAATCCGGTGGCAAAGGTTTGGGGAAAAGCACCGGAATTTGACTTCACCCCCAAACCCCATTGGGATGTAGCGGAGTCTCTCGGAATTCTCGACTTTGAGCGGGCCGCACGCATGACCGGCGCGCGTTTTGCCCTGTACTGGGGAATCGGGGCCGCCCTGGAACGGGCGCTCATCAGCTTCATGCTGGATCTCCACACGCGCCTTCATGGCTATCTGGAAGTGCTACCGCCTTTCATTGTCAATTCCGCGAGCCTCACCGGCACCGGCCAGCTTCCAAAATTCCAGCAGGACCTCTTCAAACTGGAGAATTCCGACTACTACCTGATCCCAACCGCCGAAGTCCCGGTCACCAATATCCATATGAACGAGGTCCTGGAGGAAGACGACCTGCCCCGTTATTACGCGGCCTACACCCCCTGCTTCCGGTCGGAAGCGGGGTCCTATGGCAAAGACACCCGCGGTCTGATCCGCCAGCATCAGTTCAACAAGGTGGAAATGGTCAAGTTGGTCCATCCGGCAACCTCTTACGACGAGTTGGAGAGTCTCCTTGCCAATGCTGAGACCATTCTCCAGGAGCTGGGCCTGCACTACCGGGTGGTGTCCCTGTGCACCGCCGATCTGGGATTCTCGGCCGCCAAGACCTACGACATCGAAGTGTGGCTTCCAGGGCAGCAGACCTACCGTGAGATTTCTTCCTGCAGCAATTTTGAAGATTTTCAGGCCAGGCGGGCAAACATTCGCTATCGCCGCAAGGGCCAGTCCAAAACGGATTTCGTGCACACATTGAACGGCTCGGGACTGGCTGTGGGACGCACGCTGGTGGCCATTCTGGAAAACTGCCAGCAACACGACGGCAGTGTCCTCATTCCCAAGGCACTGCGCCCGTATGTGAGAAATATTGAAAAGATCAGCGATCGATACCAGGTTTTTTCCAATTGACAAGGAGCTTCAGCCATGACCAAGAGTGAGCTCATCGAAGCACTAGCCAAAGCTGAAGGAATTACCCTGAAGGCTGCCGAGATTGCCGTCAACGTCGCCTTTCAGAGCATGGAACAGGCGCTCATCAAATCGGATCGTCTCGAGATTCGAGGCTTTGGCAGCTTCAAGGTCAAAGACTACGACGGTTACCGGGGACGGAACCCCAAGACCGGCGACATCATTGAAGTCAGTTCCAAGAAGCTGCCCTTTTTCAAGGTCGGCAAAGAACTGAAGGAAAGGGTGAATGTTGCTTCATCCGGGGCCAAGAAGAGCGAGTAAGGGGCAGAGAGCGTTTGGTCCCTGGGTGTTCAATCGCCGCGGATGAGCAGGAAATAGAGATTCAGGGCCAGCAGCACGACGCATCCGCCGATAAACGTCATGAGCTTTTCGAAGGGGATGGCCTCTCCCGATGCCGGGAGCGTGATTTTCAGCAGGTACAGAAAAGCGCCCATGGATGACAGCAGGATCAGGGTTTTGAACCTTCTCTTGAACACCAGATACCCAACACTCGGGACCCCGAACAGCCATACATAAGGGTTGGCTGCCACCTCCTCCCATTTCAGGTCATGGACTATTTCCATGACCTTATACGAATCATAGGTTTTGACGAACTCGACGATCAGTTCCCCGATTCGCTTAAGCTGCTCCAAGACCCCTCCCTTCAATAGGTAATCTGAAAGCGCTGGTATTCGCCCTCATGGGGTTCCTCTTTCACCTCCACATGGTCGACAAAACCATAAGGACTGCCCTTATGGCACCAGGCGATCATGCATTCGACCCGCTCCGCCTCTCCCTCGAAGACCGCTTCAACACTCCCGTCCCTGAGGTTTCTCACCCATCCGGTAACCCCCGCGGCAATCGCGGCATCCCGAGTGAAGGCCCGAAAGCAGACCCCCTGGACCAGTCCTCTGATGCGCACCCGAACCCGTCTGTTTGCCATAGTCACCCCGCACCGCGCTATGAGTCGATGGCCGGTCCCTGAGGCAGTCGACTCAAGAACGCTTCCTCATCCAGGACCATGATACCCAACTTCCGGGCCTTTTCCAATTTCGAACCGGCATCGGCGCCGGCAACGACCATATCGGTCTTCCTGCTCACCGTGTCGCCGGTGGCGGCCCCCAGCGCCGCCACCTTTCGGCTGGCTTCATGCCGCGTCATGGATGCGAGCGTTCCGGTAAAGACGACCGTTTTCGCCCGCCAGAAGGAGTCTTCGGCCGCAGGCGGGCGGGCAGGTGGTTTGGGCGCAACGCCCTGCTTGAGAAGGTCCTCAATCAGGGCATGATTGGCGGGGTTCGAGAAATAGCGCGCCACGGTGTAGGCCACCTTTTCTCCGATCCCGGCGATCTGCTGTAATTCCTCGGCAGTCGCCCGCTGCAGGGCGTCCAGGGTGGGGAATTGCTCCGCCAGGATTTCCGCCAGGTGCTGACCCACGTGCTGGATGCCGAGGGCAAAAAGGAAGTCCGGCAGTGAGGCGGTTTTGCTGTTCTGGATTGCTTCAACCAGGTTCTGGGCGGATTTCTTGCCGAGACCGGGAAGCGCCTCGAGGTCTTCGACGCGGAGCCGGTAGAGGTCCGCAACCGAGCGCAGCAGCTGTTCGTCGACCAGCAAGGAAATCAACTTGCGCCCCAGGCCGTCGATATTCATCGCCCCCCGGCTGGCAAAATGCCAGATGGCGGCCTTGATCTGCGCGGGACAGTTGCGGTTGAGACAGCGATGAACGCTTTCCTCCGGCAGGCGGACCACCTCTCCTCCGCACGAGGGACAGGAGGAGGGCATGGCAAACGGCTCCTCGCTGCCGGTCCGGCTCGCCTCAACCACCTCGAGCACCTCCGGAATCACATCGCCGGCACGCCGCACCACCACCTCATCCCCAATGTGAATATTCTTGCGGCGGACTTCATCCTCATTGTGCAGGGTCGCCCGCCTCACCACCACCCCCCCGACCGTCACCGGCTCCAGCACCGCCACCGGCGTCAGCACCCCCGTGCGCCCGACCTGCACCTTGATGTCGAGCACGCGCGTCCGGGATTGCTGGGGCGAAAACTTGTAGGCCACGGCCCAGCGCGGGCTTCGTGATTTTTCTCCCAGCAGCCTCTGCCACTCCAGATTGTTGACCTTGATCACCACCCCATCGATTTCGTAAGGAAGATGCTCCCTCGCCCCGGCCAGCTCGTCAAAAAAAGCGATCGCCTCCTCGATGGTGGCGCACCGTTTCGAGCGCGGATTGACCGGAAGGCCCCACCGGCGGAGGCTCTGGAGGGTCTCCCAGTGACTGGCGAAGGCATGCCCTTCGACCAGTCCCACCCCATAGAAATAGGCTTTCAGGGGGCGCAAGGCGGTGATAGCGGAATCGAGCTGGCGCAAAGAGCCGGCAGCGGCGTTGCGGGGATTGGCGAAAGAAGCTTCGTCGACCTGCCGGCGCGCCTCATTCAGCGCCTCGAAGTCGGCCTTGTCGATATAGACTTCTCCTCGTGCCGCCATCTGCGCAGGCGGCGGGGAACCATCCGAGGGGACCTGGAGTACCCAGGGTATGGCGCGAATGGTTTTCACGTTCGGCGTGACATCTTCGCCGATTTCCCCGTCCCCCCGCGTTCCCGCGCCCTGCAGCCGGCCGTTTTCATAGATCAATTCCACGGCCAGACCGTCCATTTTCGGTTCGGCGACATATTCAATTTCCCGGCCAACCCCCAGGAGCTTCTTCACCCGGCGGTCAAACTCCTGGACCTCCGCCTCCGCCATGGCATTCTCGAGGCTCAGCATGGGGATGACATGTTCGAAGGGCTGAAACTTCTCAAGCGCCGGGAAACCCACGCGCTGAGTCGGTGAACCGGCGGTGAGGAACTCGGGATGGGCCTGTTCGAGCCCGCTCAACTCGCGGAACAGCGCGTCATACTCCGCATCGTCGATAGCCGGCTGATCCAGTGCATAGTACAGATAGTTGTGATGAAGGATCTGCTTTCGCAGGCCCTCGATTCTGGATTGGATTGCTTCCTTGCTGCTCATCCCTTGACCCCTTGCTCCCGAGAAACGGCCCTCATGATTGATGCAACCATCACTTCCCTCGCCCGCCTGAACGCCGGGTCGCGAAAGCCGTGGACCCAGGCGAGCGATGAGAGATCATCGGAGACCACGAGGGCGACGGCGATGCGCACCTTGCGGAACGCGGCCACGGTAAACAAGGCCGATACTTCCATTTCGACCGCCAGGGCCCCGGACTGCCGGTATTTGACAACTTTCCCCACGGTCTCCCGATACGGAGCATCCGTGCTCCACACCATCCCCTCGTGAACCGTTACCGCTCGCTCGACCAGGGCCTCCCGAAGGGCCTCGAAAAGCTCTCGCGAGGGCCCGGGCTGAGGGTCGGCCTGCGGGTAATGGCTGGAGGTCCCCTCCTCGGAAAAGGCCCCCGTGGGCAGAATCAGATCACCGATCTTGACATGCGCCTGCAGGGAACCACACCATCCTGCCGCAATGATTTCGGTAACCCCGAGGGCAATGAGCTTTTCCAGCACCAGGATCGTCTGGGGGGCCCCAAGCATGGGGCCGGCCAGCACCAGCGGCACGTCCAGGTACGATCCCACATAGAGATGCGAGAGATACATCCTCTGTGGGCGTGGGCAAAGCAGCGGGGCATGGCGCCGCACGAGCTCCACATCCTCAGAGGTGAAAACCAAGACGGCGCGGGAGGGCAAACCCGCTTCCCGCTTCCCTTTACAGGGTTCGATTATGGCCTGACCCTCATCCTTTACCGTCATTCTCTTGCTCGCCCCTCCCGCTCCCAAAACTATCCTACCGCAAAAGCTCTCAGCAAGCGAAAATTATGCTGAAGATGACGCCTGCTCGCTTTCGAGGTTTTCGCCTCCGCGCTCTTCACCTTTGACAAGTCGTCCCGGCAATGGGCATTCATCCTTCCCCCCACTTTTTGCTGCAAGATATACGAAGATGGTCAATCGATCACTTGGCGTCCTTCGTGCGCTTCGTGGTGAAAGGAGGTATGATGGTGCGGGGAGATGATGGCATTTCAGGTGAGACGATCATTCCGCCTGCTGGTTGCGGAGGAGAGCATGTTGCCCGAATGGAAACAGGCCGGCCCATGATAGAGCTCTATGCCGAAGTGGCGCTCTTCAGCGCGCTTGACAAGACCCTGCACTACCTGGTGCCCGCCCCGCTGCATGATCGGGTGCTGCCCGGTGTCCGGGTGCTCGTGCCGCTCGGCAAGCGCAAAGCGATGGGTTTGGTGGTCGGACTCACCGCCGCCCCTCCCGCACTGGCGCAACCGATCGTCTATCGGCCTCTGCTCACCGTCCTTGATGAGACCCCGGCGGTATCCGAAGAGCTGCTTGCCCTGTGCGTCTGGGTAGCCAAATACTACCTTCATCCGCTGGGTGAAGTGCTCCAGCTGGCGGTGCCGGCCAACGCCCGCCGGGAGCGAACCTCACGCTCCTCGACCACCGACCGGGGGTCCTGGCAGACCGGCCGGATTCGCCTCATCGCCCAACCTGTCGCAAAGCTGAGACGAAGCAAGCACCTGGCAGCCCTGCTCGAGCTTCTCGAACAGCAGGGAGGGGCCGCCCCGCTTGAGCTCCTCCGGAAGAACGTGAACAACGCCGGCTACTGGCTGCGACGGTTGGAGAGCCTGGGGTGCATGGAGATTGACCCGATCGAGGAAGCCTCCGCCCTGGAGGGTGTTACGCTTTCGCCGACGGGCGTCGCGCCAGACCCCTCCCCCGATCAAAAGCAGGTGCTGGATGCCATCCGCCCACACCTTCGCGAACCTTTGTTCAAGGTCTTCGTCGTTTTTGGCGTGACCGGGAGCGGTAAGAGCGAGATCTATCTCCGCCTGGTGGAAGACGCTTTGCAGCGTCGGCAAGGGGCGCTCGTGCTGGTCCCGGAGATTGCTCTCACCTTTCAACTGGAGACCCTTTTCCGGCAGCGCTTCGGCCCACAGTTGGCCATCTGGCACAGCGGTCTCACCCCGCGGACGCGCGAAGAACAATGGCAGGACCTTTTGCACGGCAGGAAAAAGGTGCTGCTGGGGGCACGTTCGGCGGTCTTGATGCCGGTTGCCGACCTGGGGCTGATCGTGGTCGACGAGGAACACGACTCATCCTACAAACAGGATGACCACCTGCGCTACCAGGCCCGCGACGTCGCCCTGATGCGGGCCCGGATGCTGAATATCCCGATCGTCCTGGGGTCCGCCACCCCGTCCCTGCAGTCCGTCCACCATGCCCGTGCCGGACGCTACACGCTCCTGTCGCTGCCCCGGCGCATCCACGACCGGCCGCTCCCCGACCTGGAGGTCATCGACATGCGCCGGGAGAACCGGCGTCACCGCATCCTTTCCCAAGCGCTCCAGGAAGCGCTGACCGAAACCTTCCAAGCCGGCCAGCAGGCGCTGCTGTTCCTCAACCGGCGAGGCTTCGCCACCTTCGCCCTGTGCAACGTCTGCGGGGAGGTGCTGCAGTGCGGGAACTGCAGTGTCAGCCTAACGTATCATGAGAAGAAAGGCGTGCTTTGCTGCCACTACTGTGGTCTGCAAAGAAAGCTTCCCGAACGCTGTCCCGTTTGCGATCATGCGGCGCTCATCCTGCACGGGTTCGGCACCGAACGGATCGAAAAGGAGGTGAGGAAACTCCTGCCTGAAGCCAGGGTGCTGCGCATCGATCGGGATACGGTGGCCGGGTCGCGCAGCATCGCCGAGCGTCTGGAGGCGGTGCGAGCACACCAGGTGGATGTCCTGATTGGCACACAGATGCTCACCAAAGGCCATGATTTCCCGAATATCACCCTGGTCGGGATCGTCAACGCCGACACCGCCCTGCAGATCGCCGACTTCCGCGCGGGGGAAACCACCGTTCAGCTGCTCATGCAGGTGGCGGGGCGCGCCGGGCGGGGGGATCTGACCGGGCGGGTACTTCTGCAAACCTACAACCCGTTACACTACACCATCGAATCGGTCGTGCACATGGCCTACCTGAGTTTTTGCGAGCAAGAACTCGCCTCGAGGGAACAGCTGCAGTATCCGCCCTTTGCCAGGCTGCTGCGATTGTTGGTGACCTCACCGGATGAAGAGCTCACGCGGCAGGCCGCTTGTGTACTGGCCGACCTTTGCCGTGAAGTAGGCGGCGAGTTTCGGTCCCGGGAACATCATCTGGCAATCCTTGGTCCCTCACCAGCCCCCCTGACCAAGCTCAAGAATCGTTTTCGCTGGCACCTTTTCGTGAAGGCGTGGACCAGTCAGGCCTTGCAGCAGTTTGCCAAAACCGTCCTGGAGCGCAGTCGGGACTCGGCCCTCCTACGGAGGGTGCAGCTGACTGTCGACCGCGACCCGACCATGGTGATGTGACCCCATCACCACAAGGCCTCTCCTGGCAATTCATTTGTATTCAATCTCCATCTGTAATATATATCCGTCTCACTGGGTGTGACTGGATCGGCAGGAGGGTTGAGGTCGACAGGACTTATCGCTGACGTTTTCTTTGCTGTCCGCAAAAGGAGGAAAAGATGAAGCGGTTGGTATTGTTTGGCATGCTGCTATCATTGGTTTTTGTGCCGTCGGTTGAGGCTCAGCAAAAGTACTCCCTCGGTATTGGCAATATCGCCCTGAAAGTGGACTACTTCAGGTTCATGGACAGCAACCTGGGAGACCTGGGTTTGCCAAACGGCTTATTCATTGGAGTTGAAGGATATATGAACGTTTTTCTGCCTAATCTGTATTTTGGGATGGAAAGCGGCTGCGCCAAGACTTCCGGGGAATTCAAGTACAGGGGAATTAATGCTGATTTGTCAGCCACCTACGTTCCCATCGAGTTCAACCTCAAGTATGCCTTCGAGCTCAGCCCGGAATTCATCCTTGATCTTGGCACCGGCCTTTCCGTCAACTACTTCAGCATCGAAGCGGAGGTCGGCAGCATCTCGAGCAGCTCCGATGACTGGCTCTTTGGCGGGCAGTTCTTTGCGGACCTAAATTACAAATTTGCCAGTCAGTGGTTCATCGGCGGCCATGTCAAGTACCAGTTGACGCAGGACATTCACCTCCATGGCGTCGACACGGAAACAAGCGGCTCCAATTTGAGAGTGGGAGGCCAGGTGGGTTTCTCGTTCTAGCGGCAGCCACGTTTTTTCAAGATTTTCTCCAACCGCTCTGCAGTCACCATCGAAAATGGTGATCGTCTTCCCTTTGGTGCCGCGTCGAAATCTTCCAAAAGATCCTGGGAGGTGCTTCTCGATAATGGCCCTCTCCAGATGCAAGGTGAGTTTTCTCGTCTTTCCTTTTCAATTCCTGAACCGGATAGGCATCGGGTCCCCTCAAAAGCCGCTGTCTCAATCAGCGCAACCGCTCTCTCATCTCCTCAACATCCCCTTGACCGAGAAGCAGTGCAGACGCGCGAGTCGACAGATTTAGATGGTGTGCCGTTTCATGGGGGGAACAGAAGAAATTCGCCGTAAAGACAGGTCCCTATCGACGGTACACGGCGAATTTGAAGTTATCAGCGAACCGGAACCCAAGCGGCGGCATACCTGCCTGTGGGGCGAGAGAAGGCAGAGCTTCAGATGGGCAAACCAGATCGAGTACCGCTTTGGTCCGAATGAAAAGAAGACGGAGATCATCCATGTCGTTGAGTGCCTGGAGACCTGGCAGGAGATCGAAGAAGGGGGCACGAAGATTGTTGAAAAAAAGGGGCGACATCTGTGGAAATCCAGTGAGCCTCTCAACCGAGATCCGGCATTCTCGATGGAAGGCGAGCTCCTGGCGGCTTCGGCCGCTCAAGGGATCTCCGAAAACCGACACCGCCATCCCGGTTCTTGATTCGTGCGTCAGCATTGGCTTGACATTGATAACAGAGACTTCTAGAGTCAAGCTCCGACAGTAAGTCGTGTATAAACGACATAAGCAAGTTTGTTTAGTCCGAAATAAACAGGCGGCTAAGGACCGGCATTCCGCTGTGGGCCTTGAATCCGGATCATGACATGGAAGCCCCCTCCTCTGCCGACACCCGGCGTGCTCGAAGGACTTCTCAGCCGGTGCCCCATCCCTCACTCACCGCAGGCGGGAATGACAGAATGGAGATCACCCGGGAATGTGGAAAGCGGCGTTTCTCCCGTTCTCTTGGCAGCTCAACAACAAAGATACCGCGGAGGTTCCCATGAAGATCGATGCCAAGTCGTTTGACCAAGTGGCACGGACGGTGTTCGCTCCTGTTTACCCCGTCATTGCCCGCCAGATTATCGAGAGGACCGGCATCACCCATGGCGTCTGCCTGGACGTCGGTTGTGGTGGAGGCTACCTGGGAGCGGCTTTGGCTCGGGCAACGGACTTGTTTGTACACTTCTTCGATGAGTCCAGGGAAATGCTCGAGCTGGCGCGCCGAACCATCAAGGAAAACCGCATCGAGGAGCGCTCCGATACGCTGCACGGCGACGTCGCTGCCATCGATCTTCCCGACCATTCGGTGGACCTGGTGGTGAGCCGGGGCTCGATCTTTTTCTGGGAGGATTGTGTCCAGGCTTTTCAGGAGATCTACCGCGTCCTGGCCCCGAGCGGGATGGCCTACCTCGGTGGGGGGTTCGGGTCGGCGTCGCTTCGCGAGGCAATCACGAGCCAGATGATGGCCCGCAATGATGGAGATGAGAAGTTTCGCGAAAGGGTGAGGCAGAACTTGAGCCAGGAGACGCGCTCCAGGTTTGAACGCGCCCTGCAAGCTGCAGGCATCCCGGCTTATTCCATTGTTCACACCGAGGAAGAAGGATTGTGGATCATTATGAAGAAACAATCCAGGTGATCTTGAGGGAAAGGGCCCCCAAACGGGCCTGCACTGCTGAATCAACGATTCCAAACCACAGAAGCTTTCTCGATGCCATAGCCGAAAGTCCTTTTCCGGTGAAGCGAGGGGATGATTACGCCAATTCCAAGACCGCCGTGGATTTTCTCTTGAGCCGAAGCGCGTTCTTCCAGGGGGACTGGATTCGCAATGGGGGTTGCGGCCCATCGGCTGGTGGCGCTCGAGTGCGGCTGAGAACTGATTGCACAGATCGGGGGGAATGTACCCATGAATCATTTGAAATGCGATATCTGCGAGCGCTTTTGCGTGCTTACGGAAGGACGGGCAAGCGGCTGCGGGCAATACGCGCTGAATGGGGGCCGGATTGTCGAACGGTTTCCGGACCTCTACCTGGTGGCCTGCCCCATCTCCGTCGAAACCATGCCCATGCTCCACTATTACCCGGGAGCCAAGTTTCTGCAAATCAGCACCACCGGCTGTAATATCAACTGCGAAGGGTGCATCTCCACGGTTATCGTCCGTGAAATGTCCCCCGAAAGCTATGCGCTGAAGCATCTGACTCCCCAGGAGGTGCTCGATGAGGCCGTGCGGCAGGGGTGCGATGGAATCGCCTTTCTCATGAACGATCCGCTGGCGTCTTTCCCTTCGTTTCTTCACGCTGCTCGGCTCGCCCGTACAGCGGGTCTGAAGGTGGGGTGCTCATCCAACGGGTATTTCACAGCATCCTCACTGGGTGAGCTGCTGCCGCATCTCGACTTCATCAATCTCGGCATGAAAGGGTTTTCGGACAAAGCTTATCAGGCCTGCGGCGCACCGGGAGTGCAGCCGGTGTTGAGGAATCTTGAAACCCTTCATCGGGCAGGGGTGCATGTTGAGGTCTCCTGTATTTTCACGCGCCATAACCGGTCGGAGCTGAAGGACCTGGCTAAGTTCCTCGCCGCTCTCTCACCTCACACCCCTCTCCAGGTCATGCGCTTTCTTCCCTTCGAGCAGGCGGATATCGGAGCGGAACCCTCGATTCGCGAGTCGGAAGCGTTATGCGGGGAACTCCGGGAAACACTGGATTTTGTCTATCTCTTCAATTCACCCGGGACGGAGTACTTGCACACCCATTGCCCACAGTGCGGTCACACCGCCTACCGACGCGATTTCTATGGCCCCATGGGCGCCAAGCTGCTCCACACCCATGAGCGCCCCCGCGAAACGGGGCGGTGTTTGGCATGCGACCACGATTTGCATATTGTCGGAGCTCGGGCCCCGCTGGGCTACCAGGAAGGCGATTTCGAGGGTGGTTATCCCCTGACGCGCGCACTGGAGATGGTGCAGGCCATGCTCATCGCCATGGGGGTCGACTCCCGGAGAACGGTCGTGAGAGCGTGGGAGGAAGTATTGAGAGGCGACGGCCTCAAGAAGCTCCATCGGATCATTCAAGACCCCCGAAGCTATATTGAAGCTCTCCACCATTTCGGAGAGCTGGCCGGGGTTTCGGAGAGGGCGGAGGACCTTGCGAGCCACCTGTCGGCGCAGCTCGATCAAATCGAGTCTCGCCTGAACGGTATCACCCATCGGCCGAGGGTCTACTATGCCATGGGGAAGCCCCTCTTCTATTTGAACGCAGGACGGCTCGAAAACCGGCTGGTAGAGTTGGCCGGTGGTGTGAGCGTGAATCGTGAGCTCCCGGACGGGGGCCGTCCGGGCCGCAGCCTGACCGTTTCCGAGCTCAATCGCCTCAACCCGGAAGTGATGTTCATATCGTCTTTTATCTCCAACTCCGTGGAGGATTTTCATGCGGAATGCGTTGACCTTGGTGTGGATGTGGAAGCCGTCCGGCACCGCCGCATCATCGTTCACCCATGCCCCGGCTGGGATTTCGGCAGTCCCCGCTGGATCCTGGGGCTCATGGTGATTGCTTCGGTCCTCCACCCTGACTGTTGCTCCTTCGACGTCATGGCGGAGGCGGAAGCCTTTTATCAGCGCTTTTACGGAATGGAGCTCGATCTCAGCGATATCAATCGCTCGTTCAGCAAGCCCGCTGGCCGCTGGCGCTGGCGGGAATAGGGGGATCGAAAGCCGCAGCTGAAAGGGATTAACGGATGAACAAAAGGTTATCCACGACTATTTTTCCAATCAAAAAGGGTTCGGAATCTCAATACTCTTGGTAAGCGCCTCGACAACTTTGAAGATCGACGGAGTGGCGTTGTCCTTTTCGGCCTTATCCTTCGGCTCACGGGTTGCGGCCTGCTCCGTCTCTTTCGGAGAGTACGGTGGATCGGGAAGCTTGGCAAACAGGTGATCGAGGATGAAAACCTTGACCTCCGCCTGCGTCTGTTCCTTTTCCGTCCAGCGTTCCATGAGCTTCACCAGGGCTTCCATGGATTCCAGGAGCCCTCTGCTGGCTTCCTTGAGTCGGTCCCGGTCGGCCTTGCTGATATCATCTCTGACGAGCATGTCGAAGAGCGCCAACTCGTCCTTACTCAGACCTTCCTTTACCGCCCTCTGCTGCTCGGCATCGAGGCTCTTGGCCAGTTCCACGAGTTTTGCGAAGGTTTCTTCGATGGTTACAAGTTTCTTTTGCATGTAGAGAGGTCCGAATAGCTCACTTGGTGCTTGTTGCTTCCAGGTCCGCTTGGACTTGAAAATCCTTGGCCGCTCGTCGAAGTGGCCTTTGATCTGCGCTTCAAGCGTCTTGCTGTGGCGCAAGGCAAGCAATCCAAAGACAGCGGTGGCCAGGCCACTACCGACTATCCCGCCCAGCGTGACGTTAAAGAAGTTGGGATCCACCATATCCTCCCCCGCATGATGCCTAACCTAACGATAAGCTAACCGGCGGATGGGAGCTGCAGCGAAGCGGAAGCCCCCACCCGTCCGGTTGAGCGCTTTGTTGGCCACGTACTATTGATGACTGCATTAACTGTTTATGGCCTTCCTGTTTTAATAAAAGATTTATACTTTAATCCTATAGTTTTTCAGCAAATAATTTACAAATGGCATGATGTTAGCATGCCTGGGCAAATCATCGAATTTTTGCCATCATACTCTCCCGAACTCTACAGATTTCAGGAGAAAATGCTTTTCACGAGTGCTTTGCAAAGATCTCAAGGAATCTC
>CAZDKX010000051.1:0-20078 GCA_964505935.1 uncultured Syntrophobacteraceae bacterium
CCTTAGTTGAATAGATATGACACCATACTGCTATAACTTTCTGCACAATTGTTCACCAACTGTCAAGAAAAAATTCGTCACCACCCGTTGGATTCAATACAATTCAGCAAAAATTTCTATCCAGTTACTGCATTCTGCTCTTGTCTTGGCTACCCTTCAGCAGCACCAGGGTTTGAAGCATCTTGCGAAAATCCTGGTTCTCCGGAAAGCGCTGGGCAGCCTCATGAAGCAGGGTTTCCGCGCGCCCGAGGCGGTTTTGCCTGAGGCAGAGATGAGCCAGGTTTTAAAATAACGACAACAGGCTAATTTTCCAACCGATCCCGAATCAGTTTTCGCGCGAGCTTCAGAGCGTCATCCAGCTTTTCCGGACGAGTGCCGCCTGCCTGCGCCATATCCGGGCGACCGCCACCACTGCCTCCGACCTCCTTGGCAATTTCCGCAATCAGGCGTCCGGCGTGGGCTCGCTCGACCAGATCCGGCGTGACGCCAACCAGCAGGAATACCTTGTCGTCCCTGGTGGCAGCGAGCACCATAATGCCGCTTTCGAGGCGGTTCTTAAACTCATCGTTCATTTCCCGAAGGATTTTGGGACTGTCAGCATCGACGCGGGCGATGAGGACCCTCGCCCCGCCAAGTTCTTCGGCCTGTTCCAGAAGATCTGCGGAGCGTCTGGTGGTCAGTGACGCCTTGAGCGCTTCGAACTCGCGTTCGAGCTCCTTTTGTTGCGCCAGCAGCTTTTCGACGCGTTCCTTGACCTCTAACGGGCTGGTTTTCAGGAGGGCGGCAGTCTGCTGCAGAAGACCCTGCTGCTCGCGCAGATAACCTAAGGCATGACGGCCCGTCAGGGCTTCAATCCTTCTCACCCCCGCAGCCACACTGGTTTCCTGGACCATCACAAACAGTCCGATATCACCCGTGCGCCGGGTGTGGGTGCCGCCGCACAATTCGCGACTGAACCCGGGAATTTCCACCATCCGTACCCGGTCACCGTACTTTTCTTCGAACAAAGCCATGGCACCCGTCTTGAGCGCTTCCTCAAGATCCATTTCACGGACCGTGAGATCATGATTGCGGCGAATTTCGGCATTAATCTGTTGCTCGATTTCCGTTATTTCAGCCGGCGTCAGCGCCGCAAAATGGGTGAAATCGAATCGCAGGCGGTCGGGAGCCACATGCGAGCCTGACTGTTTCACATGGTCCCCCAGGACCTTGCGCAGAACGGCATGGAGGATATGGGTTGCGGTATGGTTGCGCTGAGTATCCTGGCGTAATTCTTCGGCGACCTTCAGGTGCACCGGGTCCCCTACCGCGAGTTTTCCTTCGGCCACCTGACCCACATGGACGAAGAGGTTCCCGGGAAGCTTCAAGGTTTCCTCGACCTCCAGTTTGCCGGATGGCCCGAGGATCTCACCATGATCGCCAACCTGACCCCCGGCTTCACCATAGAAAGGCGTTTCCGCGGTCACCACCTCAACGGCAACGCCGGCTTCCGCCTGTGGCACCATCGCACCATCTCTAATCAAGGCAAGAATGGAGGAATCGACTTCCAGCCGCTCGTAGCCTCGAAAAACCGTGGCGATGCCCTGAGTCGCCAGCTCGCGGTAGGCCTCGGAGAGCTCCCGTTCGCCACTGCCCTTCCAAAACATGCGAGACTGTTCCCGTTGCCGGTCCATCAGCTCGTTGAAGCCGGGTTCATCCACGTAGAGAGTCAGGTCCCTGGCCATATCGGTAATGATATCGATGGGGAAGCCATAGGTATCGTAAAGCTTGAAAATCAGCGCCCCGGGGATACTGGTCGCCCCTTGATCCTGGAGGCGCTTGATTTCATTTTGCAGGAGCTTGAGGCCAAAATCGAGGGTGTCATTGAAGCGCTCTTCCTCGTGCAGGATGACCCGGGTAATGTAGTTGGTATTCTCAAGCAGCTCCGGATAAGCGTCCTCCATGGCATGCATCACCGCTACGGCGACTTCACTCAGAAAAGGTCGATTCAGCCCCAGAAACCGCCCGTGGCGTAAGGCGCGGCGAATCACCCGGCGCAGCACGTAGCCTCGCCCCTCGTTGCTGGGCAGGGCGCCATCGTTAATGAGAAAGGCCGCAGCCCGGCTATGGTCGGCGATCACCTTGACCGAAACATCCTTTTCCGCATCCCTGCCGTAGTAATATCCGCTCAATTCGCCGATCCTGGTCATCATCGGCGCAAAGAGGTCGGTGTCGTAGTTGGAGGGCACTTTCTGGATTACCGCGGCCGTCCGTTCCAACCCCATGCCGGTATCGATGCTCGGTTTGGGAAGGGGTTCCATGAGGCCGCTCGCCTGGCGATTGAACTGCATGAACACCAGGTTCCACAACTCGAGGTAGCGGTCACAGTCACAGCCTGGACGGCAATCCGGCCGCCCACAGCCCATTTCCGGCCCCTGGTCGATGAGGATTTCCGAGCAGGGCCCACAAGGACCCGTATCACCCATGGACCAGAAATTGTCCTTGGTTGGGAACTGAAGAATCCGCTCCGACGGCAGATACCGCCCCCAGTAGCCACCGGCTTCATCATCCGGACCCAGCTGCATCCCGGCATCCCCTTCGTGGATGGTCGCGTACAGCTTGTCTTTGGGGAGCCCCAGGACTACCGTCAGGAAATCCCAGGCATATTCAACGGCTTCTTTCTTGAAATAGTCGCCGAAGGAGAAATTCCCCAGCATCTCGAAGAACGTGTGGTGCCTGGCGGTGCGTCCCACGTTTTCCAGGTCGTTGTGCTTGCCACCAGCCCGCATACACTTCTGACTGGAGGTTGCCCGCTGGTAGGGCCGCCGTTCTTCTCCCAGGAACGTACGCTTGAACTGCACCATGCCGGCGTTGGTAAAGAGCAGGCTGGGATCATCATGAGGGATCACGGATGAACTCTTCACAATGGTGTGACCTCGCTCCTGGAAGAAATCCAGGTATGCTTTGCGGATTTCTCTGGCTTTCATCAAGCGGGCCTCCTCGGCTTGTTGGTCCTTGTCATTCTGTGATTGCGCTTTCCGCAGGGATGCCGGAGCTCTTCAGGTCGTGAACCTGACGGAGCTTCTGTTCGATTTCCGTAAGAAGCTCCGGATGTTCCCGCAGGAAACCTTTGGTGTTCTCGCGCCCCTGCCCCAGTCGCTCCCCATTGTAGGAATACCAGGTCCCGGCCTTGTCCACCAGAGCGGCCTCCACCGCCAGGTCCAGAACGTCGCCTTCCCTGGAAATCCCACGGCCGTAAACAATATCGAATTCCACCTCCTTGAAAGGCGGAGCGATCTTGTTCTTCACCACCTTGACCCGCGTGCGGTTGCCGACGATATCCTGCCCTTCCTTGATCGGACCAATCCGCCGGATGTCCAGACGCATGGTGGCATAGAATTTCAAGGCATTACCACCCGTGGTAGTTTCGGGAGAACCATACATGGTCCCGATTTTCATGCGGATCTGATTGATAAAAACCACGCAAGTCTTCGATTTGCTGATGGCAGAGACCAATTTGCGCAGGGCCTGACTCATCAGCCTCGCCTGCAGGCCCACATGAGGGTCACCCATTTCCCCTTCGATTTCTGCCTTCGGCACCAGCGCCGCCACCGAATCGACGACAATGACGTCAATAGCATTGCTGCGCACCAGGATTTCGGCAATCTCAAGGGCCTGTTCGCCATAATCCGGCTGGCTGACCAGCAGGTCTTCCACCAGCACGCCCACCTTGCGCGCATAGTTGATGTCGAGGGCATGTTCCGCGTCCACAAAGGCCGCCAGCCCCCCGCGCTTCTGAGCTTCCGCGATGACATGCAGGGCGAGCGTGGTCTTCCCCGACGATTCCGGTCCGAAAATCTCGACAATTCGCCCCCGTGCCACCCCTCCGATGCCCAAGGCCAGATCCAGGGAAAGACACCCTGTGGAAATGACCGGTATCTCCATCGGTTGAGCGCCTTCTCCGAGCCGCATGATCGCGCCCTTGCCACACATCCTCTCGATCTGGGACACGGCTACATCGATGGCCTTCTGACGATCATCTACAGACGACATGGTTGGTTTTCCTTTTTAGTGAGTCTTCTCCGAAATAGGGGAGTATAGCGGGCGCCTTCCGGTCTCAGTTCGCTTTTATACAGTACCAGCTCAGTCACGTCAAAAGCTTCCGCCCTGAAGCGCTGACGCTCAAGGAGCAACTCCTGCAACAAACGTAAATGCTGCCGACCCTTGACTCTCCCAAGGGTAAGATGAGGCTTGAATGGCCGCTCTTCCCGCTTGAATCCCAACTGCACCATGGCTGCTTCCACGGCCTGCTGCAGATCGTTGAGAGCTGTTGCGTCTCCCTCCAGTCCCACCCAGATGACCCTCATCTGCCTGATCGTCGGGAAGGCACCACAGCCAACCGGTTCCAGCCGAAAAGGAGAGGCGTTCCGAGCCACCTCGTCCAGCCTGTTTTGGATCTCCGAGATTCGTTCGGGAGCGACATCGCCGAGGAACTTGAGGGTCAGGTGAATCCGTTCCGGTTTGACCCAGGTGATGGGGGCTCGAGCCTCCTGCAATTCCTTCTCAAGTGTGCTCAGAGCTTCCTGAAGGCGCGAAGACAGATCGATAGCAATAAAGGTCCTCACCATTTACAAACTTCTCCACAGCAGCATCAACGCCGCTTGCGCCGTGCGCTCCTGAATGAGCTCACGGTTGCCGTTGAAAAGGTGCTTTTCAACCTTCTCGCCCTCCGCGCTGGCACAGGCAAGGTAGACCGTGCCTACGGGCTTTTCCTCACTCCCACCGGTTGGCCCGGCAATACCGGTCGTCGCCAACGCCGCCTCCACCCCGGATTGAGCACGGAGTCCCTGCACCATCGCCCGCACCACTTCCTCACTGACGGCACCATAGCTGGCAATCAGCTCTCGCGGAACCTTGAGCAGTTCCTCCTTGGCTTCATTGCTATAGGTCACAAGTCCTCTTTCAAAATAATCCGAAGCGCCGGCGACAAGCGTGATCTTTCTTGCCACAAGCCCGCCGGTACAAGACTCAGCAACCGCCAGTCGCCACTTTCGAGCCCTAAGCTTCGAGCCGATGGCGTGTTCCAGGGTTTCGTCATTTCGCCCAATGATGTGTTCCTGCCCCATCACCTCAACGATCTGTTTCTCGACTTCCGCGATACGCCGTGCCGCTGCGTCCCTACTCTCCGCAGCAGCCATCAGTGTCAGTCTGACTTCAGCATCATGAGGCAAATAGCCGACTTCAACCCCCGTATTGTCAAGATCAAGGGTCTTGATGCGCCGATTCAGTTCCGACTCAAAAAAACCCTGGATACGAATGATCTCCTTTACCTGCCTCAACCGCTCGGGAAACCGCTCTTCCAGTTCCGGAATGACAAATTCTGCGACCAGGCTTTTCATCTCGTGTGGTACACCTGGCAGAAAGTAGCACGGTACCCCCGAATACAACAGGAAATAGCCCGCCATCCCAACTCCCAGTTTGATCGCCCCTTCAGGCATGTGCGCCATCTTGGCCACTTGTTCCGACCAGGAACGGCCTTGTCTTGCCAGACGATCCCTGAGCCATTGCGAGTAGCCGGGATCGAGCGCCAGTTTGAGGTTGAAAGCCCGTGCTACCGCATCATTAGTACGGTCATCATCGGTTGGCCCCAAGCCGCCGGTAATGATCATAAAATCAGATTCACGGTGGCACTGGGAAAGGACCTTGACGATCTCCTCCTCGACATCTCCGACGGTGATCATCCGGTCAAGCCTAAAGCCCTTGGCGCGCAGTTCGAGAGCTATATGGTGCGCATTGCCATTGGGAATGTCTCCGAACAGGATCTCATCCCCGATCGTAATCAGTGAGCCGCTGATCGTCCTCAGCTTATCTGCCATGTGTCTTCCCTACCCTGTTTGCTTTGCCAGTAACAATACTTCCTCATAGACCTCTCGAAGAGGCCTTCCCAGCTTCTCGGCAAGCCGCCTGCAGGCCTCATATTCCGGGATCATCCGGCACCCTCCCTCAGGAAGGAAGACCCGCTTCACCTCACATGCACCATAAGGAGTATCAAGCACTTCGACCTTCCGACCAAGCTCCACCCGGCTTACTTCCTGTATCCGCAACCCCAGGGTGGTCGTCTCTGCGAAAATCAACGCCATCACTTGCGATTGCAGTGCCGGCTCAAGCAGCACCTGCAACATAGTCCCCGGTCGGTTTTTTTTCATCTGGATCGCTGTCATGCTGACATCCAAAGCACCCAGCGCCAGCAGCCTGTCCATAACATACCCGTAACACTCCGGATTCATATCATCGATATTGGTTTCAAGCAAGATGAGGCGCCTCTCCCGCCATGGGCTGACAGCATCGCCCACCAGGATTCTGAGGAGATTGGGGGGATCGGACGCAGGATTCTTGCCGACGCCGTAGCCCGAAGCCTGCAGGGTCATCTCCGGAATCGACCCATAAGTTCCCACGAGAGAAGCCAAAAGAGCTGCTCCCGTAGGCGTCACCAGTTCACGCGCTTCGTTGCTGCCGCAGATCGGGACCCCCTCCAGTAAGTGTACTGTGGCCGGCGCAGGAAGCGGCAACACTCCATGATGGGTCTTCACAAAGCCCCGACCCAAGGGAACGGGAGATGACCAGATCTGGGCGACTTGAAGGTAGCCAAGGCCAATCACGGCCCCCGCGATATCCAATATGGAGTCCACCGCTCCCACTTCATGAAAATGAATCGCTGATACCGGTACCTGATGCACCCGAGACTCTGCCAGAGCAAGCTTTCGGAACACGCCCCGGATCTTATCCTGAATTGCTTCGTCGAGGTTGCTGCGCTGGATCAAGTCCTCGATGTCCCCAAGCGAACGGTGAGGCTGCTCGTTCACCTCGATGAGGACCCGAGTGCCACTGATCAGCCCGCGGTGCTCCTTGACGGCACGTATCGCATAGCCGGTCAGGGGAATCTTCCGCAAATCCTCAAACAAGACCTCACTCGGCACCCCAAGGTCAAGCAGCGCTCCCAGCACCATATCGCCACTGATTCCGGAGAAGCAGTCAAAATAGGCTATGCGCATCATTCACTCTCCCGCTGCCTGCGCTTCCGGCAGCGCATTATCTTCCCAACCATCCTGCTTGATCCCGTCGGCCGCGGCCTTTGTCGAAACCAGAATAGCTTTCTGTCGAAAAGCTGTGCATATCTTGTGATCAAAACCATCTGCCCTTTCCACCTTGTCTCTTTGGACAGTGTCATGTGCGCAGAATGCAAAAAACTATTTTTAGCAATTTTAAAGAGTTAACAATCCTTTTGACATTTAGACAACCCTTTATTAAGATTTTTATTGTCTGTATAGATAGTCCTAATCAAGCAACCCTCCAACCAGGAACTCAGCATGAAAATCCACATCGAAACCGCTCTGCTCTCCGGAGTTCTGCAGAAAGTCATCAACATAACCGAGAAGAGGACCAATATCCCGATCCTTTCCAACGCTCGAATAAGAGGATTGAATGAGGATGCGATAGAAATCTCGGCTACAGACCTGGAAATCAGCCTCCGCACCGAGGTCAAGGCACAGATAGAAGCTCCGGGCATGACCACTGTTTCTGCTCGAAAACTTCTGGATGCTGTCCGTGAACTACCCTATCCAACTATTACCCTGGAAGATGTGGCTGACAGCAGGTTGCTCGTACGTGCCGGTCGAGCCAGATTTGAACTGCAGACCATTCCTGCGGAGGATTTCCCTCATCTGAATTTTCATGAAGGGGCTGAGTTTTCAAGATGTGATGCCTCCTTACTGCGAAGCGCCCTTGAAAAGACTCTCCATGGGGTTCCCTCGGAAGAAGATCATTTCAGTGTCGCCGGTCTCTACTGGCACTTTATGGCACCCGGCCACCTACGTTTCGTATCCTGTGATGGGCATCGATTGGCGTATTTTGACATCCCTGAGGCTTCTTTCCCCAAACTGAATATTGAAAAGGGCATCATTGTTCCCCGTAAGGGAGCCCAGGAAATCATCCGTATCCTTGAAAAGCAAGATGAGGCTTTCCTTTCCTTCAATGAAAACTGCCTGATTCTCAAAACTGCCGCAACAGTTCTGAGTATTCAATTACTGGATGCTGAGTTCCCAGAGTACCAAGTAATCATACCGGATGAAAGACCTTTTTCGGTTGAGCTCAGTTGGGAAGCATTTCTCTCTGCTCTCAAACGGATGGCCGTTTTGACCAATCCCCGTTGGCGTCATGTGAAGTTCACCATTAAGGAGAATCTCTTGGAGCTGCAGGCGGGAGATCCCGAGGTAGGCAATGCCGATGATGCTCTGGATGTGGACTATCATGGAGATGAGTTCACCATAGCCTTCAACGTCAAGTACCTCTTGGAGACCATGCAGAGTATTCAAAGTGAAAGAGTTCGGTTCGAATGGCTTGATGCTTTCCATGGAGGAGTCTTTGTCGGTCTGGACGATCGTAACTACTTCAGCCTGATCATGCCCATGATCATATCGTAACCGAGATTATTTTCCACCTGAAACCGTCTTCTCGGGTCCCCTTTGCAGTGATATTCGGTAGTTCGGCGTGCAGGCGCGAAAGCTGCCGCTATGATGCTGCCTCAGGAGGTTTGTGACGCAGGAACAGGGCTAGCAAGCCGGACGCGAGGATCATCGCGATGCAGAGGAGCTGGCCCATGGTGAAGTATTGGAAAAGGTAGCCGATTTGGGGATCGGGTTCTTTGAAGAATTCGAGATGGAAGCGAATGACCCCATAGAGGAGCATGAAAAAGACGAGCATCATCCCATCGCGGAAGCCTTTCTTGCGCAACGACCAAAGGATGAAAAAGAGGACCGGTCCTTCCATGACGGCTTCATAGAGCTGAGAGGGGTGGCGGGGGAGGGGACCGCCGTCAGGAAACACCATGGCCCAGGGGACATCGGTTGGCAACCCGAGGAGTTCACCGTTGATGAAATTGCCGATGCGACCCAGGCCCAGACCGATGGGCGCGGTTACGGTTACACTGTCAACGACGGCCATGAAGGGAAGCCGGCGACGGCGACAGAACCACCAGGAGGCGAGTGTTGCGCCCAGAAGACCGCCATGGAAGGACATTCCGCCATGCCAGGTGGCAACAATCTCCAGGGGGTTGGTAAGGTACGTCATGTATTGACTATAGTCGTAAAATACGACATATCCGAGGCGAGCACCAACGATGAGTCCAATTGCGATATAGAAGATGAGATCCTGCGCGGTGGTGCCAACCAGACCCAATTGACGGGAGCGATCCTGTCGTTGGACGAGGATATATCCTGCCAGAAATCCCAGGACGTACATGAGCCCGTACCATCGGACATGCAGCGGACCGATGGTTACCAGATCGGGGTTGATATTGGGATACGGAATCATTTGGTATTACCTCCCAAGTTTGGGAGGCTAGCACAGCACCTCAACTGGGTCAATGGCATCGAGCCAGCGAAAATTAAGGAGTAAGCTACTATGCTGCCTATTATTTGTATGGTCGGCGCTTCCAACTCGGGCAAGACCACCTATCTCGAAAAGTTGATTCCAGAGCTTCGCCGCCGTGGCTACCAGGTCGGCACTCTGAAACATGATGTCCACGGTTTCGAGATGGACCGGGAAGGGAAGGATACCTGGCGGCATCGCAGGGCTGGAGCGCAAACCATCGGTATCGCCTCTCCCATGACCGTGGCAACAATTCGAGAAACTACCGAGGAAATGTCCCTGGGCCTAATCGCCGGACGATACTTCTGGCAGGAGGATATTCTGCTGACGGAAGGCTTCAAACGCTCGCACTATCCCAAGATAGAAGTTTTCCGTTCTGCGATTGAGGCGCAGCCCATTTGCGGGCTTCAGGACAATTTGGTGGCGGTGGTCACCGACGACGCGGTCCAGGTTGATGTTCCGGTATTTTCGTTCAGCGATGTCGCTGGTTTGGCCGACTTGATTGAGAACCGATATTTGAAAGGTCGTAAGAAACCGAAGCTCAGCGTCTTCCTGGACGGCAAACAACTCCCGATGAAGGACTTCGTAGTGGACTTTATCCTGGGCGGGATTGTCGGCATGATATCGAGCCTCAGGGGTTGGGCAAGACCGCGCAAGATCGATATCCAGATCCGACTGGAAGATGAGTAAATGCTGACTGGAGCAATCCTGGCCGGTGGAAAAAGCGTGCGCTACGGCAGGAATAAAGCGCTTGAAAGCTTCCGGGGAAAGAGCCTCGTTGAACATGCCGTCACCTCGATGGCTGGATTGTGCGACCCAGTGCTGGTGGTTGCCAATGACCTGACCCTCTATCTTCATCTCCCGGTTCCCTTGGTCCAGGACGTTATCCCTCACCAGGGACCGCTTGGTGGTATCTACACGGCGCTGCTGTTTAGCCCACACCCCTGGGTTCTTGCCAAGGCAACCGATATGCCGCTGCTGGTGGAAGATTTGGCTAGAATGATGGTCGCTTTTCGAGAGGGATACGATGTCGTATTGCCCATGTTGAATGACCGTCACGAACCGCTGCTGGCCCTCTATTCCCGCCGCTGCCTGGCACCGATTGCGACCGCGTTGGAAAAAGGCGAAAAAAAGATCATCAGCTTTTTCCCAAAGGTGAGAGTCAGGGTCCTTCCCGAAGCAGATTGGCGGGCGGTGGATCCTGAGGGCCTCAGCTTCAGCAATATCAACACCCCGGAAAACCTGGAACAGCTCCGATGGATCTGATGGAAGCCAGGCAGTTGGCTTGCCGGCTCATTACCCCCCTGCAGATGGAAAGGGTGCGGCTGGAGGAGGCGCTCGGCCGTGTTCTCGCTGAGAACGTAGTTGCTGGTCAAGACTTTCCCGGCGAATCCCGCTCCCGTTGGGACGGTTTTGCCTTGCGCCACGGTGATACCCTCACTGCTTCTCCGGGTGCCCCGACTTGCCTGAGGATTCTCGCTGGCCGAATCGCTGCCGGCCATGTCAGGACTGAGGGCATCGGTCCCGGGGAGTGTGTGCGCATTCTGACCGGAGCACCTCTGCCCCCGGATAGCGATGCCGTAGCGCCCCAGGAGGAGGTAACGGTGCAAGGAGAAAACCTCGTTCTGGAGCAGGCTTATGGCAGGAAGAGCGGTGTCTTGCCCGCGGGGGAAGATGTGCGGCAAGGTGAATCCGTACTTCCGCGAGGAGTAGTCTTAACGCCTACACGCCTGGCGCTTATCGCCGCACTGGGAGGCGAGCGGATCGCTGTTTACCGTCAGCCCCTGGTCGCACTGCTGGCGACCGGTGACGAAGTGAAACCACTGGGAAGCTTGACAAAGGGGCCGTACACCTACTGTAACAATATGCACCTGCTGGCGTGGCTGACCCAGATCAAGGGAGGGAGAACCATTCCTCTCGGTGTCGCTGGCGACGAACCTCGGGCGATTGCCGACCGCCTGCGCGAAATTCCTGCCGATCTGGTGATCACAACCGGCGGGATGGGGAGCGGCGATCGGGACTTCATCGCTGAAGTGTGGCGGCGCCTTGGGGTGGAAGTGGTGTTTGACAACATCAATCTTGTCCCGGGAAGAAACTCCGCGCTTGGGCAAAAACACAGCCAGATGTTTCTTGGACTGCCGGGAAATCCATGGGCGGCGCAAAGCGTCTACGAGCAGTTGGCGGCCCCGATGCTGCGGCGCTGGCAAGGGCTTCCAGGCCTCTTTCCTGCTCCCGTCAAGGCGATTCTGCAGACTTCACTCAAGGGCAAGTTCGGTTCCTACAAAATGGTCCGTGGGGTCCTCGATTTCGGAACAGTCCCGTGCTGCTTCCATCCAGCCATAACCAGGAAAGCTTCCGTATTCAGTAGGGTGAAGGACTGTTTTGCCTATATGCTTTTGGAACCTCATATGATAGAAGTAGCCACTGGAAGTGAAGTGCAAGTGCAGCTGAGCGATCTCCCTTTGCTGGCTTCGCCGGTAATCAAGGGCAAAGGGTTCCAGTTTAACGACTGAGGACGTTGTCAACGGTCGACGATCAAGCAAAGCGCCCCGGCGGGTGTTTCTGAGGAGAGCTCCAACCTCTTTGAACGATAAGCTTTTCTTTCTGCCCGGACACAGCGCATCCAAGTTGAAATCGAAGGTTAGGTATGTTCAAGGGCACAGCGATTGAGGCGGAATACTATGGCTTTCTTGAACGCCATCTGATTCCCCTGCTGATTCGGCTCAGGCTGAAACCCGATCATGTAACTTTCCTCGGACTGTTGAGCAGTGTGCTGGCGGGAGCGTCGTTTGCCTATTATCCCTTCCTTGGAGGTCTCTTCACGCTGCTAACGGGACTCCTTGACACTCTGGACGGTTCTCTGGCGCGAGCTCTCGGCGAAAATCGCAAGTTTGGCGCCTTTCTGGATTCAGTGCTGGACCGCTATACCGAATTGATCATCTATCTGGGCATATGGTCCTATTTTTACCGGCAGGGTGCGGCAACGCCGCTCATCTCTCTCATGTTGCTACTCATTCTTTTCGGTTCTTTGATGGTGAGCTATACGCGTGCCCGGGCCGAAGGTCTCGGCGTGCACTGCTTGGTGGGCATGTTTCAAAGAGGGGAGCGCATTGTTCTATTGGGGTTTGCCGGTCTGGTGAATCCTTTCGCCAACCTGTTCAGCGGACTGCCGAATGGCCAATGGCTGCAGGATACGGTGCTCATCGTTGTCCTTCTCGTTCTGGCTGCCGGGACCAATTTAACAGCGCTGTGGCGGTTTCTGCACGTCCTGAACAGCCTTCGACGTTAGCCTGCGCTAAGGGGGGCAGGTTCTGCAGTCATCACTATCCACGAAGAGACACGAAGGATTGATCACTGCACAACCGCCAGTGCTTCGTGTGGCTTCGTGGAAAAGGTGAAGCCACCAATGCCCGGCAGGATTGAGGAAGCCACCTCTCACGCCGGTCAGAGCGCTCAGGCCGGGGCGGGGACCTTCTTGAGCACAACTCTGTCATCCTCCCGGTAGATTTCAAAATAGTCTCCCACCTTAAATCCCAGTTGCTCAATCAAAAGGGCTTTGTTTAGGGTGACACTGCCGCTTTGCCCAATGGTACGGAAGCTGGTGGTCTTGATGAGCGCCGGAGGTTGAGTATTCCCTCCACCCTTCTCGCGGCGACGTACCACGACCGGTTCCGGATTCACTGATGGCATTTTGGGGAGGCTCTTATTACTAAAAGCGACCTGAGGAATCTCACCCAGTTCCATGAGTCCCCTCAGGTAGAGATCCTGAACTTCACTCTTGAACTTGATTCCAAAAAGCTTCTGGACCGATTCCAGGGAACGGCCGTTGCGGATCTCATTCACCACCAGTTTCGCATCGATGTTCTTATACTCAACTTGCATGGTTGTCATTCTCCCTGAAGGGTTTATCCCAATGAAACCGGGGAACCGCAAAGTACGCACCCTTCCTTGAGGCCGCAAGCGGGATCAGCTCTGCCGAGCGGCCAAATGAGTCCGCCTTCCACGGTTTTACTTTCAATCCAAAGACTTTTTCTTCTGCTACATCGGTCGACGACTAACGGGTTGGCTCCCGAGCAAGTTCGTGACGTGCCCGGAAGGATCTGATGTGAGCCTACCTTCTGGCCTCATTATCCATTCTGACCCAGCGGAAAACCAGAAATTCAACAGAGCTTGGCTGCCTCTCTCCTTGTTTTCCGCAAAAGGCGAGAAACAGTACGAAATCTACATGGCACTGTCTCGATCAATATGGAATTGCCACTTATGGGAATGAATCTGTAATGAAAGGAACACTCCGCTATAGCCGTGATACGAAACAACGCCTCTACCCTAGCGAAAGCCGGAGCGATTGTCAAGAGGTCAGAAGGTTTTTCATCACCAGGGAGGGCAACCGGGAATCATGCCTCCATCCTCACAATTGGTTCCGCAAGAGTCGGCTCAGTTCGCCAGTCAATTGGAGCACCCTTTCCGCACTTTCTTCTGATAGGCTTCCACAGCCACAGCTAGGCGTGAAGAGCGACTGAGAGAGGATCCCCGACAGGGAAAGGGGCGGCTTCACGAGTTCCTGGATGCGCTCCAGCCAGAGACTGGCGAGGTTCTCAGAGCTCTCTCCGGCAATCACCTCAGGATCATTGGTAGGAACCATGCCCCAGGCAACGATGTGGCCCTTCTCCAGGAATTCCTGGAGAGCATTCTGGTACAAAAGGAATTTGTCAAAATAATTGTAGGCATCAAAATTGACGACCTCGACCCCGCTCTTGAACACCAGATTCCAGTCGGTGTTGGCACAAACATGAATACCAGCCATCGCACCCACTTGATGAATGGCTTCAGCAACCTCCCCGAGCAACCTCTGGACCAGTTCTTCGGAAATCGCGATGAACGCCGAAGACCCAAACCCTGCTAACGCCGGCTCATCCAGAAACACGATCACAGGGCGTCCGAAAGCCTTGAGCTGATTGATTTGCCATTTGGCCTTCAAGGCCAGATGCTTGACGACCACATCCTGCATTTCTTGGTGGTATATGAGGGCCTGATCCGCTTGGTCTTTCAGGGTGGTCAGCAGCGTGAAAGGGCCAACAACCTGGCCTTTAAGGGCCTGAAAGGAAGTGGGCGTCTGTCTGAGAGTATCGATGAACTGCACGAAGGTCCGACCGGTTTCAGGACCGAGACCGAATCGGGAAGTGTCCAGATCACCACGCCCTGCTTCCACTTCCAGATAGGCTTCATAGAAGTCGTAGAGCTCCTGCGCGAAGCCGGGACCATCGGTCTGACAGAACAGTCGCCCGGCCTCGTCCCGGATTCCCGGCAGACCTTCCAAATATTGGATCATCATCTGTTCCGCATGGTAGGCAGCCAACTGGGGCCAGACAGGCACCTCGGGTACGGCTCGGAGAGTGAGCTCTATGGCTTTGTTGCGGTCTTTGTGCGGCATACTGCCAACCAAAGTGGGTGCGGCCAGGGGCTGCCATTTCTTCATACGTGGTGTCGCTCCTCTTGGATGATCTGGAAACTCGGTGCTTACTCAACCTAGAGCGCCAAGCGGTCAACCTCCACATACACTTTTTCATCGAGAACGGCACGGTATTTTTCGCTGACCCTCCGCGACGGGACCCAACTCCTTTTTCGCCGGAAAGCCGCCAGAATAGGCATTCTTGAATAATGGCAGCAAGAGATCAGTCTTTCCCTCAGGAATTTTCTTGACTGAATCACCTCGCTTTGCTAAGGGTCGCTTGATTTTTCTTTAACTCTCCACACCACCAATTTTGCTGAACACATGCCACGCGGTACCACAGTTGATCGCTGCCTATTCTTGAGGAACCCGTCGGGGTCTGGGGTTGCCTGAGTATGCGGGTGGGGCTTGGCGGTGGTTGCTCTCGACAGCATTGCATGAGACAAAGGATGGGATAAACGAAGGTGTGAGGAAAGGGGCTATAGGAGTTTTTTCCGATTCCAGTGAGGAGGGTCGCAATGAAAGGTAAACTGAAGCAGGGATTAGTTCTGATTGTTATGGCGGGCGTCATTGGCAGTGCTCACTTATGCTGGGGGGCGGGTTTCGCCCTCTACGAAGGCAGCGCCCGAGGAAACGCTCTCGGCGGCGCAACGGTGGGAAGAGCGGACGACCCTTCGGCTCTGTTCTTCAATCCTGCAGGAGTCACCCAGCTCCCCGGTACCCAGGTAATGGCCGGCGCTACCTTTATCATGCCCAAGACCGATGTGACGACCCAGGCTTATAGCGGCGCACCGGGTGTCACGACCACCAGTGAGTCCAATGTGTGGGTCCCTCCTCATCTTTACCTCACCTATCAGGCCACGGACAGGGTCTGGCTGGGATTGGGCGTGTTTTCTCCCTTTGGGCTCGGCACGGAATTCAACTCCTCCTGGCCCGGGCGATACAATAGCTACAATGCGGTCATTCAGACTATGACCATCAACCCGAACATCGCCTTCAAACTGAACGACAGGCTTTCCATGGCGATCGGCCTGGATTTTATGTATTTCAAGTTGAAGTTGGAGCAGATGGTCCCCACGGTTTTCGGCGATGTGAGCCAATCCCTCAAAGGCGACAGCTGGGGCGTCGGATTGAACTTTGCCCTGCACTACAAGCCTTGCGAATGGATGAAGCTTGGCGCTTCCTACCGCAGTCAGGTGACCCAGAGTGTCGGCGGGGATGCCACGTATAACAAACCAAGTGCCTCCCTGCCTGTCTTCTATGACGGCAAAGTCAGCGGCAACGTGACCCTGCCGGACGAAGTCTTTTTCGGTGCGACTTTCTATCCGATCAAGAAGCTCAGTTTCGAGGTGGGGGGCATCTGGACGCACTGGGGCACCTATGATGCGCTGACCATCGAGTATGCCAATGTGAAGTCCGTTGGAGCACCGAGCGTCACTCGCGAGAAGAACTGGGATGACACCTGGCGCCTTTTCTTCGGCGTTGAGTACAACACCACCGACTGGCTGGATTTACGGGCGGGCTTCGTTTGGGATCAGGAACCCGTGAACGATCTCTATGTCGATTATCTGGTACCTGCGGATGATCGCTATCTGATCAGTTTTGGGCCGGGCTTCAAGTGGCGGAACTGGACCTTGGATCTCTCCTACACCTATCTCATCATCACTGATCGCGACTATGTCGCCGCTCGTCCTAAGGAAGGAGTACTGGAGTCTTCATTCTCCAATGGCTATGCTCACATGATCGGCTGCAGCATCGGCTACAAGTTCTAGCTTGTTTCCCGCAAGTCTGGGTTTAATCAAGGGCCTGGAGAGAATCCGGGCCCTTTCTATTAGGGAGGGCGACACATGACGCAAGATCTCAAGAAAATGTACCGCACCGTGATGGAAGATCATTTTCCCGACTCGCTGCGCATCACTTTCGGGGACCAGGAACTGGTCTACCGCAAGCGCAGCTGGAAGTTTCCCGACGACAAGTCGGGGGAACTCATCGAGAAGGGATTGCGCTACGGCGAGAACCCGGGCCAGGAGGCAGCCCTGTACGAACTGACCGGTGGGCACCTCACCCTTGGCGGCTGTCGTTTCATTGATCCGCAAAACGGCTTGGTGAGCGCTATCAAAGAGGAAGACATGCTCCAGGAGGGCAAGCATCCCGGCAAGACCAATCTCACCGACCTGGATAACGGTCTGAATATCCTCAAGTATCTGATGGCCAAACCCGCTGCCGTCATCCTCAAGCACAACAATCCCTGCGGGGCCGCTTACGGCAGCACCCTCTTCGATGCCTACCACCGCGCCAATCGCGCCGACCGCATTGCGGCCTTCGGAGGCTGCCTGGTGCTCAACCGCCCCGTTGACAAGGAAACAGCAGCCTTCATTGCCGAAAACTACCTCGAGGTGGTTGCAGCGCCGGATTTTGAGGAGGGTACCCTCGCGCTGCTCAAACGCCGCACGAACCTCAGAATCATCCAGGTGGCCAGGATCGATCGGCTGACCGACCATCTCTCCCTGCGCTTCGTCGACTTCAAATCGCTCATTGACGGCGGGTTGATCGTGCAGCAATCGCCCCTCAACAAGGTTCAGGGGGCCGGGGATTTGAAAGTGGCCGAAACCGTCTATCAGGGGAAAACCTACCGGATCAACCGCGAACCCACCGCTCAGGAGATGCAGGACCTCCTCTTTGGTTGGTTTGTGGAACAGGGGGTGACTTCCAATTCCGTCCTTTACGTCAAGAATGAATGCACGGTTGGGATCGGGACCGGGGAGCAGGACCGGGTGGGGGTTGCCGAAATTGCCGTCTACAAAGCCTACCAGAAATATGCCGACGCGCTCTGCTTCGATCGCCACGGCATACCCTACAAAGAGCTGGAACTGGCCATCGAAAAGGGGCAGCGGCCGCAGGAACAAAAAGACCTCATCGATCAGGAAACAAAAGCCGCCCGCGGCGGGTTGATCGGGGCCGCCATGGTCTCCGACGCGTTCTTTCCCTTCCGCGACGGCGTGGATGTGGGCCTTCGGCAGGGGATCACGGCGGTGGTTCAGCCGGGCGGGTCCATGAGGGACTGGGAGGTCATCGAAGCCTGCAATGAAGCCAACGCAACCATGGTCTTGACGGGCCAGCGGGCCTTCAAACACTGATCACGGCAGGATGATCCGGTGTCCACGGCGGCACCAGGGTTTGCGGCAGGTGCAACTGTTCCATGATCCGCGCCACCACGAAGCGCACCAGATCGTCCACCGCCCGCGGCCGATGATAGAAGCCCGGCATTGCCGGCAGGATGACCGCACCGGCGCGGGAAAGCCGAAGCATGTTTTCCAGGTGGATGGCATTCAACGGGGTCTCCCGGGGAACGAGCACCAAGCGGCGGCCCTCTTTGAGGCACACATCGGCGGCGCGGTGAATGAGGTTCCGCGAAATGCCGTTGGCGATGGCCCCGAGGGTGCCCATGGAACAGGGCACCACCGCCATGCCTGCGGAAAGAAAAGAGCCGCTGGCGAACGGTGCGGTGAAATCGTGTTCGCGGTAGACCGCAATGCCTGAAGGCAGATCTTCCTGCAGCGGTTTGCCGATCTCCAGTTCATAGACCATGCGTCCCGCCTCGGAAGCAACCAGATGGATGACTACCTTCGACGCCAAGGTCTGCATCAGCAACCGGGCATAAGAGGCCCCGCTTGCTCCCGTGACCGCGACAATCACCTGCTTCTTGCGCATAGCGCCAATCCCTCTTCACCAGCCTCATCCCAGGCCCTGTCGGCAGCAATCCCCCGGTGCACAATCCCGCGAAGGGCCCTCAAGAGCCGTTCGGGATGAAGGCTCTGAAAGATGTTCCTGCCGATGGCAACGCCTTCTGCTCCCGCTGCCAACGCCTTTTCCACCCGCTCCAGAAAAACCGGGATGTCGGCGCTCCTGCTTCCGCCCGCAACGACCACCGGGACCGGCAACCCCGCCGTGATCTCTTTGAACAGGCGAAAGTCTTCCGGCATGGCAATCTTGATGATATCAGCGCCCAATTCGGCGGCAATCCTCGCGGCATGGGCCACGGCGACATCGGGGATGGCCGCAGCCCCGCGGCCGTCGCGCACGTAAATCATCACCAGGAGCGGTACCTGCCACACGAGGCAGGCTTCGCCTACCCGGCCAAGGTCCCGAAGCATCCGCGGCTCGTCAGGGTTTCCCAGGTTGACATGGATCGAGACCCCATCCGCCCCCCGCCGGAGCGCCTCTTCGACCGACCCGATCAATACCTTATGATGAAGTGCCGGTCCTAACTGACTGCTGGCGGAAAGATGCATGAAAATCCCCGGCAGTTTTCCCCTCAGCCCTTCCAGGAAACCCAGCATGCCTTTATAGAGGACGAGGGCGTCGGCACCCTCCCGTACGCCCATCCGAATGGCCTGTTCCGGGCGTTCCAGGCCCCTAATCGGACCCAGGCTCACACCATGATCGAGGGGCAGGATCACCATCCGCCCGTTGGGTGAGTTCCGGAAGCGCTGCAACCGCAGGATTTTCCCGCCTATCATGCCTATCTCCCGTGATGAGTTCGCCATTACGCCACGAAGGCCAGCCTCGAATAAACCTGCAGGGATGGCACCCGGCTGATTTCCCCAAAACCCGCCAGCTGTTCAAAATAGCAGGCCAGCCCAGCTTTCTGATCCTCTTCCAGATCATAGTTCAGGCACCGGTAGTATTCCTGGAGTTGCTCAAAATTCAGGATCCCTCGTTTGACCGCTTCCCGACAGATCTCGTCCCGATGGTAACAGCCCCATGCTTTTGCCAGGGACAGGGCGTCGAGACCTTGGCCCAGCATCCCGTTGCAGCGTTCGAGGGCCTGCCGCTGAATCACCCACAGGGCAAAAACAAAGGGCAGTCCCGTCAACTTGAGCCAGGCTTCACCCAGATCCAGACGATACGGATAGCGAGGGTGCCGGCGAAGCTGCAGGGCTTCGTCGCCAATGGCCAGCATGGCCACGGGTGGTTCATCCCCACCCAATGCCTCCATGCAGCTGCCCGGTTGGAGTACGGCTTCCAGCCCCACCTGCCTGGTGAGCAGGATCTTGAGCAAGGCCACCGACGTATGGGATTGGGAGGTGACCAGGATGGTCCGGCCGGCCAACTGTTCGATCGGCCGCTGACTCAAGAGCAGTACGCTCTGAACCGGTCCCCGGCAACTGATGGAGAGGTCGGGAAGGATCAGATAGCGTTCGGGGTAGCGGGCATATTCGAT
>CAZDKX010000052.1:0-2131 GCA_964505935.1 uncultured Syntrophobacteraceae bacterium
GGGGCAAAGCTCAGGTAGCACACAGCCCCAACCCTGTCAAGCAAATGAAGGACCGATATGGAGCCTATTCGCCATACATCGTGGTGATGATGCGCCTTTTGACACAGTGAATGATGAAAGCAAGGATTTTCCATTGACAGCATGCGACGAACCCTACTAATTGGTTTCGTGTTGTTGGCGGTACCAGTTGGTGCGTGGTTGTGTGGTAACCGATACCTGTTCGGATATTCATCGAAAAGGGATAAGAGAGGGAGATCATGTTGCACAGAATACAGTTCGCATTCCTGGTGATGACCGTTGTGGGCCTCCTGGCGGGACAATGGGCGCTGGCGGCGGAGGAGCCGAGCGCCAGGTCGCCCCGCAGGGCGATTTTGCTGGTCGCTTTCGGCACCAGTGTCCCCGAGGCGCAAAAGGCCTACGATCGGGTTGAGGCAGCGGTGAAGCAGGCCTTTCCCGGAACGGAGCTTCGCTGGGCTTATACCTCGAAGACCATCCGCGCCAAGCTCGCTCGGCAGGGCAAACCCCTTGACTCCCCGGAAATGGCGCTGGCGAAAATGATGGAAGACGGGGTTACCCATGTGGCCGTCCTCTCCCTGCACGTAATCCCGGGCATCGAATTCCACGACCTCTACGCTAATTGCCGCTTGTTCTCACAAATGGTCGGCGGGTTTGAACGCATCCTGGTGGCCAGGCCGCTGCTCTCGTCCCATGAAGACATGACCGAGGTCGCCCAGGCCTTGCTGAGGAAAATCCCTCAAACCCGTAAGCCGGCGGACCTTGTCGTCTACATGGGGCATGGCAGCGAACATCACCCGTCCGATGCCGTCTATGCCGCCATGAACTTTGTCTTCCAGGGGCTGGATGCCAACGTTTTCGTGGCTACGGTGTCCGGGTATCCCTCTCTCGAGGAACTCCTGCCTGAAATCATGAAGCGCAACGCCAGGAAGGCCTACCTCATGCCCTTCATGGCGGTGGCCGGCGATCATGCCCGCAACGACATGGCGGGGGACCAGCCGGACAGCATGAAATCGATCCTGGCAGCCAAAGGGATCGGGGGTGAGGCGGTCCTTGCCGGAGTGGCGGAATATCCGGAGGTTGTCGAAGTATGGCTGAAGCATCTGCGGGAGGTTTTCGAACAGCTGTAGGGGGACCCCTCAAGGTCTTGGCAAGAGGCCCAACTCTCGATCCACGAAGTCACACGAAGTAGCTTGTGTCCGATTGGGACACGCGGAAACCCATGAAAATGACCACGGCTGATCTGCAACCCGCAACTCGCAACCCGCAACCCGCATCTCATAACTCACAACCCGCAACCCGCGCGGGGCCTCTTTACCCTGTGGTCGGGATGGTGTAGCTGCAGGGGACTTCGCAGCCGCACTTGCCGCAGACGTCTACCAGGGGCAGATCATCATACCGGCGATCGTTATCCAGCAACTGCGCATAACAGCGATGGCGATCGAAGCCCGTTTCCGAAAGGGCCCCATAGGCACATTTGGAAACGCAGGCGGAGCACTCGTTTCCCGTTTTGTCCAGACAGTACTCGGCGGTGGGGCGCGGCGTGGGCGGGAGCGGCATGGTGGTGACCAGGCTTCCCACCCGCCCGCAACAGCCCGCGGCGGTGATCAGCAGGTTGTGCCGGCCGAAGGTGCCCAGTCCCGCAATATAGGCCAGATGCCGGTGTGACCAGCGACTGATGAGTTTTTCCTCGTCGAAGTTGTGGGTTGCCGGTGTAATGCCGGCCCGATGGCCGCGCTCTTCCAGAAGCTCCTGGAGATGTGTATTGATTTCATGGATGAGCTGGTTGGCAGCCACGTAGGCGACGGCCCAGCTGCGTGCCGCATAGAACCCGGCCTGGTCGTTCTCCCGTGCGAGGCGGCGCTGGAAAGGGAGGAAGTAGACCACCACCGAGCGGGCGCCTGGCAGGATCTCTTCAGGCATGGCGTGGTCGAGAGCCACCACGCGCCGCAGGTCGGCGAAGAGAGAATCTGTGGCCGAGGCTACCGCTACGAGCGGCCCCCGCCAATAGTCTTCACTTTGCCCGCGGCCGACCCACTGGTTCATAAATTTCGCGATTTCCTCATGCAACCAGGCTACGGACTTCCCCATGATCATCTTCGAATCCTTCCCCCCC
>CAZDKX010000052.1:2231-19989 GCA_964505935.1 uncultured Syntrophobacteraceae bacterium
CCTCACGCTTCACGCCTCACCCCTCACGCCTGCTGGTCTTCGTTCATTTCGGTCTCCGGCTGAGGCGTGGCAAAGAACTGTTTATAGAAATAAAGACTGACAACGATGGGCAGGAAATAATAGGCGAAGCGGTAGATCAGCGTGGCGAGCAGGGCGCGGTTGTAGTCGAGTCCCATAAAGTAGAAGGTAGCGGCCATGGACCCTTCCATCACGCCGATAGAGGCCGGGGTGAGAGAAAAGAGGGTCATGAAAATCCCCACGGAAAAGCCTACCAGCAGGGTCATATCGTCAATCGGGTAGCGAACGGCGAGAAACGAGCATTTCAGACATAAAAACATGAGCAGCCAGTCGAAGAGCGCGTAGAGGGCGGGAGCGAGAAGGATAGCGGAATTCCGCGTGATGATGTTGAGGCTGTTGTTGAAATTTTCGAAAAAGGCTTGGGCCCGCTCCTGATGCAGCCATTGAGGATGGTGCAGCTTGCGGCAGACGAAGAAGACGACCGTGAGGCAAAGCTGCCAGAGCTTCTTGCGGAACGACTCATGGATGATCGTTTGAATGGTGAGCCAGGAGAGCAAGAAGGCGATCAGGAGAATGAAAATCCCAACCTCTTTCTCGCGGGCGCTGAGTTTGTACTCGCTGTAAACAAAGAAAAAGCCCAGGTAGATGAAAATCACGGCGACGGTATTGGTGAGAAAGCCGTGCACCATGGAAATGGAAAGCGTGTTGCTCGGGGAAATCCTTTCCTTGGCGAGGAGGTAGACCTTGGCGGCCACACCGCTGAGTCCCCCGATGGCCATGAGGTAATTCATGGTGCAGGAGATCAGGGAGATCCGGAAGGAAGCGGCAAAGGGCAGGGTGTGTCCCATGCTTCTCAACAGGCGGTGTAGCACGGCGGCAATGCACAGGTAGCTCAGGGCGCTGGTCAGAATAACCAGGGGGCCCCAGAGCAAATGGATATCCTGAAAATTCTCGACAAGCTTCCTCAGATCAGCCTGCTTAATGGTGTAGAACAAGATCAATAGACCGAGGATGCCGGCGAGTAGAAACCGTTTACGAGGCACACCAACAGGCAAGACGTCAACTCCTCAATCGAACGAGAACAGCCGCCTGTCGCGTGCCGTTCTCGCGCCCACGTGGTTCAATCAGGAACAGGAAAATAGCAGAGTTGGGGTCGGATGGAAAGAAGAACCTGGAAAGGGCAAATATCCAATATCGAATGTCCAACCATGGAAAAGCGAACCGCAGAATATCCAATATCGAACCGCAGAATGATGAAGGGGGCACCGAGAGGAAACGCCAAAACGTAAAGAAGAAATTGGAGAAAAGCGAACCGCAGAATATCCAATATCGAACCGCAGAATGATGAAGGGGGGATTCTCGAGAGAGTGATAGGTGGGTGGGTTTTCGAGCGGGCATGACAGGTGCGCCGGACTCTTCCCCTTCATCATTGGAAATTTCTTGTTGGATATTGGATATTCGCTTTTCTCTTGTTTCTTGTTGGATATTGGACATTCGCTTTTCAGCGGGTCTTCTTGTTCGCTGGTGGCGGCTCGCTCCTAGCGGACGAACATGAGACTGAGCGCGGGGATGAACGTAATGAGGGCCAGGGTTAGCAGCAGAATGACGATGAACGGAATGGAGGCAAAGTAGAGGTAGATGACCGACTTTTCGAAGCGGATGCTGGCAATGAGGAGGTCCATGCCGATGGGCGGGATGGAATAGCCGATCTGGAGGTTGGTCAGAAAGATGATGCCCAGGTGGAGCAGGTTGACATCATAGCTCTTGGCAATGGGGACAATGAGCGGCACGACGATGACCAGGGCGGAAAAGATATTGAGAACACAGCCGACGCCGAGGAGAAACAGGTTGAGCAGAATCAGGAAAGCGAATTTGCTCTGCACATGAACGCGCATGAATTCGAGGATGCGATTGGGGACCTGCTGGTCGATGAGAAAGCTGTTGAAGGCAAGGGAGGCCCCCAGAATCACCACAATGGCGCCCACCATGACCACGGTTTTCATCATGGTGGAGGGCAGCTCCCGGAGCTTCACCTCCCGGTGAACGGCGACCTCGATGAGCAGCACGTAGATGGTGGTGATCGCCGCAGCCTCGCTGAGAGCGAGGAAGCCGCTGAAGATCCCGCCCAGAACAACCGCCGGCAGCAGCACTTCCCAGATGGCCTCGCGGAGAGCCGACAGGAATTCCTGGAGACTGAAAGGGACATGGTCGCGGGCGGAGCGGCAGCGGATCCCCTGCATCATACTGTAAAGAGAGAGCAGGACCAGCATGACCACTCCCGGGACGACTCCTGCGAGGAAGAGGTCGGCGATGTTGATGTCGGCGACCATAGCATAGATGATGAGAGGCAGGCTCGGCGGAAAAAGCAGCCCGAGACTGCCGCAGGTGGTGAGCAGGCCAAGGGAGAATTTCTCGGGATAGTTGTCGGCGATGAGCGCCGGCAGCATGAGCCCCCCCAGGGCGACGATGGTCACTCCCGAAGCGCCGGTGAGGGCGGTGAAGAACGCGCAGACGATCAGCGAAACCACCGCCAGCCCGCCGGGGGCGCGCCCCATCACGGCTGAGGAAAGCCTGACCAGTCGCCTGCTTGCCTGGCTCTCCGCCAGGACAAAGCCCGCGAAGGCAAAGAGCAGCAGGGCGAGCAGCATAGGACTGGCGGCCAGTCGATACATCTCGATGACTACCACGGAGAGATCGATCCCCGTCTGATGGAAGCAGAGGAGCGCCGCGGCAAAGATGATGATGAACAGCGGCGCGCCTGAAAACATCATCACCAGCAGGCCTGAGGCGAGCAGGAAACTCATGGCTCGAGTCCTTCCGGGTGATCCGGCGAACCATCCGCCAGGCGAAAGGCAAAGCGGACGGTCATGACCAGAAAGCTGAAGGGAAAAATGAGCTGCAGCCACCAAACCGGGATGGAGCCAAAGGCCAGGTCGTTTCCCAGGCGCTCGTTCTGGACAAAGGCCCAGGAAGCATGGAGCAGGATGAGGGAGACCAGCACCGGCAAGGTCCTGGCAATGATGCTGAGCACCCGCCCCAAAGTTGGCGGCAGCACCTTCAGCAGCAGATCGATGTGGATGTGCCGGTTTTCGGCGACGGCTCGCGTCGCTCCGAGCATGCAAATCCAGAGCACGGCATGGCGCAGGAAAGAGTCTCCCCAGAGCAGCCCGGTGGCAAAGAGGTTTCTAAGAATGATCTGGACCAGACCGAAGGCGGTGACGAAGCCAACGAGGAGGATGACCACCCCGGTCTCGATGAAGGCAAACCATTGACTGATGCGGGCCATTAATGGCTACTCTCCAATGAAAAATAAATGCCGAACGAAAAAAAGCGAATATCCAATATCCAACAAGAAACATGGGAAAAGCGAATATCCAATATCCAACAAGAAATTTCCAATGATGAAGGGGAAAAATCCGGCGCGCCTGTCATGTCTGCGCGAAAACCCACCCGACTATCACGCTCGCGAGAATCCCCCTTTATCATTCTGCGGTTCGATATTCGATATTCTGCGGTTCTCTTTTATTTCACCTTCCATTCCTCCTTGAGGGCTTCAGCTCGTTCCTTCGATTTGGGGTCCATCGGTGCGACGAGTGCTTTGTTGAGATATTCGAGGGCCTGTGCTTTTTCGCCGCGCGCCTCGAGGATGATGGCCGCGTGCAGGTTATGGACGCCGGCCTCCGGCGCCCGCACAAGCGAATCCTGGGCATACTTCCAGGCGGCCTCGTAGTCACCTTGTTTGTAGGCTACCCAGGCTGCGGTATCGAGGAGGCTGGGGTTCTCGGGTTCCTGGGCGATGGCCTGGGCGGCCAGCTTGCCGGCTTCGGCCAGGGACTCCTTATCGGTACGATGTTCGGCGAAGAGATAGGCCAGGTTGTTGAGGAGGGCAGGGGCCTGGCTGGCTTCCTTCAGCAGTTCCCGGTAGACACGGATGGCATCGTCGGGGCGTCCCGCGAAATCGTAGAGCATCGCCAGTTGCATGCGGGTGGGAAGGGACGCCTGCTGCTGGTAGGCGGCTTCAAAGCGGGTGATGGCTTCATCGAGCTTTCCCTGGCGGAGGAAGACTTCCGCCAGTCCACGGTAGGCGTCAGGCCAGCGCGGCGCCAGCTCGGCGGCCTTGAGGAAGGCTTTCTCGGCTCCGGGCAAGTCTCCCGTAGCCTGCAGCACCTGCCCCTGGAAGAACCAGACGGGAGGGGAGTCGGGACGTTTGGCGACTTCCTGTTCGAGCAGCGACCGGGCCTGTTCCGGCTCCTTCTGCAGGAGGTAGCTCCGGGCGAGGGCGGGAATGGCCGTCTGCCAGCCGTTCTCACGTTCGAGAGCTTTTTTGAACCAGGCCGTTGCCTCCTTGAATTGCGACCGGGCAAGCAGCAGCTGCCCCATTTCCATATAGCCCAGCGGTGCTTCCGGACGCAGTTCGATGATTCTTTGGAAATAGCTTTCCGCCCGGGTAAAGTTCTTCTGCCGTGCTTCGATTTCTCCGGCAGCCTTCAGCAAGGCAAGATTGGCCGGCTGCAGTTCGAGTCCCTTATCCAACAGGCGGGCCACCTGCTCTTTGTCGCCCTTGCCGAGGTAGGAGTAGACCAGTTCGAGTCGGAGTCTGGCGCTTTCGGGGTTGGCTTCCACCGCTCGCTTCAAGGTATCCACGGCCAGCGCTTCCTTCTTGTTCAGGAGCTGGCTGCGCACCAGGAGCAGTTGCACCTCTTCATCCTTGGGACGGGCCACGGCGACCTGATTAAGCTGCACTTCGGCGTCCGCGGCATTACGCATGCTGAGGAGGACCTTACCGAGCAGCAGGTGAGCGTCCATGTTTCCCTGGTTCTCTGCCAGGACGGTGTCGCAGAGCTTCTTCGCGCCGTCCCAGTCGGCCTGTCGGGCCAGCAGGGTCGCCTTGGCCAGCAGGACCTGCTCGCGCTCGGGTTTCTTCAGCTCCAGCTTCAGGGTGTTCTCGAGCAGTTCGGCGGCAGCCTGGAGCTGGTTTTCGTCAGTATGCACCTGCGCCAGTTTCACCACCGCCGGGATGTTTTGCGGCTCCGAGGCAACCAGCCCCTGGAGCGTGAGGCGCGCCTTTTCCCGGTTTCCCGTGCGCATCCAGAAATCGCCCTGGGCCATCATGGCTTCCGGCGAAGGGGGAAGCCGATCGTAGGCGGTTTCCGCCTCTTTGCGGAAGCCCCAGCGATCGAGGAACTGGGCCTGGAGCAAGGCGACTTTGGCATCGCCACCGGCGGCCTCGAACATCCTGCGCATTTGTTCGACGGCCTCCTTTTTGTCGCCACGGTCCATGGCATCCTGGCCGAGCAGCAGGAAGGGAGCGGGATCAGCCGGGTCCAGCGCATGCCACCTGGCGGCCGTTTCCCGCATCTTCTCGGGAGCGCCGAGGGCCTGATAGGAGAGCAGCAGCAGCGCCTGCACCTCCTTGTTTTTTGCCCCGTCCGGGGCCTGCAGCAGGAGGTCGACGGCGTCCCGGGGGCGCTCGGTGGCCATCAGGGCGCGGGCCTTGATGAGGTCGAGCCTGGGCTGGAACGCCTCGGGATGGCGGATTTGCGCGACTTCGAGGAGGGCCGGTTCGCCCTGTTTGCCCATGGCGAGCAGCCAGGCGACCTCGATTCTGCTCTCATCCAGCTCCGCGTCCAGCTCGAGCGCCGCCTTGAAGGCCGAGTAGGCCCGCTGGTACTCATGCTGTTTGAGATAGGCCTTTCCCAGGCCAAAGGTGGCACGGGCACTCTTGGGGTCGATCTGGAGGGCATTCTTGTATTCGAGGATAGCGCGCACCGGATCGTTGTCGGCCAGCAGGCGATCCCCTTTGCTAATGAAGCTTGCCACCTTCTCTTCCTTGGTGCTGCACGCCGTCATCGAAAGAGTGCAGCAGACGAGCACCACCGCAATCCAGAGCGACCATCTAAGGTTGTTTGTCACGACCGAATATCCTCCAATGTCTAGCAGATTTTTCCTTGCCCTCCACCTCACTCAGCTGTTTTTCCAGCTGCGCGACCTGAGCCTGGGCTTTCCGATGCTGCAGGTTGAGCGAGGCAGCGGCCTGAGCATACTGAAAGGATCGCTTCCTTTCCTTTTCGAGCATTTCCTGCAAAACGGCAAGCGCGCCGTTGTGGCGTTCCGCTTCCAGCCTTTGAATCTGTGCTTCGAGCATTTCCAGGCGGCCCAGAAGACGGGCCAGCAGCGAGGAAAAATCTCCGGGAGCGCTTCCCCCCTGCGCGGCCGGGGCCTTGTCCGGAGCGACATCAAGGGCCAGGGCGGGGGGGCCGGCCGATTCGCCCGGGGCGGCACGCAGGCCCACCAGCAGCAGCTCGTTGTCGGCCACCACCCGGGCGATGATCCCCTGCGAAACTCGCGGGATTTCGTCGGCGAAGGCATAGGTCAGCGAGGCATCGCAGATGGAATTGATAACGCGCGGAATGCCTTGGGAAACCTCCGCCAGACAGGCCAGCGCCTCGTCCTCGAAGAGCGGCTCCGGGCGTTCGTAGCCGGCCACGTGCAACCGGTGCGCCACGTAATGGCCCACCTCGTCGCGGGAGAGGGGGGTCAGGTGGTAATGCACGGAGATGCGCTGGGTCAGCTGGGTCAGCGAGGGATGAGCGAGCCGTTCCCGCAGTTGCGGCTGTCCCACCAGGATGATCTGCACCAGGATGTCGTTCCCGACTTCCAGGTTGGAGAGCATGCGCAGTTCTTCGAAGGCTTCCAGGGAAAGGTTCTGCGCCTCGTCGATCACGATCACGGAGCGATTGCCGCGGGCATACTGTTTCATGAAATACTGATAAAGGGCCTCGACGAGGGCGGCCTTCCCGCCCGCCGGGGCAAGGAGATCGAATTCCTTCAGGAGCATTTCGAGGAGGGCCAGGGAATCCAGCTGGGTGTTGAAGATCATGGCAATTTCGAGGGATGCCTTGACCTTGTCGAAGAGGTATTTGAGCAGCGTGGTCTTGCCGGTGCCCACCTCGCCGGTCAGCGCCACGAAGCCGGCATGGTGCATGAGGCCGTATTCGAGATGCGTAAAGGCCAGATCGTGGACGCGGCTCAGATAGAGAAAGTCCGGATCGGGAGAGAGGACAAAGGGTCTTTTCTTGAGTCCAAAAAAGTTCGTATACATGGGACCCTGAACTTTACCGCAGAGGAGGCAAAGACCGCCGAGACCACTGGGAGATGATGCTGCTCGTCGTTCTCAACATGCTCTACGGCAGGTTGGTCTAATAATACGCGACGATCTCCCCGGGCGACACATCATTGAGGACGACCCCGAGCAGTTTTTCGCGGTGGAGGTGGCCCATCGCGGCTTTGATGCTTTCCTGGGAAGTCTGATTGACCCGCGCGACCAGGAGTACCGCATCGACGTATTCGGAAATGACCAGGGGGTCCGAGCAAACGCTGATCCCCGGCGTGTCAAGGATCACGTAACGGTCGTCATAACAGTGTTTGAGCTCCTTGATGAGACTCTCCATCTTCGGGGACCCGACGAGCTCGGTGGACTGGGTCACCCGGCCCCCGGCCGTGAGGACGGTCAGCTTGGCGATACCGGGGTTGATGAAAAGGTCTTCGAGGGGCACCCCGTCGAAGAAATAGGAGGTAAGACCGCGGGTTTCCGCATCGAGGCCGAGCAGGGCGGCCACGGCAGGGCGGCGAAAGTCGAGGTCGACGAGCACGGTCGTCTGCCGGGTGTCCTGGGCGATGCTGATGGCCAGATTCAAGGCGACGAGGCTCTTACCTTCATCCGGGACGAAACCGGAAACCTGGATGACATTCCATTTTCGCGGGCGGGTTTCCTTGAGGACGCGCGTGCGCAGGCGCTTGAAGTGGTCGGCGAGCGGGTTTCCCTCATCGACGGCAACGATGCGCCGCTTCAGAAGCTCGGCCGGCGGCACCTCAACGACCCGCGTTCGCGTATAGCAGATTCCCACCTCGCGAGTCTCCGGAGGGGCAGGCCGCTCCTCGCGCACCGCTGCGGTGAAATCCTGGCCGAGCCTCTCGGCCCTGGCCTTTTCAAGGGCCTTCTTGATCTGACTCATTCACTTCTCCGAAAAGCGTGAAGGATGTGGGCTCAAAGCGGAAACTTGCGATAGAGGAAGCGTTCCAGCTTGGCGTAAAAAACATAGAGGTCCATCACCAGAAAGTGGAACAGCAAGAGCACCATCGCCACGCCGAAAACGGATCCAAAGACGGTTGAGAGGCGTTTTCGGCGCAGGCGCATCTGGTCCTCGGCGGTAACAATGCTTGGCACCACGCCAAAAATGGGCATACCGGCAAGCGCCTCGAGGGTGCCGGCGTCACGCAGGGTATTATCGGTGAATTCCCGCAAGGCGGCAAGGCCGACGGCCAGCCCCATGCCGAGGACCACCCCGATCAGGATGATGGCCAGGCGATTGGGCTTGTCGGGCTTCTCAGGGAAAAAGGCGGGCTCAATGACCTGAAAGGATTCCCCCAGCTGTTCCTCTTCCATGCCCTGGGCCAGCTGCGCGGAAAGGGCCTTCTGCTGCAGCTCGTTGTAATGGTTCTTGGCGTTCTGATAGTCGGTGGTGAGCTCATTGTACTCCTTGGACACCTGAGGCATGGCGTGAAGCTTGTCGTAGACGCTTTTGAGCTGCTCTTCCAGACGCGCCTTCTCGGTCTTGAGGGAGGCGATGGAGACTTCGTTCTTATCGAGGTCGGCTTTGAGGGTCACGAAGGCCGGATTGGTCGGCCTTTCGCCGCCCGTGGCCTTGTTTTCCCTGGGCTTCGGCGCGGGATTCGCCAGCTCGCGTTTGAGCTGATCGACCTCCTGCCGCTTGCGTTTGACGGCTGGGTGCTGCTCGGTGTAGCGGCCAGTGAGATCGGCGAGCTCGAGTTCGAGCTGTTTCAGCCGATCGCGCCGCTGGGCCAGGGAGCCCGAATCGGTGGCTCGGCCTTCGAGCAGGGCGATTTCCTGGTTTTTGGCGGTAACCAGCGGATGCTTTTCCGAGTAGCGGGCGACCAGCGCCGCGCGCTCCAGTTGAGCCTGCTGCAGCCGTTCGTCGGTGCTCAGAACGCGGGGGTTGGCCCCCGTATAGGGGTCGGCCGCCGCCAGTTGGGTTTTGATCAGGACCCGCTGCTCCTCGAGGGAGCGGACCTGCATGTTGATATTGCTGATGTCGGCGTTGAGCTTCTCCAGTTTCTGCATGTTGATGGCGGTAAATTCCGGCAGCTCTTCGAGGTGCTCCTGGCGATAGGCGGCAAGCCGGGATTCCAGGTTGTCCACCTTGCCTTTCGTCTGCTGCAGCTGTTCTTCAAAAAACTTGGCGGTGGTGCGGGCGTGCTTTTCCCGGGCTTCGAGGTTCTTCTCGAGGAAGTAGGAGGCAATTTCATTGGCAACCATCTGGGCCTTCTTGGCGCTTTCGTCTTCGAAGGAAAGGGTGAAAGCGACGGTCAGGAGCACCGGTTTGGCCTGGGTTTCCTTCTTGACCTCGGCATCGATGGTTTCCACGGAAATCCGCTTGGCGATCTTTTCGACCAGCTCCTCGGCCGTCAGCCGGTCCCGCTTTTGCGGGAGCAGGTCGTATTTTTGCACCAGAGCGAGCACCTTGGAGCGGGAGGTGACTTCCTGAGCGATGGCCTTGATGCGCTGATCGGCGTAGCTGGTGATGGTCGGCGCCGCCAGCTTGTCGGGGATGGTGGCGTTCTGGATGAGGATCGTGGCCGTCGATTTGTAGATGTCCGGGAGGAGCAGGGCCACCGCGGTGACCCCGATAACCATCAGCACAAAAGGCAAAATCAGCCAGCGTTTGCGTCGATGAATGATCCCCTTGATTCTCGCCAGTTCCTGACTCTGATCCATGTTGCAACACCCGCTAAAGTTGAAATCCTTGGTAACACCTGTGTCCCGTTCGGCAGGTTTCGCATCCGCCGATCAATTTTGTTGGGTTTCGCATCCGCTCAACCCAACCTACGATAAGGCGATACTGGATTCCCGCCAAAAACCTGCGGGAATGACGGTCATGCAATACCCCCTCACCCCTACCCACTCACGCCCCACATTTCACCTCTCCCCCTTCACATTTCACCTTTCACCCTTCACCTTTCACCTACTTCGACGAAGCCAGTCGCGGCAGCTGCCAGACGAGTTCGACCCAGGCGAGGAAGCGGTCGGCCGTTTCGGTCCCATCCCGACTGGGGTACTTTTCCGACTGATACTGGTAGGAGCCGGACAGTCTGAGGGTGAGGTCTTTGGTGAGCTTCCGATCTATGGAAGGCGTGGCCCGGAAGTAATGCGTATCCCGGTAGCCCTCCTCGATGCCAGAGTTGTAATCGTATTTCAGGTCGAGGCCGAGGCTGGTCAGTTCGGTCAGGGCATAGTTCATGCCGGTGCCGACGTACATGTGGTCGTAGGTATTGCCGTTGACGTCACTATACTGGTCCCTGCCCGCCGAGAGCGTGCTCGAGAAACGCTCGGTCCAGCGCTTGGTGAATTTGCCCCAGAAATCGTACGAGTTGTCGCGGCTGGTGGTTGTGACGCTTCTCCTGACGACAGACAGCTGGTTGGGAGGGATGAACTCGATGACGGGAAAGCTTGCTTTCACCTCGATTTGTGTCAGGCGGTACCCGGCGCCGAGCAGCAACGACGTGGTCTCGCTGAAGGTGTGCTCCCAGTAAAGGCCGGGTCGAAAGAACTGGACATCCTGGGAGTCAACGTATGAAGTCTCGGGATACTCATAGTAGTGCTTGTATGAATAGAGATTATCGAGTCCAAAGGTGTCGAACTCGTTCCGCTTCCACGCCAGCGTCAGATTGCCGAGGGCATTGTCGGTGCTGGCAAATTCCTTGTCGGGATACCAGGTCTGGCCGGCGCTACCCCCGAGGGACAGGGAGAGGGTTTCTCGGAGGGCATAGGTCCCTTTGGCGCGCACGCTGTAGTTGTATTGATCGGCGAGCGTGGCCCGGATGCCTGCCTCCTGCAGCTGGCTTTCCAGGGCGGTGGTCTTGACGAAGGCGGCGCCCAGGTCGGAGGCAAAGCGCGGTGTCCATTGGCGCAGCCAGGAAGCGTTGTTATAGGTTTCGACCCGATTCAGCTGGTTGTTGTCGACATAGATCATCCCATTGACGGTCGAGTCCAGGTTGAAGGTGTCCCGTTCGGTGCGGCCGGTCAGGAGGAATTTGGGTTTGATGGAAGTGATGAAATCGCTTTCCTTATCGTAATAGCGGAAGCTGATGTTGCTGTCATAGGTTTCGGAAACCCTGAGCGAGGGGGAAAAGGCCCAATCCGCGGCGGCACCGTGCCCGGCCAAGGCAAGCAGAAAGGGCCCCACAAGGGTTGTCAGGTGGAACCATCGAGAACCGTAACGGGGAGCACTCATCGTCAACACCGCCTCTGTTATGCGTTGGCCCAAAGTTGCCTCCCCATCCCATACAAACCCTTGCCTGTCAAGACAAAAGCAGGGGAGGGGCAAAAACCACGGCGGGGGCGGGATAAGAAATTTCGGCTCATCGCGGATTGACGTGAAAGCTGGCAGAACTCCCAAGCCGTCATTCCGGACTTGATCCGGAATCCAGCTTTCCTTAACCAGCTTGCAGTTATGGATTCCGGCTAGAAGCATGCCGGAATGACGGTTGTCGAATCCTGGCGGGCCTGGCGGTTTATCACGCTAATCCGCAATGAGCCGAAATTTCCAGGTGCCGAACGGACGTGAAAAAAAGCGCATCACCTCCAAAAAAAACTTGCATTTTTCTGAATTCCTCTGATAGGTTGCCGTCCAAGTCAAACGGGTGACGATCCCGTTTCGTTCTTTATACGTTGGTCCAGAAAAAGCCAAACCCATCGTGAGGTGGGGACGGAAAGCCACGGGTCTTGCAATAAGACAGCCGGGTTGCCTGAGGGGGGTGACCCGGCTTTTGTGTTCTTGAAGGCATCAAGGGTGAGATAGGTTTCCAGTTCAAGATGCCGGGTCAGGGCAAGGGCAGTCTTACTTCGTTTTAATCATTAAGTTTTCTGTGGAGGTGTTCAGAAAAAGCCAAACCCATCGTGAGGTGGGGACGGAAAGCCACGGGTCTTTCAATAAGACAGCCGGGTTGCCTGAAAGTGGGTAATTCGGCTTTTTTTGTTTTCTCCACCTGGAGGCAGGTGGCGGAGGCTCGGAGGAGGGGTCTCACGATGAAGAGAAGTTCGTTGCAGGTGGTGGTGGTTGGTTTGTTGTGCATGTGTTTGGGGTGGTTGCAGGGCGCGGGCGTCGCCTCCGCTACGGCGGTTTCCGACAGCTACGCGGAGTTTCAATGGAATAGTCTGGAGATAATCGGCAACATTACTGTTTCTGACGTCGGCATGGTTGATGATGCCGGGGCCTGGGTCAGTGACTGGTCAGGCTTTTCTGATGCTTCTGGCGCGCCTGAAGCCTTGGCGACGGGAGCGAGCGGGTCCAAGCTGGGGGCGGTAAACAGCGATGTGTTCAAGGCATCAGGCACTCTGTCCTCGAGCGGGAATGGTTGGGCGTCTGGGTGGGCCTATGCCGACCGCAGCTTTGACTTCACGGCAAATGCCACCGGGTGGGTGACCTTCAAGCTCCCCTGGGTGCTGAGCGTTACCCTGGACACGGACCATGCGGGGGAATATGCGTACAGTGAGGTGAGCTACCAACTGGTGATTCAGTACGCTACCGGGGGAAGAGAAGCGTATGATTGGCTCTGGGGCGAAGCCTCGGATGGAAGCATGTTTCAACTGGACGATGCGGGCGTTGCGAGCGTGAGGGCCTATTTCACGGAAGGTCAAACCGGGACCTTCACAGCCTCCGTGTCCGATTACAATAACGTAACAAGTCCCGTCCCGGTCCCGCCCTCGGTCCTGCTCCTGGGTTCCGGGCTGCTGGGATTGCTGGGGGTTGGCCTTCGGTCGAGGAAGGGCGAGTAACGGAGCCGGGGTTTGCAGGGTTGAAGCCAATTGCGAGGAGGTTGTTGACATGAAGAATATGAAGTACCGTATTGCTGCGGTGCTGCTATTGCTGGCCGCAGTCGTCATCGTGGGGCCGGCATCCGAAGGGATTGCCAGCACCTATGCGACGGCTCCCGATGATGGTCTTTCCTTCAATCCGGGCTTCGGGGCCAATGAAGGTTTCGTCAATTGCATGCAGACTATCAGCTGGTCGCCTGAGAAAGAGTTGACTGGCGGCGCGCCGGTCGGCGGGAAATTGATGGCGGTTGCGACCCCCATCCCACCGTCGGTTCTCCTGCTGGGTTCCGGGCTGCTGGGGATTCTCGGCATCGGGCTGCGGAGGCGGAAGGGCTAGCACAGCAGAACAGCGGCATAGCGTCGGTCGTATGCACCGGTGAGATTGACGGTCGCTCATAACAAAGAAAGCCGGATGGTTCCCCTTTAGGGAGGAACGTCCGGCTTTTTTTATGTCTGAATTGAAGTGACCCCGTGGGAGCGGCTTTTAGGCGCATGGCACGAGATCATTGTCCGGCCAATCCCTCCATCCGTCATTCCCGCATGTTCCTGGCGGGAATGACGGAGAAGGTTCGATCCCGGATAGTTGTTTCTTGCCTTGCGCCTTAGCCGCGAGCAACGTTGGCTCGCTGCCGGAAAGCCGCTCCCAAAAACAGCGATCTACACACCCGAACAAGGATGGCAACGTGAGACAAGGTCCTCTAAAGACCCTGACAGACCATCCCAGCCGGACTCCTTCTACCTTCTGCGGTTCGATATTCGATATTCTGCGGTTCGCTTTTGTCCGGTTCTCTTTTCTCCCGGTTCGCTATCCTCCCTTTCGTTTTTCTCCCTTTCGCCATTCGCCATTTGTTCCCATCACGGCACCACGACCACATCCCCTCGTTCGAGCAGAATATTCTGTTCGAGGTGTTTCCCCTTCTTGATGTCTTCATAGTTGAACGGCAGCCGCAGGGTTTCCTGGCCGTGGTTGCGCAAAATGGAGATGCTGTCTTCCTTGGCAAAGACCACCGGGCCGCCTGCCAGGGCCAGGGCCTGGAGCACGGTGAGCGGCTTCGAAACATTGTACATGCCGGGTTTGGCGACTTTGCCCACCACGTAATACTGGAGGCTGCCCAGCTGCATGACGCTCACGGCCGCCACCGCCTCGGGGATGTAGGTGCGCACCTTCGCTTCGACCGCGTCCTTGACCTGGGCCGTGGTCATGCCCCCGACCTCGACGTCCCCGATCAGCGGGAAGGAGACTTTGCCGTCCGGCCTGACCACCAGCTGGTTCCGGGTGAGACCTTCCTCCCCGTAGATGGTGATCTCGAGGACGTCCGAAGGGGCAATTTTGTAATCGCCGGCGGCGGCAGCTTCGGGCATAACCGGCGTATATTCCTGTCCGTAAGCCTGATCAACCACCCAGCAGCAGCCCGCCACCGCAACCATCAGCAACCCTCGCAACAACGCAACAGCCAGTCTCTTCCTCTTCATGGTGTTCTAAACCTCCGTAAATGGACCATTTCGCACAGAAACAAACAAGAATAGCTGCTTGCAAAAGCCTCCAATTCCGTCACCCCGGCATGCTTCCAGCCGGGGTCCGGGGACCTTGAAGCCTCGATTCCGGCCGAAAAGCCCTGCCGGAATGAAGCCCTGAGGGACTTTTGCAGGCGGCTCAAGATGATAGCATGTTTGGCCAGCACACTATAAGGCCTGGACGCAATTGCTGGAGCTCTGGGGGTCATGGGATGACGATAGAGACCCTGAGGAGATCATCTCGGAACTGAGAAGCGCGAGGCGGAACTCAACGAGATCGGCCGAAGGATTGTGAGATGTGGTTACCAACAATGTGCGGCATTTTGAGAGAATGGCCGGCTGAGAATCGAAAACTACCTAGCTCGGAGTTAAAAAGCATGTGACTGCTAACCCCTGAACAACCCCTCACGCCTCACCCCTCACCCCTCACGCCTCACCCCCCCAAAGGCCAGAACGCCATCGCCACATTCAAAACCAGCGAAGGCAGCAGGCCGAGCAGCAGGAGATCGCCTTCATCCTTGAGCCTGAAGGAAACCAGTTCCAACGCCAGGAACACCAGCAGGATTTTGGCGGCGATGGTGTGAAGCCGGTACTCGGCCAGCAGGGGAGCGGGGAGAAAGGAGGTGAGGACCACAACGGCGAGCAGCAGGTAGTCCATGGTGACGGTAGGCATCTGCTCGAGCATGAAGACCAGGCAGGAACAGTAGCAGAGGCCCATGGCGAGAAAGAGGATCAGCCAGAGGCCGGAGTCCTGTGCATACCATGGGGCGGGCGGACTCTGGCTGGTGCTGAGAATATAGGAGATGGCGGAAAAATAGGCGGCTACCTTGACTGCCAGACTGAGCCAGTTGTGTTTGAAGAACTTGACGGCGATGAGGAGCGCCGTGAAGGCGAGGGAGTAAAAGCCCAGTTCCACGGCAAGTGGGCGCAGGAGCAGAGGCGAAAGGGAGAAGTAGAGCAGGAGGGTGCCCCCCAGGGCGTACCACGAGGAACGGGCGATCATTTCGCGCGAACAATGGAGGATACCGATTGTCTTAGTGCCGGGGGTGCCTTCCGGGTGGTTTGGCGCCCCGTTGAGGAACTTCCCGGACAGCGGCAGGAGGGTCGTTTTGGTTCTGGAGAGCAGCAGGGCCAGGGTGGCAAGCCCCATGAGCGCCAGGTAGACGAAAAGGAGGACGTAGTCAGGAAACTGGCGAAGGTTCCAGCCGATGAGAATCATCCCCAGTTGCGCGCCGTATTCGACGATCACCGCCTGATGGTGTTTGAGGCCCAGGCGCAGCATCTTGTGGTGGAGATGCCGGCGGTCGGGCTTGAAGACCGGCCGTTTTTCCAGCAGCCGTTCCATCATCACCACTACCATATCGAGGGCGGGGACGCCGATGAGATAAAGGCAGAGCACCGGACTGTAAGCATCTTCGCCATGCGTGAGCGCAATCATGGCCAGTCCCACCATGAAGCCGAGGAACTGGCTGCCGGTGTCCCCGAGAAAGACGATGGCGGGGTGGGTGTTGTAGCGCAAAAAGCCGACGAGCGCGCCGAGGATGCAGGCGGAGAGGGCCATCACGGGGAAATTATGGCCGAGCAGACCCAGCAGACCGCTGCTGGCAAAAATGAGCAGACACATGCCGCCTGCCAGGCCGTCCAGGCCGTCGGCCAGGTTGATGCAGTTGATGCACGCCACCAGGAAGAGGACCGTGAGAGGATAGCCGATGAGATCGAGGTCCCACAAGTAACCGGGCCAGAACTCGACCGGCCGATCCAAAACCGTGCCGCTCAGGGTTACGGTCAGCACCGACGCGGCCACTTGACCCGCCAGCTTCCACGGCCAGGGAAGACCGTGAAGGTCGTCCAGCACCCCCGTACCGAGCAGCACGCAAGCCCCGAATAGCACTCCGAGAAGCAGCGGGGTGGGCTTGACGAGGAAAGCGAAGGGCACGAGCATGCCGACCATCACCGCCAGACCGCCGCTCCGTGGAATCAGCCCCTGATGAACCTTGCGGGCCTCAGGGTGATCGACCATCCCGAAACGGGCGCCGAGTCTGATCAGCGGGGGGACGAGCAGGGTCGTGGCGAGAACCGCGAAGAAGAGACTGAAGACGATAGACAATGGTTTAGGCCTTTAGAAAAGCGAATGGAAAAGCAAGGCGCGGCTTGCCGCCAAACTTACGGTGTGCTCACGGCTGATTGTTCAAACAAGGGCAGGCGGCGAATATCCTTTAGGATTTCCTGAAGCAGGGCCACACGGTCCAGCACCATGCGCCTGGAGATGAGGCCGGGGGTCATCGGTTCGTTCCCAGTATCCGAGCCATGCGTTCGCGTTCGAACGGGGCCAGGTCCCCGGCGCGCCGCAGGAGATAAAGCTCATATTCATCCGCCTCGTGGGGGTCCTCGGCATACAACCGTTCGCCGCGAATGACCGCCACCGCCAGAAAGGGATCGACTTCGGACAGGATCACCAGGTCGATACGGTCGCAATCCAGGAAATCCTCGAGAGCGTTCGCCAGGGTCACTTTCTCGAGGACCTCACGCAGACGGCCGCTTTTCGGCCTGATCCCCACATCCACATCCGATCCTCCCGACCTCAATACCGACCGCCCCCCGTGGAGCCACTGCCGCACCTCTTCCGCGCGGCTGCCGAAGACGTAGAGCAGGGCCACCCCGAAGCGCCCGCAAAGCTCGGAGAGTTCCGGCAAGCGATTCATGGACTCATCCTCGAAAGAGCTCTCAAGCCGAACCTCCTGCAAAAGTCTCAAATTCCGTCACCCCGGCGTGCTTCAAGCCGGGGTCCAGGGACCTTGAAGCCTGGATTCCGGCCCAAAAACCCTGCCGGAATGACGCCCTGAAGGACTCTTGCAGGAGGCTCAAACCGATTATTCAATAATCTGGACCGCACTCCAGCAGCCCTTTCTGGCCATCATGGCTTTCGTGGGAGATCTTTTGGTTCAGGTTCCAAACCATCATGAGCCCGAGACCCACAACAAAACATGAAGAGCCCCTCAATCCCCCTTTGGCACATGGGGGCAGGGGGGATTTCATAAAGGACCTGCTCGATAGTCAGTCGATGTGCCTCCCAGGCAGATACTCCGCCAGCAGCGGCAGGACCTGCCGGGTGAACTCCTGCAGCCGCTGATCGGCCGCCTCCGGGGGTTCGAGTTCCGAGAGCGGCGTGATGAGCCGCACCAGGGCGCCGTCGGTCCGCTGCTGCGTCAGTGCATCCCAGAAGGCGTAGAGCTTCAACTCGAAAAGATTGTGCAGGATGCGCCCCCGCTGGGGGAACCAGTAATAGACGAGCTGGCGCAAGTTGGTTTTGGTCATGAAGGCCCGATTCAC
>CAZDKX010000053.1:0-12700 GCA_964505935.1 uncultured Syntrophobacteraceae bacterium
TGCAAGAGTCCCTCAGGGCGTCATTCCGGCAGGGTTTTTGGGCCGGAATCCAGGCTTTAGGGTCCCTGGACCCCGGCCAGAAGCATGCCGGGGTGATGGAATTTGAGACTTTTACACGAGGCTAATCGAAAAGGTGGATTCCTAACCTGGAGGATGGCTTTCTGCCGAAATCGCACGGGGGTGCCACTCCGCTTTTAACTATCTCTTAACCCCGTCCATGTGAATGGGTATCGCGATATCTGATTATGAATGGTGGCTTTTCACCTGCCGTTTGCTCTCTTGCCGGCGGCAGGGGTTGGAATGCGGTGTCGAGCCTAGTGTGTTGTCCATAAATAGACACAATAAGACAGGGAGGAAGGCAAGATGAAAACTACGAGTAAATTAGGAATCATCATATTTGTGTTGTTGATTATGCAAATCATTGTAATGAATAGTCCGCAAGAAATATTAGCTGGAAATTGGCGCCTCATTCCACGACTCAAAATATATGTGTGTTTACCGAATACTATATCTGATACAACTGGATGCTATTATAATGGGATATGGTACCCAATTGGAACTCCGAGACCAGTGCCAGGAAGAGATCCTGATATATGGTTAGGATTCCGTCATATAATAATAAGTATTGATAAGATGGAAAATCAATTGCGAGAAAGTCACTATACGGTGAAGGAAAACTGTTCACTTCAAATAAAAGGAGACGATACGTTAGACGGGTCGATGACGTTGGAAAGGAATAGCAAAGTGGCTAACAATCAACCAACTAATGTCCGAGGGGTGCTTACGGGAAGTGGCGTTTGGAAAGGAGACCTCACGGTAGTGGAGGGACTGGTTGCCCCGGGGATGCCGACCGGTACCCTCACGATTGATGGTAAATATGCCATGCAGGAAGCGGGAATCCTGGCAATAGAATTGGGGGGCTCAGGCGCAACGGATTACGATCGGATTGTGCTCAGCCGCCCCGCGCAACTGGGCGGTACGCTTGTTGTCAACCTTGTCGGCGGCTTTAAGCCGGCGGTCAGGGATCACTTTGACATCGTCACGGCCGGAGGTGGGATCAAGGGTGATTTTCTCAACTTTGCCTTGCCCGAGGGTTATGGCTGGCGCCATTATGCCTTCTTTGATCCCGGCGACTCCATTGAAAAATACCGGATCGAGTGCACATCCGTCCCTGCCCTTAAACCGGCAAGCATTGTCGTGCTTGTGCTCCTGCTCGCTTATGGGCTGGTACTGTTTATTCTGCTCAGGAGAGTGTTTCGAAAATAGCTCAAAACCAGTGCCTGCGCCACAGGTCATGGGAGCAGATTGCGCATCGTTTCGTTACGGGTAAGAGTAATGGTGAATATTCATTTGGGGACCAAAAGGCAGGGTCGCGCGGTCTGCCCTGCCTTTGGCTTCGTAAAAGTGAGGGTAAAATGGCGACAAAAAGGAACCACTCCCGCCTCGCCTCCTGCTTCATCATGACTCTCTTTATCGTTGGGTTTCTTCTTGGCTTGCCGTCGATCGTGATTTGTGCAGGGCACGGAGTTAAACTGGACGGCACCCTGGGCCAGACCCCAGGGACCGTGGCGGGGGGAAAGGTCAACGGCGCGTCGACCACTTACCTTATCAAAGACACTTTGGGAAGGAAAGCCGGCGCCAACTTGTTCTACAGTTTTGACAGATTCAACATTTACACAGGCGAGAGCGCGACCTTTCACAGTCCAGGCGGTGCGAGCTATGACAACATCATCAGCCGGGTCACCGGCGGGACCCCCTCCACCATCGACGGGCTCCTCAGATCGACGATTGACGGCGCCAACCTCTTCCTCATGAACCCAAGCGGCGTGATGTTCGGTCCCAACGCGAGCCTCGATGTCAAGGGCAGTTTCCACGTGAGCACGGCCGATTATCTCAGGTTCACCAATGGCGATGTCTTTTACGCCGACCCTGGTAGGACCAGCGTGCTCTCCGTGGCCTCGCCCGAAGCGTTCGGCTTCCTCAACTCCAGGCCGGCGGCCATTTCCCTGGATCGATCGGCACTCAAAGTACCGGACGGTCAGACTCTTTCCATTGTCGGAGGAGAGGTTGCCGCCGTGAACGACCCGGCGGCGGCGACTTACTTTGATTATGAGAACTTCCTCCCGGGCCCGACTTACTATACGCTTTCCGCCCCGGCGGGCAGGATAAACCTTTTTAGTTTTGCTTCTCAGGGCGAAGCAAGCCTCACCCCACGTGGCAACGGCTGTTTCGGAAAACCGGGAAACATTACTTTGGCGAATGGGGCCAATCTCAACGTTTCCAGCAGCGACGGATTGACACCGGCGGGGTCCGTTGCAGTCCGGAGCGGTAAGCTCGTATTCAATGGTTCCAACATCGATGCCAATGGAAGCCCGGGCGGCGCCATTGACATCAAGGCGGACAGCTTCAAGCTTGACACCTCCACTTTGTATGCTCTCGGATTTGGCGATACCGATCACCCCGGGGCCGCCTGTTTGATGAATATAACCCACGATTTCACCATGAAGAATGAGTCGCTGATTGACTCATCGAACTATGGGCCGGGCCGGGGAGGAGACATAAAGATCACTGCCGGCAATATCAACCTCGGTGACGACCGTCCGGGAACGGGTCCTTTTAGAGAGATCGGTATGTATGGTTTCATCCAGTCCCAGTCCTACTCCTCGGGACGAGGCGGTGACATCAGCCTCAATACCACCGGTAATCTTGAGGTGAAGAACGGCTTTTACGTCAACACAGCGGCGCTGGATCAGGGGCCCTCCGGCAATATTGACGTACGCGCCCGGACCATCAATCTTCTGGATAGGGGGAATATCTCCTCCAATGGTCTTGGCTTGGGGGACGGGGGTATTGTGGAGCTAAGTGCTCATGACATCTTGATCTCTGGTACCAATGAGGCGGCGGTTTTGAACAGCTTCCACATCACCGGCATAGCAGCGCAAGCCCAGGGCGTTTTTTCCAACGGTGGTCGGATAAGACTCAATGCGGATAGCCTGCGAATATCCAATGGGGGACAAATAAACACCATTCTATTCGGCAGCGGCCGTGGCGCGGACATCGACATTTCTGCCGGGCATATTTTCATTTCGGGATTTGTTCCTGATGCCACGCTTACACCCCCCTATAAGCTTTCAGGGATTGACGCACGGGTGGCCGGTTCGGAAGCAACGGGCAGGGGAGGGAACATCAATGTTACGGCAGACAGCCTGAAGATCACGGATGGCGGGGTCATCCGCACCAATCTCTTTTACGACGCCCCCGGCACGGCAGGCAATATCATGATCAGGGCGGACGGAATAAAAATCGCACATGGCGGCCAGATCTATGCCGACTCATTCCGTGGCACAGGCAATTCAGGGGACATTACCATTAATGCGAACAGCATGACGATCGCCGGTTTTGGGAGCTCGTCGAGCCCTTATCCCGTGCCGGATTTTACGGGACTTTCCACAACTACGAATGCAGGGCGGGGCGGGACGATCAATGTGGCGCTTACCGGTGATCTCCTGCTGAGAAGCCGCGGCGGAATCAGCGCCGAAACGCGGGGCAGCGGGCCGGGCGGGGCCATTAATATCGAGGCCGGCAATGCCCTGCTCTCAGGCGGCAGTGCCATCAGCGCCGCCACCAGTGGTGCCGGGAAGGCCGGGAATATCAGTATCATCGCCCGGAGCCTCATGAAGATGGACAACAGTCTGGTGACGACGGCGGCCGACTTCGCCCAGGGTGGCAACATCAACGTGCTGGCCAGAGACATCCGGCTCGGGAACGGGGCCGTCATCTCGGCGGAGAGTTCCGGAGCAGGAAACGCCGGTGATATCGGCATCACGGCCGCGAACCTCTTTGAAAGCCGCAACAGCGCCGTCACCACCGAAGCGAGAGCGGCCGACGGGGGCAATGTACTGGCGAATGTGGGCTATATGGTGCGTCTCATCGACAGCAAAATCACCACCAGTGTCGGAGGTGGTTCGCAGACGGTCGGCGGCAATATCAATGTGGCTTCCAACTATGTGATTCTCCAGAACAGCCGGATCATCGCCAGCGCCTACGAGGGGCGCGGCGGCAATATCGGCATCGATGCGGGCACCTTCCTGGCGGACCCGAACAGCCTTGTGGATGCTTCATCGGCCCTCGGGATCGACGGGTCGGTTGACATCCGCGCCGTGGTGCAGAGCATCGCCGGTATCGTCCAGCCGTTGCCGAAGGATTTTGTCAGTGCCGGCGATCTTCTGCGCTCGCCCTGTGAGGCGCGCCTCAAGGGGGACAAGGCCGGCAGTCTCGCGGTGAAGGGCCGCGACGGCCTGCCCGTCGAGCCGGGCGGCTTCTTGCCGAGTCCCATGTGATGGGCAGGGCCCCCACCCCCGGCCGGCAGACCTGCAGGGTGGATGCCTTGGCCCTGGATCAGCTCCTTACCGAGATGGTAAAAAAACGGAGACCTTAAAGAGAACGACGAGGGTCCAATGCAGATCTTTGTTGCGCGGCAGCCGATTTTCGACCAGCGACTGCGGGTATTCGGTTATGAGCTTTTGTATCGTTCAACCGCGGCCAATCGCGCTGACTTTCCAGACGGCGATCAGGCAACCCGCAGCGTTATCGTCAATGCCTTTCTCCACATTGGGTTGCCTCGGCTGACCGGGGGCAAGAAGGCCTTCATCAACTTCACTCAGAACCTGCTCATCGAGAAGGTAGCCTTCAATCTGCCCAGGGAGCTGACCGTTATCGAGATCCTCGAAGATGTCCTGCCTGACCCGGAATTGCTGCTGGCTTGCCGTAAATTTCATGACGCCGGCTATACCCTGGCCCTGGATGACTACCTCGCCACCAGCGACCATCTCAGACCCCTTGCCGACTTGGTGGATATCCTGAAGGTGGACTTTCGCAGCAATGACGACGAAGGGAAGAAAGCGGTTGCCGAACGGGTGAGGGCCTCGGCAATCCATGCCAGCCTCCTTGCGGAGAAAGTCGAGACGCATGAAGAGTTTCAATGGGCCGTGGAGAATGGCTACACTTATTTTCAGGGCTTCTTTTTCAGTAAGCCGGAGATCATTCCCGGCAACGATGTCCCGGGCTATAAGCTGAATTACTTGAAGATTCTCCAGGAATTGCATCGTAAGGACCTCGACTATGCGTCCCTGGGGGATACCATCAGGCGCGATGTTTCCCTGAGCTACAAGCTTCTGAATTACATCAACTCGGCCTATTTCGGCATCCGTCAGCAAGTCACCTCGGTCCGCCACGCCATCATGCTCCTGGGTGAAGACGAGTTCAGGAGATGGGCTTCGCTCGTCATTCTGGCGGGTCTTGGCAAGGACAAGCCCCAGGAGCTGCTGGTGACCTCCCTGATCCGGGCCAACTTCTGTGAAGCCCTGGCAGAACAGATGGGCTGGCAGAGCAAGAAATCAGAGCTCTATCTGGTCGGGCTCCTCTCCCTGCTGGATGTCTTTGTCGGCCGACCGCTGCCTGAATTGCTGGCGGAAATGCCCCTCAGCCAGGCTATCAAGGCGACCCTGGCGGCTGACCAAAGCGACTTCAGGCCCCTTCTCGAACTGGTGATGCTCTATGAGCAAGCCAGCTTCGCGGACCTTGATCAAGTATTGCAGAGAGTTGGCCTGCAAGCTGAAGCGGTCGCCGAGGTCTATCTCGATGCCGTTGACCGCACCGAGAAGTGCCTGAACTTAAAAGGGGCGTGAAGCGATGACCGCTGACGAAAGAATCCCCTGACCATCTCCAGGTGAAGGGGAAAGGCCAATTCTTGAGGCGCCGTCAGAATGGCTCGCTCCGTTGTTTCCTCGGTAGGGGCAAAAGGGGGCAGGTCCGCCGACGCTCTCGCCGGGACGATGCCGAAAACGAGAAGCGTGCCGTCTTCCGCGCTGCGCACGCCGAATTCCTCGACTTCCTCCGGTCTTACGATAATGTGCGTCTCTTCGTTGACCTCGCGGGCGGCAGCCTCTTGCCAGGACTCTCCCAGATTGATGTAGCCGCCCGGCAGCGCCAGCATCCCCCGGCGCGGTTCGATGCCGCGGCGAATCACGATGAGGCCCTCATCCACCGGAACCAGTGCCACGGCCACCGGCAGCGGGTTGAGAAAGCTCATGTTGCCGCACCGGGCACAGCGCCTCGGCCAGGGCGCATGCGTCTCGAAAGCATGGCCACAATAAGAACAGTGCGAATTCTTCTGAAACATGGGCTTCTTCACCTTTCATCAGAAGAGATAATACTTGATTACACAAAAACATTGTATATTCTATCAAGTTTTTGGATTGCTCCAAGTTACCATCAGCGGGGCAGGGGAGCAGCGGCAAGAGGCGGCATGGCGGGTAGTGAAAGGGACGGCGGTCTTCAAGGCGGACGCCGGTGGACCGGTAACGGCGTATGGGATTGGGTCAAGAGGGTTGGAGCGGTTTTCTAACGAAACGGGCTCTGCCTGTCAGGAAAATAGAGTCCGGAAAGGGGGGAAGTGCTGTTTCAGGGATCTCTGCGAAAGGGCAACAGAGGGGCGTCAAGTCGGGGTTTTCTAAAATAGCTCGAGTCGAGTGAGTAAAACGAGGAGAACGTTATGAACGCAGCAATTCTTATGATCGTGGGCGCTGCTTTTTTCATCCTGGCATACCGGTTTTACGGGAGGTACATTTCCAAGGTCTTTGATCAAAATGATGACAGACCGACTCCCTCCTGTACCATGAGGGATGACTGTGATTATGTGCCGACCAAACCGATTGTGCTTTTTGGGCACCATTTTTCGAGCATTGCCGGCGGTGGCCCGATCATCGGTCCGACCGTGGCGCTGATGTTCGGCTTCATCCCGGTATGGCTGTGGGCAGTGGTAGGGAGTATCTTTATCGGCGCCGTGCATGACATGACGACCCTTTTTGCCAGCGTTCGGGAAAAGGGCCACTCAGTCGCCGAGATCGCCAAGTCAACCCTGGGTAATACAGGGTTCTTTCTTTTCATCTCATTCACCATCGTCATGCTGCTGCTGGTGACCTCGGCCTTTCTGGGCCTGACGGCAACCGCGCTGACCTCTCTGCTGCCCCTGGACGTCCTCAAGCTGGATCCTTCCCAGACGGTGGTCAAGACGCTCGATGCCGGTGGGGTGGTCAAGGCGCAAATCGGCGGCATCGCCTCCACGTCGGTCATCATCATCACCGCCTTTGCCCCGATTCTTGGCTTCCTGGTGTATAAGAAGGGCATCAATGTCTATCTGGCCTCCTTGATCGCCATCGTGGTGTGTATCTTTTCCGTGTTCGTCGGCATGGAATATCCCATTTCCATCGCCTCCCATACCTGGATGATCATCCTCTGTTTCTACACTCTGATCGCCGCCGGCGTTCCGGTCTGGATCATCTTGCAGCCGCGGGACTTTACCAACTCGTTCCTGCTTTACGCCGGAGTGGCGGCACTGTTTATTGCCAGCATCGCTGCAGGCCTCAAAGGGGTCACCTTCAACGCTCCCGTGAGCGACCTTGCTGGAGGCACCAGCAAGCTCGGCCCCATTTGGCCGTTCCTGTTTATCACCGTGGCCTGCGGCGCCATTTCCGGCTTCCATTGCCTGGTCGCCGGCGGGACTTCCTCCAAACAGATTGCCAAAGAATCGGATATCATTAAAGTCGGGTACGGCGGCATGCTCCTGGAAGGGCTGCTGGCCATCGGCGTCCTCGTTGCCGTTGGCTGCGGGATCGTGTTCCAGGACTACGTCAACATCGTGTTCCCGACGGCGGCCGGGGCCAAGTCAAACCCCATTCTCGCCTTCGCCGCCGGCGCCGGCGGGCTTCTCGACAAGGGGTTGGGGATCGCACCGGTGTACGGGACCATTTTCGGCATCCTGCTGGTGGAAGGCTTTGTGGTCACCACCCTGGATACCGCCGTACGGCTCAACCGCTATTTGTGGGAAGAGCTCTGGCAGGCGATGTTCACCAATGTTCCGAAGGTCATGCAAGGCTACCTCTTCAACTCCGGGCTCAGTGTGATCTGCATGTACCTGCTGGCTTACAACAACGCGTTTCTGGCCCTTTGGCCCGCCTTCGGCTCCGCCAATCAACTGCTGGCCTCGCTGGCGCTGATCGCCGTCTCCGTGTGGCTGGTGAACCGGGGAAAGAATGCCGTGTTCACGGTAATCCCGGCAATCTTCATGATGATAACGACGTTGTATTCTCTCGTTATCTTGTTGATCGAGAAGTATCTTCCCAAGGGAAATTATACGCTGGCCGTCTTCGCCGTATTGCTGATAGTGCTCTCCATCGGCGTCATCGCCTTATCGTTCAAGAAATGGCGAGAAATCAGGAAGAACGGTGTCGTCGCACCCAGTGCGGCCTAGGATGAGGGTAAGCGAGGGAGGGACAGCTGAGGCTGTCCCTCTTTTTTTCGGCCGGCAGCTAACGTACGACGAGGAGGTTATTCACTTTCTTGACCCCGTCCACCCCCTCGGCCAGCTCCGAGGCGCGCTTCCTGGCAAAATCTGATTCCACTGCGCCGGTGAGGGTCACTTCACCCTCAAAGGTGTCCACCGAAACCGCAAAGCCACTCATATAGGGATCATTGAAAATCCTGCTCTTGATGACCGTGGTGATGTTCACATCATCGACCACCCGCCCGGCACTTCTTCCTGCTGCCGTCCGGCAGGAACACAGGCTGCAAACCAAACCAAGGCAGAGCAGCACGCACAAAATACTTCTTGCCTTTCGCATCGATCAACCCCCTCTCATGAATTGTTGGCGCAACGGCCTAACCCCGTCTCATTGACTGTTGATTTGTCGCGGCAATTCCTGAATAATGCATCATAAAACCATGATTTTGCAAATAAGGATTTACTTTGCAGAAGTCGAAGAAAAGCGCCAGAGGCGAATATCCTCGCAATATTTCAATATCAACGAGGATTTTGGTTGCATGCCTGCTTTTTGTTCTCCTCGTACCCCTGGCTCTCGTGATGACCCTGCACCTGCCGGCGGTACAGGACTATCTCCTGCAAAAGGCGATACGAAGGCTCGAAGCCGGCACGGACCTCCAGGTCCAACTTTCCTCCGCCCGCTGGTCGCTATTCCGCGAACTGCGCCTTGCCGACCTGAAGGTGAAGGCCGCGGGTGAGGATGTCCTGGATTGCCGTGAAGCAAGCCTCGGCTATCACCTTTCCTGGCAATGGCCTTACCTCCATCCTGAGGCGGTCGTCCTCGAAAAACCCTCACTTCGCCTTGAGCGTGATGCGCAGGGCCGCTGGCAGCTTCCCGGCGGGAAAGGGCGGCCCCCGGAGGCTTCCCGATCCGCCGGCCCCTTCCCCTGGGCCCGCTTTCCCTGGCCGCAAGTGCGCATTGTCTCGGGAACCATCTCTGCCACCCAGGACGGGCAGGTGGTGCTCTCCATCGCCGACGTGAATGCCACCATCTCCGTACAGGAAGTGACGGGGAGCGGGGGACCGCGGTTCAAGATCGACCTTGGCCCGTGGCAGGGGGAGGCGCTGGTGCCGCCCTGGGGCCGCTGGGAATTGGGCGGGGAAGCCGAAATCAGCGGCGAAACCCTGGCAGTCTCCCGCCTGGAGCTGACGGTTCCGGACGTGGCGGAACTCCGCGGATACGGGCAATGGCAACTTGCACCGCCCTATGATGGGATGGTGGAGCTGGAAGTGAGAGAGTTCTCGGTACAGGCCATGCCATCCTTGCCGAAGCAGCTCTCGCGGCTTGAGGAAATCACCGGGGGCCTGTGCGTGAGTCGGCATGCCGGCAGGTGGTTCCTTGACCATGATCTCAAGACCAATCTGGGCAGCCTGCAGGGGACCCTGCAGGTGGATCCGGGCGCTGCGGAGGGCTGGCTGGTGCAACTCGCGTCCAGTTTTATCGACCTCCAGGTGCCGCTGCCGGGACAGGGTGCGGACTCCCAGCTCACCGGGCAGGTCGAGCTGATCCTGACCGGAAGGGAGGTGGAAACGGCGCAGGCAAGATTTCACGCGCTCCTCGAGGGCTCCCGATGGGGTGACCAGGCCATTCAGCGCGGTGAGCTCACCGCCTCGTACCAGCACGGCATGCTGGAAATCAAGCCTTCCCGCGTGCAGAGTGCCGTGGGTAATTTCAACCTTTCTGCCGTTGGCGATCTGAGAGGACTATGGGACTCCGGCCACGCCGGCGAGGTCACAATCGAGCTGCAGGCGGAACAGGCCAGCCTTGCCGGAGTCTTCAACGGGTCCACCCAGCGGGTTGGCGGCAGGATCGGCTACCACGGGCACTACGAGGCCGGCGGTTTGCGTAAATGGGAAGGTTGGCGGGGCGAAATGAAGGCTGATCTGGTGCTGCCCCGGTTCCTGACCCTGAAGGCTGCCGGAAACCAGCAGCGTGGGTTGCTCGACCTGGAGTATGATCTCGAGGTCAGCGATCTCCAGCAGTTTGCCGCGTTTTTTCCCGCAGTGCCTGGCAAGGGCAAGGTGAGCTCGCGGGGAAGCGTGAAAGGAAAATACCCCGAGCTATTATGGGAGGGCGTGATCACCTCGCCGGCGCTGCGGATCGGTCCAGCCGAGGGAGAGCAACTGTCCGTCAAAGGCAAGGGCCGCCTCATCGGCAGGGAAGGGCAGCGCGAACTGAGCTTGAAGGTTCAGAATTTGAATGTTTCCAGCCGCAAACTGGGGTCGCTGAACCTGGACCTGCAGCAGGAGGCCGACGTCTGCCGTTTCAATCTCAAAAGTGACGGTCTGGGAACGCACGGCGGCGCCAGGCTCAGCGGTCGGTTGGAAAAGCTGTGGGGACCGGTCAGGACCTTGCTGGTCAGCCAGGGCGCGCTCTCCTGGGGAAAGCAGAGCGCCTCCGTGGAGGGCAGGGTGGACGTCGGGAAAGATGGCATTCGGGTGCCTTCGCTGACGGTACGGCACGAAAACCAGAAAGCCCAACTGGCCGGTGAAATCCTCGCGGATGCCGGGACGGACCTCAAGCTAACCCTCGATGGAGTCAATCTCGGACAGTGGGTACGGACTTTTGCGAGTGAGATCCCGATTTCCGGGGTGGTATCCGGACAGGTTGCCGTAAAGGGGCGTGCCGACCAGCCTGAGGCCTCGCTGACGCTGCAGTTGGTGCAGGGGAAGCTCATGGTCCCCGCCAAGGAAGGCCCTGCCGCTGAATCCTCGAGCAAAGCCGACGCCCCGGGGCGAGAACAGGTCGTCGACCGCATTCAGCTCCAGGGCTCCCTGGTCAGGGACCTCCTGAACATCCAGGGTACCCTGCAAAGTCCCGCCGTGCAAACCCCGCTCACCTTCAACGCCAAAGTGCCCCTGCATCTGAGTCTGTATCCGCCGCAGCTGACGATCAAAACCGGAGAAGAACTGGCCTCTTCGGCGAAAGTGAGCGCCCTTCAGGCCGAGAAGGTCCTGCCGTACCTGGATTTTTTAGACCGGCTCGGAGGGCGGCTTGATCTGGATGTCCGAGTTGGAGGAACCCTTCAGCAACCGGCGGTGGTGGGCGATGGCTCGTGGCAGGACGGCTCCTTCCGAGTCGCCAAATGGCCGAATCTCATCGACCATATCAAAGTGGACTTCCAGGCGGATGCCAGACAGATCGTCATCAACAGGAGCAGCATGAACCTTCTGGGGGGGGAGGTACAGGTGAAGGGGCGGGTCGGCTACCCGCGCTTCTTTGAGATGGATTTTGAGGCCGATGGCACCGACCTGGAAGTGAAGGACATCTACGGCACCAAAGGCAAGGTATCCGGTCATGCTCAGCTGCTTCAGACGCCGACGGCAACTCGACTTACCGGCGTCTTGAACCTGAGCAACGGGGAGATGAACCTCGGCGAGTTGGAAAGCGATGTCGCCCGCAGTATCTCGGTCATCGATGGGAGCGGCAAAGGACATACCGTCGAAGTCCGCAAAGATCCAGGACCGTCGAGCAGCTTTGTTCAGCGGCTGGAGATGGACCTGACCATCAACCTTCCTCCTGCCGGGACCTGGGTGCGCGGCAAGGGACTCGAAGCAGAAATAACGGGTGCGCTCAAGATCGAAAAACAACCTCATGCCGGCGTGAAACTGCGGGGCGGCTTTCAGACGCTGCGCGGTGAATACAAATTCCAGGACTACAAACTCACCATCGTTGACGGCGAAGTGATCTTTCCTGAAGGGCCCGAACCCGACCCGCAACTAAAAATCGTTTGTCAAAAGGATATCAAGGATGCCATCATAAAGGTCCATGTCACGGGACCACTGAAACAGCCTAAATTGATCATGAGCAGCATCCCGGCGATGAACCAGGTTGACATTCTCTCCTACCTGGTTTTTGATCGGCCGGCAGGAGACTTGAGCTCGAAGGAGAGTTTTCAGCTCCAGGATAAAGCAGCGTCCTGGATGGGCGGGCAGGCTTCGCTGTTGCTCAAGCAGGTGCTCGGAGACACGCTCTTGACTCCGGACACCATCGAATATCGCAAGAGCTCAAACTACTCGAGAGTGACTTCAGGCTCCGGGACGCGGAATGACGCCACCGTTGTGGCGATCGGCAAGCACATCACCCCGGACCTGTATGTCAACTTTGAAAAGGGCGTTACCGGAGAGGAGGGCGACCAGGTAGCGGTGGAATATCGATTCAATCGCCACCTCTCCGTCCAGACCCAATTCGGGGGCACGCAGCAGAGCGGCATCGATGTCTTCTGGCGCTATGATTTTGGCAAGTAGCGGGGGATGGATGTGTCGGATTTCGGATGTCGGATTTCGGATGTCGGATTTCGGATGTCGGATTTCGGATGT
>CAZDKX010000053.1:12800-18665 GCA_964505935.1 uncultured Syntrophobacteraceae bacterium
GGATTTCGGATGTCGGATTTCGGATGTCGGATTTCGGATGTCGGATTTCGGATGTGAAATTGGAGTATGGGGTTCCGACGGTACCTTGAGAGTGTTGGTAGAATGTCATGACTTTTAGAACGATACTGGAGGAGTGATGTTATGAAGATGCAGGAAGTCCGCCAGATGGCAAAAAAGCTGGGAGTCAAATCCTTTGGCAAGACCAAGACGGAGCTGATCCGGGAGATTCAACGCACAGAGGGCAACTTTGACTGTTACGGTACCGCCGTGGAAGACTGTGACCAGCTGGATTGCCTGTTCCGACCATCCTGCCTGGAAAAACCGGCAGGCAAGTAGCGGTGGGTCTTGGCCTGGTGATTGGTGCAGATCTTTGCCTTTCCGGCTGCGGGCGGCGTGAATGATGGGGCTCGGGCAACCTGGCAGGTTATTCTCACAGGGTCCTTTTCAACTCTCATCAGCGAAATTGCGGACTGGCTTTGCGGTTGTCCCAGGAGCACTCCGGGCCTCTTTTCTCAGGGTTCGTCCCTGGATCGAAAATAAGGATCGTGGTTCATGAGCAAGTCGCTCTCCCTCGAAGATGCGAACGTTCTCCTCAGTATCCAGAATACCAGGAATCCCGCCCAGGGGATATTCCTGGTGATTGATGAATCCCGCAAGCACCTCCAGACTCAAGGCCTGATGGATCATTTCGGTCTGAAGGAAATCCGCCTGGATACCCAGGATGTGCTGGAGGACCTTCATCAGTATGCCCAGGTGCTGACCTTCATCCTTGATACCATTACGACCGCCGGCGACTTGGGCCTGCCTTACCGCTACCAGAACGAATTTCAATACGGCGACACGAATTATACCCTCTTTGAAGAGGGTGAATATCGGGCCTTGAAGAAGGCAGAAGGGTACAACACTGCCTGAGGGCCGCCTTTTTGCCCCTGCCTTGCTGAGCGGTCGCTCCTTGATGAAATGCCGGGGTCCCCGGAGGGGAGCCTCCTCCAGCTTTGCCCGCACCAATCGCTACCGTTGCCCCTGCAGCAAGACCCCCTCCTCAACTACACCCTTACCCCGCCGTGATTACCGTTGACGCCCCATTGTCGAGTCTGCTTTCAGGTGCTATGGAATTTTGACATGCTCCCTCTCAACGCGGCCCACGCTCTTTCGCCCTTGCCGGGGGGTGAAAGCATGCCGATTGCTGTGCGCCGGTTCGCCCGGTCAGGTGCCGACGACGGTAAGTTGTCCAATTCGTTGAGCTCGTCGCTGCCCCGTCGCTCGGCTTTTGGCATCTCCTCCTCTTGACTCGTAGACCAAGGAGGTAAATGACATGTATGAGCAATTCGGTGCTGTGGTCGAAGACCCTCGGGTCGAGTTTCAACTGTTCCTGCCCGACAACACCCGGGATGCAAGGCAGTATGTTCGGGGGGGCTCACCCCGCATCAGGCAGATCCATGTGCGCGGCGACTTCCAGGGGCTTGCGGGGAGCCTGAACTGGCAGCTTGACAGCCGGTTCAGGATGGAAAAGGTCGAGCATCCGAACGGCTGGTTGTACCGGCTTGGCGTCGACAGCGACCTGCCGGAGGGCTATTACCAGTACAAGTACTTCGTCGAGTTCGAGAACGGTACCACCCGCTGGGTCTCCGATCCGATCGCCAGGTACGGCGGCAGTGACGAAAATGAGAATTCAGCGTTCGTGATTGGCGGCAACGACACGGTAGTCCAGCCGCTCGCCCGGCGACTGCCGCCCCATGATCTGGTCATTTATGAAACCCATCTCGACGACTTCACCGGCGAATACCGCGGCAGCAAAGCACCGGTGGACGCCTTCCGCGAGCGCCTTGATTATCTTCAGGAGCTGGGTGTCAACGCGGTCGAGTTCATGCCGTGGACCGCCTGGCCGGGAACCGGGTTCAGCTGGGGCTACGACCCGGTATCGTTTTTTTCCGTCGAATACCGCTATGTCAACGACCCGACGACGCCGGCCGATAAGCTGTACAAGCTGATGGAACTGATCAACGACATGCACCGGCGCAGCCTCCACGTCATCATGGATGGGGTTTTCAATCATGTCCGCGGCGGGAGCGACCCCAATCTCGGCTTCCCTTATCTGTGGCTCTACCAGGTGCCCGCTGATTCGCCCTTCATCGGCTCTTTCGCCGGCGGCGGTTACTTCCATGAATTCGACTACCAGAACCCATGTGTCGAGGAGTTCATCCGCGACGTGTGCTGCTACTGGCTCGATCGCTTCCAGATTGATGGCATTCGCTTCGACTATACCCTCGGCTTTTTTCGTCGGGGTGACCCCGGGGTGGGCATCACCAAGCTGATCACGGACGTCAGGCAGCATCTCAACAACACGGGCCGCGCCAATGTCGCGTTATTCCTCGAGCACCTGACCGACAACCGCTTCGAGGCCGTCGCCGACACCAATGAGATCGGCGCCTCCGGATGCTGGTTTGATCCATACATGTTCAAGCATTTCGAGTACGGCCGGAACGGCAACATCGACCCGGAAATCCTGCGGGTGCTCAATGCCAATCTGGATTTTGCCACGGGTCGCGGGCCGGTGACCTATATCCAGAATCACGATCATTCCGCGATCGTGCGCGAGGTGGGCGGCCGGGGCCGCTGGTTCAAGACCCAACCGGCGGCCGTCGCGCTCCTGACCTCGCCGGGGGCGGTGATGCTCCATAACGGCCAGGAATTCGGCCAGGAGGAGTTCCTGCCGGGAAGCGGCCCGGATCGGGTCATGCCGCGGCCGTTGCGCTGGGAAAACGACAGCCCGCTCGGCACCGACCCTATCGGCAAGGCTTTGTTTGGGCTCTATAAGCACCTGATCAACCTCCGCAAGCGCTTCCCGGCGCTGCGCTCGTCGAACTTCTTTCCCTATCCCGGCAACCACCCCGACGGCTACGGCGCCTTTCCCGAGCAGGATGTGGTCGTCTATCACCGCTGGGGGCAGGCTGAAGGCGGCGGCATGGATCGCTTCATCATCGTCGTCAACTACTCCGACTTCGACCAGCGGATCGACATCCCGTTCTCGAACAACGACCGCTGGGAAGACCTGTTGAACGGCGGTTTCGTATTTGTGGACGGCTACAGACTTTACAACCAACGGATCAACTCCAATTGGGCGCGGATCTATTACCAAAAGAGCGATACCAGTTTAGGATAGGAAGTTGCATTTCTGTGGGAGCGGCTTTCCAGTCGCGAGAGGCGCTCCATCGCGACTGGAAAGTCGCTCCCACATCGTCTAATGAGCCAGGAAGGTCCTCGGAAACGATGGAACTCAACCTTCACGGGTATAGGATGCTTTGCTTGCGATGAGTGGTTGAGCCCTCCTTTCATGAGTCTTCCAATCCAAGCAAGGACTTGCGGCAACGCCGGATAACCTGATATGGTGCGCTGTGTCTGTTGCTTGTTGAGGTTTGCCCACGCACAATTTGCAGAAGGAGCGATTTATGTCATTGGTGAAGATCATGCCGTGCCTGGATATGAAAGAGGGCCGTGTGGTGAAGGGAATTCATTTCGTCGATTTGAAGGATGCGGGCGACCCGGTTGAGAACGCCGCGTTCTATCAACGGGAAGGGGCCGATGAACTGGCCATGCTGGATATCGCGGCAACCCTGGAAAACCGCAAGACGAGACTCGCCTGGGTCAAGAACGTCTCCGCGGTCATCGACATTCCTCTGACGGTTGGTGGCGGGATTGCCACTCTCGAGGACATTGAAATGGTCCTGGAAGCGGGCGCCGACAAGATCTCCATGAACAGTGCCGCGGTGAAGGAACCGGATCTCGTGACGCGGGCCGCAAAGCAGTTCGGGCCTGAAAGGATCACCGTCGCGGTTGATGCCAGAAGGGACCCGGCAATGCCGTCGGGGTTCGAACTGGTGGTTTCCGGGGGGACCAAACCGGTCGGCCAGGACGCCGTAGCCTGGGCCCGGCAGTGCCAGCAATTGGGGGCCGGTGCCATCCTCCCCACGAGTATGGACGGAGACGGCACACAGGCCGGCTACGATCTGGAATTCACGAGAGCCATCGCCGATGCCGTGGACCTGCCGGTGATCGCCTCGGGCGGCGCGGGGACCCTCGAGCATTTCTATGAGGGCGTGGTGCGCGGCGGCGCGCACATTCTTTTGGCAGCCTCGGTCTTTCACTATCGCCTGCTGAGCATCCGGCAAGTGAAAGAGTACTTGAAAGGCAAAGGGCTGGCAGTGAAGCTGTGAGAGTCGAGAAGGCGCCACATGATCTATCTTGACAACGCCGCCACCTCCTTTCCCAAACCTGCCGAGTGCCTGCGCCGGGCCCTTGAGCTCTACCTGAAAACCGGCGGGTCTCCCGGCCGCGGAGGCTATGACCTGGCAGTGGAAGCCCATGAACGGGTCAACGCCGCCCGCAGTCGGCTCTGCCGCTTCTTTGGAGGAGATGATCGCTACCATCTGTGCTTCGCTTACAATGCCACGGATGCCCTCAATACTCTTATCCGCGGTCTTGTTGAGGCGGGCAGCCATGTGGTGAGCTCCCGGCTCGAGCATAACTCGGTGTTACGCCCCCTTCATCATCTCAGAAAACAAGGACTGATCACTTTCGACCTGGTTCCTTTCAATGATCGGGGGTTTATCGAGCCAGGGGAGGTCGCTGCGGCCATCAAGCCGGAAACCAGCCTGGTCATTGTCACCCACGCCTCCAACGTGCTCGGGACGTTGCAGCCCGCAAAAGCGATCGCCGACGCCTGCCGCGCCCGACAGGTCCCCCTGGTGCTCGATGCCTGCCAGAGTGCCGGGGCGGTCCCCCTTGACGTCAAGGGCTGGGGAGTTCAGGGGATTGCTTTCACCGGGCACAAGTCAATGCTCGGTCCGACCGGGATCGGCGGTCTATTGATCAGTCCCGAGCTCAATCCGGAACCAGCGAGGTTCGGGGGGACCGGAGTCGATTCCAGGAGCCCCTACCACACCATGGAATATCCGAACCGGCTGGAGGCCGGCACCATCAACCTCTTCGGCATCCTTGCCCTGGACGCAACGCTTGATTTCATCGAACGGACCTACGTTGAGTCCCACCGGCGTGAGATGTCATTGCTCAAGAAGCTCAGAGACGGGCTGGCGGGATTGCCTCGGGTGAAGACCTATTGCGTTGATGACCTTGATCAGCATTTGCCGATTTTGACCTGCACGGTGGAAGGAGTCGGGTCGGAAGACGTTGGCGCCATATTGGATGGCGATTTTGGCATCGCCGTGCGGGCGGGCCTTCACTGCGCTCCCTTTGTCCACCAGGAATTGGGAACGATGGACAAAGGAGCGGTACGTTTCAGTCTGGGGCCCTTCACCGTCGAGGCGGAAATCGGTGCCGCCATCAGGGCCATGAGCATCATTGCCAGCTGAAGACCGAAGCCGTCACATGCACCCTCGGGGATTCGGCAGCCCGGCCAGGCGCCGGGCGCCTTCTTTCAGCCCGCCCGGAAACAGCCGCTCAATCTCCAGAAGCGATAAGCCGGTGCCGCTCTTGAGGTCGCGGCTCATGGGAGCTTTGCCCTGGGTGAAGTAGTAGTCGCGCAGGAAACGGATGGTCACCCAGTGAGCTTCTGCGAGCGCATCGAGACCCTGTTCCCGAGCCATTTCAACCGCCACTTCGTCGCTCCACGCCGTGGGGTCGACCAGGAACCCCTCCTGATCGACCAGGATCTCCCGGCCTCCGTAAAAGCAGAGCTTGTGGCCGGAGGCCGTCGTAGCCGATTCGCGGGTTGGGCTCATGCTCTTTCGTGAGCCGCGGCCAGGGCGGCGAGCACCTTTGTCGGCGTGGCCGGAAGATGGTGGACCCGCGCTCCGGTGGCATTTTCCAGGGCGTTCATGATGGCCGCCGCGGTTGGCAGCAGGACAA
>CAZDKX010000053.1:18765-19958 GCA_964505935.1 uncultured Syntrophobacteraceae bacterium
CCGGTGGCATTTTCCAGGGCGTTCATGATGGCCGCCGCGGTTGGCAGCAGGACAAACTCGCCGACCCCCACCGCCCCCACCGGTCCCTTGAGGCGGGGGGTCTGAACCAGAATGATCTCGGAGGCAAACGCATTTTTGATCGTTGGAAATTTATACGTCACCCAGTCCCTGGTCTCACCATGAAGGTATTCTTCACGCAAGGCCATGCCCGCTCCCATGTCCAGGCCGCCTTCGATCTGACCTTCCACTACAGTGGGATTGATGACGGTGCCGGCGTCGACCACGGCGGTCATTTTGAGAATGGTCAGGTCACCCGTCTCCATATCGACTTCCACCTCGGCCATTTGCACCCCGTGGACCCTGGAATCGTAAGGGATACCCTGACCTGATTGCGGATCGAGCGGTGTGGTCTGCTGAATCTTGGTGCCGAGGTACTTGACCGGCTTTCCCGCCTCCACCAGGTCTTGATAGGTGGTGGCGCCGATCTCCGCCATGGCTTTCTGCAGGGCCTCGATGGCCAGGAGCATAGCGCCGCCCGACATGTAAGTGACTCTGCTGCCGGATGCGGAACTGGCGTCCGGGGTCCGGTCGGTGTCACGGGTAACGAGGCGGATCTTTTCGACCGGAATTCCCGTAGCGTGAGCGGCCAACTGGGTCAGCATGGCGTCGTTGCCCTCGCCGGGGTCGGCGATGGACCCGTAGACGGTGAGCCCTCCGTCAGGATTGAGCTCCACGGCGACCGTGGACTTGTCCGCCGGTCCCGCCTTGCCGATGCCGAAGCTCCCCCCGGCGATGCCGACTCCTCTTCGCTGCCTGCCGTCCTTGAAGGCCGCCGCCTCGCTCAGGGCGCGCCGGTAATGGGGACGCAGGGCCTCGAGGCAGCCGGGAAAAGGCCACTCTGCGACCACCTGCCCGGTGGAAGTGGCTTGACCGGGTTTGAGGGAATTGGCGAGGCGGAACTCGAGCGGGTCGGCCCCGATTTTTCGCACCAGCAATTCGACCGCCGACTCCAGGGCAAAGTTCATCTGAGGAGGCCCGGCCCCGCGGGCGGCCCCGCCCCAGGCGTTGTTGGTGTAAACCAGTTGTCCCGTGGCTTTCACGTGAGGGATGTGATAGCAGCCGCTCAGCATTTGCAGAATGCGCAGGACAATGGCCTTGCCCCATGAGGTATAGGCGCCGTTCTCGAGGGTGAA
>CAZDKX010000054.1:0-7668 GCA_964505935.1 uncultured Syntrophobacteraceae bacterium
ACAGCAGCTCTTCCTGGAGCACCGCATCCACTTCCCGGAGGAGGTCCGGCGGCACGGTCTCGAGGTGAGCAATGCGGTTCAACACCTCAAACTGAAGCGGTTCGGAAAGCAGGGGCAGAATCTGCCCGGATTTCTCCGATCCGAGGTTTGCCATAATTATGGCGATGGTCTGGGGGTGTTCGGTGTGGATGAAACCGGCCAGGAGTTTCGGATCAACGTCCCGAATGTTCTTGAAGAGGACCTCTTCTTTTTCCTTTTCCAACTTGGTCTTGACGGCTTCAGCCTCTTCTTTGCTCAGTACATTGGGCAACAGATTGTGGAAGAAATCATCACCCGTGGTATAGATGGCGTCAGTGGTGGTGAACATCTGCCCGAATTCCTCCATCACCTCCGTCAGCACTTCTCTCTTCACATCCTGCATATCGCACATGCTTGAACCCAACTGTTTGATCTCGTCCGGACTGAGGTTCTTCAGGAGTTGAGCAGAGGTCTTTTCACCGAGAAGCATCAGAAATGCCGCGGCTTTTTCGGGGCCTGTCAGCTTGGTCATGGCTTAAGCTCCCTCCCGCAGCCAGGTGCGAATGATTTCTCTCGCCTTGTCGGGATCTCGTTCGACATAACCTTCGATGCGTTCACGAATCGAAGGAAGGGCCTCCACTTCGCTGCCCGGCGCTCCGAGAAGGCCGCCCGGGGTCCCGGTCGCCGCCCCCCCCGGCAAGGCCGCCTGAGGGTGCGGCAGTGCCAGTTCCGGCTTCTGTCGGGACATTTCCTGGAATCTCCTGAGAATCGGCCTGATGACGAAGAGGAAGATCAGCAGCAGCAGCACGCCGTTCATGATCATGCGCTGATAGCTCTTCAGCATTTCGAGCCAGCGGTTTTTCTGGGCAACTTCTTCCATCGGTGCGAGGTCTGCGGTGAAGGGAACATTGGAAACGGTGATCTGATCGCCGCGGGCATCATCATACCCGACTGCTTTCTTCACGATTTCTTCGAGGGCTTTAAGCTGTTCCGGTGGTCGGCCGACGAAAACCGGCTTCGCCTGACCGGCGGCGTCAGCTTTGCTCTCATAGGCTCCGTCCACCAGGACCGCCACCGAGATCTTTTTGATCGCTCCCAGTGCCTGCACGGTTTTGCGACTGACACGATTCATTTCATAGTTGACGGTTTCCTGGTGCTGGTTTCTTTTCTTCTGCGGCTCTTTTGACTGACCTTCAGTCACCTTGCTCTCGATGTTGATGGGAGTGTCCGGATTGCCCCTGGGAGCGGCATCCTGCCCTTCATGATTTTCGATTTTCCGGTGATGACTGCGCACCACGGCACTGTCTGGATCATAGGAATCCTGTTCGACGCGGGTCTGATTGAAGTCCAAATCGGCCGTGACCCTCGAGATAACCCTGCTGGACCCCAGCACCTGCTCGAGCATGGACTGGACCTTCTGCCGCAGGTTCTCTTCAACCTGGTTTTTGTATTCGAGTTGGGTGCCGGAGGCCTGGAGGGGATTGTCAGTGGGGCTCTTCTTGAAGATCACCTGACCATCAGTGCTCAAAATACTGACGCGATCTTCCTCCAAACCTTTGACAGCACTGGCCACGAGGTGAACAATGCCCTGGGTCTGCCGTTGGTTGAGGCGGGTGCCGGGGTGCAGCTTCAAGACCACTGCGGCGCTCGGGGACTTGCGGTCTTCCAGAAAGAGTGATTCCTCGGGGAGCGCCAGGTGGACGCGACTGTCCATCACCTCGTCCATCTGGTTGATGGTTCGCGCCAGTTCGCCCTGCAGGGCGCGCTGGTAGTTGATCTTCTGGACGAATTCGGTACTACCAAGCTTTTGCTGGTCAAAGATCTCAAACCCTGAGCCCGCGCCCTTGGGGATGCCCTCCGAGGCCAGGCTCATACGGATCTCGTAAAGCTGTTCCTTCGGCACCGAAAGAGTTCCCGTCTCAGAAAGCTGGTAGGAGAGCTTCTTCTTTTTCAGAGATTCCACAATGGTTCCCGCTTCCCCTTCGGAAAGCCTGGAAAACAGCGGAACATAGTCAACCTGATTGGCGAGGTGGACGGTGTAGGCCAGGCTGGCGGCGAGCAGCAGCAGCGCACTGGAGTAAACGATTTTCTGAGGGCCGGGCAGTGCCAGAAAGGTATCCTTCAGGCGTTGGAGAATGTCCAAAATGGCTTTCATGGAAGGCCTTCCTTATCCCTTGACAAGTTTCTTGCGTGCCATGTTCACTATTTCTGAGGAACGCTCCGGAGGGAACATTCCAGGTTACCGGTCATGCGCGCGCCTAGAACTGCATGCGCATGATTTCCTGATAAGCATCGAGGGCTTTGGTCCGAACCTTTGCCAACAGACGCAGGCTCAGATCGGCTTCCTCCAGTTTGATCATGGTCTCATGGATATGCTCCGCCCCCCCATGGGTCGCCTTGCCGGCGGCGTCGGCGGCCTCGTTTTGCAGACTGACGACCTGTTCCAGGCTATTCTTGAGTTCGTCCCCAAAAGAAGTCTTGGTATCCGCTGGTTGCGGGGTGGGGAAGGTAGCCTTCAGGGCTTCAAGCGGTGCTGACTTAATGGCGTCACTGCGCATGGCGGCCTACCTCTCCCCGACCTTATTTGCCGATGTCGATGGCTCTGAGAGCCATTTGTTTGGCATTGTTCAAAGCTGCCAGATTGGCCTCGTAAGACCTGCTCGCCATCACCATGTTGGCCATCTCTTCGACCGAACTGATGTTGGGCATGGTCACCATGCCGCTCTCATTAGCGTCCGGATGGCCCGGATCATAGACATGCTTGAAGTCACGGCCGTCGGGTACCACCCCGGCGACGCGAACGGCCTGCAGTTCCTCCTGGGCCAGGTTGTCGAGCACTCGATCGAAGGGCTCCGTGGCGTCGGTGGCTTCCAGAATGGCCGTATGGCGTTCATAGGGTTTCCCGGACGGCGTTCGCGTGGTGTTGACGTTCGCCAGATTCGAGGAGATTACATTCATCCAGGTGCGCTGGGCACTCAGTCCCGAGGCGCTGATTTTCATCGAGGTATCAAAATCCATGATCAGCTCGCTCCTTCGGTGATGGCAAGCTTCAGGCTGGCAAACTTGCGGTTGAGGATGGTCACCATGTACTGATATTCGACACTGTTTTTGGCCAGTCTCATCATTTCCTGTTCCAGACTCACCGGCCCCTTTTCCTCTACTTCAGCGGCCATGGGGAGGGCCTCGGGGGCCAGATGACGAGGATCGGACTGGGTCAGGCGCAGTTGTTCCTGTTTGATCGATTCCTGAAGGTGGTTGCTGAAGGAGACAGCCTTGGCCTGGTAACCCGGCGTGTTCACATTCGCCAGATTGTGCGACGTAAGCCGGTGACTGTGGGTGATCAGACTCAGCCGGTCTTGAATCTGGTTGATCGTTCGATCAAAGATTGCAGTGTTTGCCATGAGAAAACCTCCTTTCATTTCCGTTCACAGGTTAGCAAAGCAAATCTTGTACCATGCGAAGTCGGATGGTGGCTCATGGCTCATAGCTCATGGCTCTTAGTTCTTGGCGGATGGTTGTGTCTCGGGCGTGAGCTATCAGATGGAGGGTCGGCGCGAAAGGTTCGCTTCGTGTGCTTCGCGCTCTTCGTGGTGGAAAAGCGTTAGGTTCTTGGACAATTCCTAGGGCTCGAGGCCCTGACGGTATTCGTGCAGCTTGTTGCGCAGGGTGCGGACGCTGATTCCAAGAAGCTCCGCTGCCTTGCTGCGATTGCCGGCGACGGTCTCCAGGGCCTTGCCGATGAGGAGCTTTTCCATCTGACTGATGGACATGAGCTCCACTTCTCGAGGCGTATCCCCCTCGTCGGCCTGGCCGTCAAAGAGCAGGCAGGCGGGTGTCAATTCGCAGTCAGCACTCAACAGGACAGCGCGCTGAATGACGTTTTCCAGCTCCCGCACGTTGCCCGGCCAGCGGTATCGCTGCAGCATCTGCAGGGCGGCCGGGGAGATGGCGGAGATGCTGCGTTGGTGCAGACGGTTGTATTTGTCGAGAAAATGTTGAATCAGAGGCGCCAGGTCGTCAGGGCGCTCTCGCAGGGCGGGGATTTTGAGGGGAATGACATTCAGGCGGTAATACAGGTCCTTGCGAAAGCGACCTTCGCTGATGGCTTTTTCCGCGTCCACATTGGTGGTGGCAATGACGCGGACGTCAACCGGGATTGGATAGCGGCCGCCGACCCGGTCGATTTCGCTCTCCTGCAAGACTCTTAGCAGCTTTGCCTGCAGATGAACGGGGATCTCCGTCACTTCATCCAGAAGCAGGGTCCCGCCGCTGGCCAGTTCAAACTTGCCTTCCTTGCATTTGATGGCGCCCGTGAACGCCCCCTTCTCATGGCCGAACAGTTCGCTTTCCAGCAGGCCTTCCGGAAGGGCGGCGCAATTGAGGGCGATGAAGGGCCGTTCTCGTCTTTCACTGTGCTGGTGGATGTAGCGGGCGAACATTTCCTTGCCGGTGCCGCTTTCACCCTGGATGAAAATGGTGGCACTCGTGGCAGCGACTCTTCGGACCATCTCCTTGAGGCGAAGCATCTGGGGATTCCGGGCGATGATCGCTCTCGGGGACGGAACCGCCGCCAGCTCCCGGGCTTTCCTGCGGTTTTCAAGGAGTTCGATCGATTGAGCCAACCGTTCAGGCTGAACCGGTTTGACCCAAAAGTCTTGAGCCCCCAGTTCCATCATCTCCTCGGCATCGCCGAGGGAGGCCTTGTCGCTCATGATGATCACCGGTGGGGCGGAGGAAGACGCTTGATTCATCTGCAGCAACCCGACAACCTGACCGCGGTTTCCGTTGAGACTCACCAGCACGAGCTCCAGCTTCTCTTTGCGTAAAATATTCAAGGCCGATTTCACGGAATCCGTGGTCAGCGGTACCCGTCCGTGAGTTCTCACGGAATCAGCTAGACTCTGAGCGTGTTTGGGGTTGGGTTCAATGATCAAAATTGCCATGGTCATTCCTGTCCCCGCTCGGGTTGCCCCTCATTTGCGCTCCATCTGGATATAGTCGAGCTGCTGCTTGGCGGCCGTTTGCCAGAGGCTCTGGCTGGAGCCCATCAGTTTGGTCAATTTCTGAATCGCCTTGTCCGTCTGTCCCAGATCCAGGTAGCGTTTGGATATATCATAATGCAGCTGGTCCCGGAGGTATTCCGTGCCGGCAATGGTGGTGGCCTCCTCCAGCACCGCGATGGCCTTGTCATGTTTTCCCGCTTTGCTGAAGCAGGCGGCCTGAACCAGGTAGCAATGCAGAAGCTCGTCCGAGTGGGTATCCGTCTTCTCCATTTGTTCCGAGGTCTTCTGTAGCCAGGGGGCAGCCTTGTCACACTCCCCCAGCTGTGCCAGGCTCTCGCCGTACATGCTGGTCATACAGGGATTGGTCGTGGCCGGTATCTCGCTTTCGGGAAGGCTGCCAAGGTTTGCGACCACGTCTTCGTAGCGCTGCTGCGCAAAAGCGATCTGGGCGAGGAGCAGCTTCTTTTGCTTTTGCACGTCGGCGCCCTCGGCTTTCGCGGCGAGGTTTTCCGCGCGGGCCAGGTCCTTGGCCTGAAAAGCCGTCTCAGCCATCATGATGAGCAGCTTTCCTTCACTGGCCGGCCCTTCCTTGGCCAGAATCTGCTCGAAGAGGGCAAAGGCCTTCTGGTATTGCTTCAATCCCGCATAGCTGTCGGCAATCATGCGCTTGAACGCCACCGTGCCGGCATCGGCAAAAGCATTTGGGTCCTTTTCGTAAAGCATGATCACGGTGCCGTAGTCATGGTTTTGGTAGGCGGATTTCACCCAGTCCGTGATCACTTTCGGGCGCAGGGCGAGGAAATCTTCGTTCGAGGAGCCCTGCATGCTCTCCTGCAGGTTGTAGTCAATCACGGAGAGACTCTCATCAAAGTTGCCGTATTCATGCTCGCGTGAGGCGAGTTTCAGGTGGATCAGCTTCGTGAGCTGAAGAGGCAGGGATTTCTGGGCCAGTTCCCGAAAGAAGGTGAGGTCGTCTTCAGGCGCGAGTTTGCCCTTGTTCTTGAGTAGTTCGGCTCTTCTGATCTGAGCAATGATGTCCCCCTCGGAGTTGGGATAGTAGCTCTGAATATGATCATAGAGCTTGTTGGCGAAATCGGGTTCGTCCTGGGCGGAGAAGGTTTCGGCGATCTTGGCCAGGACCAGGGCGCGATTAGCGGCCTCGGGCTGCAGATTGACATACCAGAGCAGCAGGTCACGGCCTTCGGCGTACTGTTTCTGGAAAAAATAACAGTCCCCCAGGTATTTCAAAAGAAGCGGCTGGGTCAGGTGGTAATCGGGCTCCTCGGCCTGGCATCGCTCGAAGGCCTCCCTGGCGGCAGCGAAGTCTCCCATGCCGTGCAGGACTACCCCCAGCAGCCAGTTGGCCATGAGCTTATGGGGCTGATCCAGGGGCAATTCCAGGGCGGTTCGGAGGGCTCGAACGGCCTGGGGGTACGAACCTGTCTTCTGGTAGGTTTTACCCAATTCGAGCCAGCAGAGCGGAGTTGCCGGATGGCCGGGAAAATCTTGCAGCGCCTTCTGAAAAGCCTTGATGGCTTTCTCCTGCGCCCCGGAGGCCTGATGAGCCAAACCCAGACGATAATAAGCCCAGCCTGTCTGGAGCAAAGCAGAATTCGCGTTGATCGCAGCGAGGTAGTTGGACGCTATCTCTCTTGAATGCACCTCCAGTTCTTGCTCGTGCATAAAGAAGGAGCTGTCGGCAAGACCGTATAAAGCCAGGGCGGACTCTTCCCGGGACAGGCCGGCTTTCCTCGCGAGATCACCGTATGCGGAGAAGGCCTGTTCGTATTTTCCCTCTGCCAGCAAGCGGTTGGCTTCTTTGAAAGGTTCCGCCAGCCCGGCATCCGGGACCTCCAGGTATTTTGAGGCCGTGGGCTGTCTGGGAACGGGTGCGGGTTCGATCCTGGCCGGCTCGCCAAGCCTTTCAGCGGCGTTGGCTGCGGCTCTGGGGCCCTTGTTGGCGTCCTCGGAAGTCTTCGGCTTGCTCGGGGGGGGCTCGCTTCGGGGAGGTCCTGAGGGTTTTCCGGGAGGACCGGCCGCCGCTTTGGAATCCCTGGCTCCGTTCTCAGAGGCCTTCCCCCGGGAAGGCGGCAAGATATCGACCATCAGACGATAGGCGCCGGGCATCGGCTTTTCAGGGGGGAGGTAGCTGTGGCTGACGACGCAGTCGGGAGTGCGGAATTGAATCAGCACCCGTGAGCCGTTCGCAGCGTCGTGGATGGTGATTGCCGCTACCGTCGACGCGGGCTCGCTCATCTTAATTTGGGGCTCGATCTTGGAACGGAGCTCCTGGAAGCTGATAGCCAGCTTGTCCGGAGGAACCTGGGCAATGCCGGACGGACGCTCGCCCGTGAGTTCCAGTACCAGCCGTGTGAAAGTGACAACAGAGGTTTTCTGGACCCCCCGGCGCAACCGCAGCAGTTCAGACGAACCTCCACTCCAGGCCGGAGCGGCGAGCGTCAAAATGACGACAGCCCCCATGGACAGGACCACGGAAAACAAGTTTATCTTCTGACGATAGTTCATCTCAAACAGCCACTGGGTGAAATCATTGCCTTCGTCAACCGGACCGGCATCGCCGGCCTGGACGCATCATCGGTCTTTTGCCCGCGTCATCTGCTGCTGCTTCGAAGAGCTGCGAGTTGCG
>CAZDKX010000054.1:7768-9934 GCA_964505935.1 uncultured Syntrophobacteraceae bacterium
GGCGGTCCTTTTCATGGGTTTCCAGGTGCTCCCAAGGGACATGAGCAATTGACACGGGAGCATGCCACATGAGGCAGTCAGGCAAGGAACATGCCAGCCTGGCAGGGCGCTGTTGAAATAAGCGGCCCGCATAGAACAAATTCCCCCCTCGAGGGGGGAATCAGATCGCGTCATTCAACAGCACTGAGGGGAAGGGGGTGTCGGGTATTCTTTCAGGGCTTGCGCGGCATGGACGGTGAGGAGGGAGAGAGAGGCTTGTGCATCTTCAGGCGTCCAGCAGCGGAAAATGGATTCTTTTCTTCTTGAGTTTCTCGATGAGCGTCGTGCGATTGAGGCCCAGCAGACTGGCAGCTTTATTTTTTACCCCTCCGGCTTTCTTCAGCGCTTCGAGAATCAGGTGGTTCTCCAGGTCATCCAGGATCTTCTTCAGATCAACGCCCTCTTCACCAATTTCCATCAATGACGGGACGTCGGAGGATTCATGGCGGCGCATCCGCGGCGGCAGGTCGTCGACCTGGATCTCGTCATTTTCGACCAGAATCACCAGACGCTCGATGACGTTTTCCAGTTCGCGCACGTTTCCCGGCCAGTCGTAATGGAGCAGCACATCGAGAGTGGCGCTCGAGACCGTTTTTAGCGGGATCTCCTTTTTTTGGCAATGCTGCATGAGGAAGTGTTGGACGAGCAGCGGGATGTCGCCGGTGCGTTCGCGCAAGGGGGGAACATGGATGGGAATCACATTCAACCGGTAGAACAAATCCTCGCGAAACTTGGAGGCCGCAACTTCCTCTTCGAGGTCCTTGTTGGTGGCCGCCAGGACTCTGACATCAACCTCGATGGTCCGGGAACTGCCGACCCGTTCAAACTTCCGTTCCTGGAGAAAGCGAAGCAGTTTTACCTGAAGCTTCTGACTCATTTCGCCTATTTCATCCAGAAACACCGTCCCCCAATTGGCCAGTTCAAAGCGCCCCTTGCGCTCCTTGAGAGCACCGGTGAAGGCGCCCCTCTCGTGGCCGAAGAGCTCGCTCTCCATCAACTCTTCAGGAATGGCGCCACAGTTGATGGGCACAAAAGGCTTGTCGCGACGAGGACTGCTGTTGTGAATGGCGTTGGCGATGAGCTCCTTGCCGGTGCCGCTTTCGCCCAGGATGAGGACGGTGGAATCCGTCTTGGCCACCCGTTCGATGATCTTATAAAGAGCCTGCATCGGTCGGCTTCTGCCAACCATGCGATCAAACCGCTGAAGCTCTTGCAGTTGGGAGCGCAGCAGCACATTCTCGGCCTTGAGCGCAATCAGTTCCTGGGCCCTCTTGAGCACCAGGGAGATCTCGTCGAGCTTTGCCGGTTTGGTCAGATAATCGAAAGCCCCCCGCTTCATCGCCTCAACGGCCGTCTCGATCGTGGCATACCCTGTCAAAAGAATGACAATGGTGTCCGGGTAGTGCTCGGCGAAATGCGCCAGCACTTCCATACCGCCTGCCTTGGGCATTACCAGATCGGTGATGACGATATCATAACGGTTCTGAGACGCCAGGACGAAAGCTTCGGCGGCGCTGGAGGCGCAATGAACCCCGAAGCCCTCCTGCTCAAGTCGCTCACTGATGAGCTCCAAGGTTGTCTTTGAATCGTCTACCAGCAGTATTCGAGAAGCCAGTGAGGGTGACATGGGTCCTTGTTTAAAGTGTGTTCATGGTTCATTGCGAGCAGGCTTGTGGTCCAGGGACTGGATGAAGATATCAAGGTTGATCACCAAAGGCAGCTTTTTCATGCCCTTCCATTGTCGGCATTCCCTCCGCCAGGCAGGACTGCAGGCCTTTATAACAGCTCATCTTCCGCCAGGATCACCGGTCAAGGCCTTGACGGGTTTGCCCGTGCCCTCTCCATAATTATAGTGAAATCATATATGCCACCCCAACTAATAGATCACAAGGGCAAAATCGATGTGCCGGAGGAAATCATGGCGAGGGAAGAGCTTCGCGGTGGGTGCGTCAAAGTGATGCCCCCTGAGCCTCTTGGAAAAGTCCCCCAAGGCGTCATTCCGGCAGGGTTCTTGGGCCGGAATCCAGGCTGCATGGTTCCTGGACCCCGGCTAGAAGCACGCCGGGGTGACGGGATTTGAGACCTTTGCAAGAGGCTGCCCTCTTTTAGAAAAAAGCTGCGGGTTGC
>CAZDKX010000054.1:10034-19926 GCA_964505935.1 uncultured Syntrophobacteraceae bacterium
GTTGCGGGCGGGTTTCTATTTCTCAGTCAGGGCATCCGGTTCAGCAAAGTTGAGAATTCCGGAAAAGTCGTTCACGCTGCGAACCTTACCGTCGACAAAGAGGACGTCCGAGAGTTGGTAAGACCACAGATTGCCCTGCACGATGGTTGGGGTTCCCTGGAGGGCGAGCACCTCATCCTGGCTGGACCCGATGGTGAAATAGCCTTTTCCGGGAGCTGCCTGGAAGCCGGGAGCGGGCTGCATGGCAACTCTCAGGTTGTCGAAAAAATTATTGAAACCGACGACGACGCCGTCTTTGAAGTGGACTTCACTGAACCCATAGGACCATTTACTGCCCTCCACCTGGGTTGGCGTTCCCTGAACGAGGAGTACTTCATCCCGGGTCGCACCGAGCGTGAACGAATCGGTCGTCTGGCTGGCGCCCATCGGGCGGGAAGGCAGCATCCGGACCTTGAGGCCGCCGTCAAAGTTGTGGTAGCGCCATACCCTGCCTTCCCTGAAGGTTACATCCGACAGACCATAAACCCAGGTCTGCCCGAACACCTTGGCGGGCTTGCCTTGAACGCGTTGCACTTCAGCCTTGGTGGAGCCAAGACTGAAGAAGGTCTTCTGCTGGGTGCGAAGGTCTTCGTCCGGAGCGGGGGGAGGAGTGTGGGAGGGGAGGGTGGCGGGTTGTGGAATTTTGCCGGGTGGCTCTGGCGGAGCCGTTGCTTCAGGGCCTGTCGGCGGTATGGGGGTGGGGGTGACGGGGAGGCCGGGGTCAGAGCTCCGATTCGGGAAAACTTCCCGGTGGTCGATGGGCGGCGAGGTTGGCTCAAGCTCAATCAGGAGGATCAGGAGCGGCAGCAGGAGCAACAAGGCCAGCCACCGGCGCCTTGCTTGGGCGGCGCGAAAAAACCGGAGGATTTGCCCCTGGATCTGGTGCCAGGGACCGCGCAGGTCTGGAAAACGGGAGGCGGTTCTGCCGGCAGCGGACGATTGCCGGGGTTGCTCAGGCTGGGCTGCGGGGCTTGCAGGTCCCGGATGCCTTGCCAGGATGCCGGCCTCCCAGTCGTGACGGATCCGCCGGTAGGCTGCATTGGCGTCCTTGAGCCGTTCTTCGGCATGCCGCTGCTGGCGCGAGCCAAGAGGAAACCGGTCGGGATGCCAGGTTTTGACAAACGCCTTGTACGCTTTCTTTACCTTGTCCGAAGGAGCACCGTACGGCAGCCCCAGGAGCTGAAAATCCTCGGTGGTTGCCTGGCGCGCTTTACCTGGCATGGTTTGCTCTGACAAGTTGCGAGTTGCGAGTTCCAGGTTGCCTGTCAACCCTGATCGATTTATGGATAACAAATTTGCGAAAAATCTTTAAGCCTTTTGCGGGCTGCTCCGACATTAATTGCGAGGACTCGCTGGATTTGCATTGCGTCTTTGCTGCCGGAGAGATAAATATTGGTTATCTCTCAGGTGCTTCCCTCTGCCCGAGCCCCCAAGGGTGGGTCGAATGCGGGCAGAGGCAAGGGAGGATGATCCGCAATGAAAAATGATCCGGTGAGGTGATATGCTGGTTTTGACGCGAAAAATCGGGGAGTCCATTCATATTGGTGAGGACATCGAAGTTGTTGTCACCGCCATTGATCAGAACAGGGTGAGGCTTGGCATTCGCAGTCCGCGCGAAGTTCCCGTTTATCGTAAGGAGCTCTACCTGAAGATACTCAATGATAATCGGGAAGCAGCCACGATGGAAACGCATGACCTGGAAGAAATGCTGGAAATCATTCCCACCGAAGGCAGCCCGGTGCTGGAGTTGAGCAGGGACCGCGGAAAGTGACTCGTAAGGTTGGGAAGCTTTTTCCGGTAATAAGGTGCAGGAAGAATGGTGATTGAGACGAGCCGTTTCGGGACGTTGGAGCTGGACGAGAAGGTCTTCATCGATTTTCCCTGGGGGATACCCGGGTTCGAGCAGGTGAAACGTTATGTGATTCTCGAGCACCGCCAGGGGCCGTTTCGCTGGTTGCAGGCCGTCGATGAGCCGAACTTGGCCTTCGTTGTTTGTGAACCGGAGGTGGTTGGGGTGCGTTATGAAGTTCCTCCTGCCAAAGGAAGGTTGATTGGCCTGGAATCACCGGAAGACCTGGTAGTCCTCATCATGGTGTCGTTCCAGCGCGAGCAGAAACGCATTTCGCCGCACTGGCGAGGCCCCCTGCTTTTCAATTCGGGCTCGCGGCTTGGATGCCAGTGGAGCATGGATGAAGAGGACTGCAGGAAATATGTGCACGAGGTGAAAAAGGGATGAAGCCGCGGCGAACCATGAGCTGAGACTTCCCGGATGAGGGATTCAGCGGGTCTGTTGTGGCGACGAGGTTTCGGCCGAGCTCTCGAAATAATAGTTCACGCGCGTTCGCGGATCCAGATACGCATACACTTCCGGCTTCAACTCGGCGGGGCGGAGGCTCCGGTCAATTTCCAGGGACGGGAATTCATCAAGATCGATAATCAAGGCTTCAATTTTGGGTACATTGGCATCGTAGACCAGAATACTGGGTCGGAGCGGTTTGTTGGGGTTGATCGAAACCACCATGCCGATCATCTCGTTTTTTAGCTTCACGATGGTCCCCGGTGGGTAGATCCCCATGCAACTGATGAAGCGTTGCATCAATTGCGGGTCCAGTTGCTGCTTCTGCCGGCAAAAGAGATGGCAGAGAGATTCATAGGGGGTCATGGATTCAGCAGGGTCGAGCTTGTTGCACAGATTGTCATAGTTGTTGGCAATGGCGGTGATCTTGCTCAGAATGGAAATGTCCCCGTCGCGCAATCCTTTGGGGTAACCGCTCCCGTCAATGGCTTCATGGTGGGTCAGAATGATATCGAGGGCACCTCGCGGGAAGGCCTCAATCTGGGACATCATCTGATGGCCGTGCTGGGGATGCATCTGGAGGATCTTGGCTTCGGCCGGGGTTAAGGTGCCTCTTTTGTAGAGCAGGTTTTTGGGGATTTTATTCTTCCCGATGTCGTGAAAGAGCGCACCCATGCCGACGAGTTTCGCCTGCTCCGCGGTGAGGCGGTATTCCCTGGCCAACACCATGGCCAGAATGGCAACATTCAGGGTGTGGTAGAAGGCCGTATCATCCTTGCTCTTGACATTGACGAGGTGCACCACGGCTTCCTGGTCCATGAGGAGCGAGTCCACAATGTCCTGGATCAGTCGGTCAGCTTCCGCCGCAGCCTCCTCGGAACCCGTCATGAGCTTCTGCATCACCACCGAAACCTGTTTGATGGTGCGGTGGTAGTCCTTTTCACACTGCTGCAGCTTCTGGCGCCGTTTCTCCAGCTTTTCGATCTGTTTTCTTTTCTTTTCCCACAGCTCATTGCGGGCGGGAGCAGCAGAGGAAGGCGGCGGTGGCTTGTTCTGGGCTGTGGGAGCTTTGGCCGGAGGACAATCACTCTTCTCAGGAATGTAAAAGACTTCCTTTACGCCCAGTTCTCTGAGGGTTTGAATCTGGTCATCATTTTTGAGCTTGAAGCTGTTAAAGACAAAAGGGTGGGCCATCCATTTCAAGTTCAGCTGGATGAATAATCCAGGACACAGGCGATCGACGGATATGGTTTGCGGTGGCATGTCGAGTTCTGTTTCGTCCGTTATGATAATAACAACCGCTGGGTCATGTTGTCCTCACTAAGCTGATACCCTCTCCTGTGTTACCTTTCCAGGTGCGCCTGGCGACGATAGGCCCCAACCTGTTTCTTTGCCAGGCGAAGAGAGCTGAGTTCGGACTCAGTTCTTGCCAGCAACCCCACCAGCACCTCACGACTCTGTCGTGTTTGTTCATCAAGCTCTTTCAAAAGTCTTGCCAAAAGGTCGTTCTCCCCGGCATCGCCGAAATTTTTGTCGTTGAGGACAAGGCCACCCCGCTCGCGGACAGTCTCCTGCAGCGAAGTCAACAGGCTGCGGCATGAGTCGGTGTGGGTCGTGAGATCAATGCTTGCATCAGCCTGACGCTCCGCGATTTTCCGGGTATGATACAAAAGCTCTTCGAGCAACGCGAAAACCCCTCCCGGTTCTGTAGTCATGGCGGTCCGTCCTCTTCCTCAAACCTTCACCAGCAGCGACATGCCCTATCCTTGCCAGGCGGCGCCAAGGGGCTGGGCCGAGGCCGGCATCGCGGAACTGCCGTGCTGGGCGCGCAACTGCTTCCAGGCATCCTTCAACTCGCCCATGATCCGGATGAGGTGGTCGTAGGTCTGGATATCTTCACTGGTGTTGATCCCAACCAACTGGCGCAGCACAAAATTGTAGATGCGGCTCAGATTGCGAGCGATATCGCCGCCTCGCTCATAATCAAGGCCAACCAGAAGCTCGGTAACAATGTCCTGAGCATGGCGGATGCGGTCATAGGTTGCTTCGATATGGTGGTTCTGCTGTGATTTCCTGGCTTCCTCCAGGTCGTTGATCGCGGCATCGTAACACATGATGATCAATTGAAGGTTGTCTGCAGTTTTGACATTGGTTGCCTGGTAGGTTTTCAGGGCGTAATTGGTGGTCATCTTGTCCTCCTGGTGCCTTTATTGCGTTGTTCTCAGTCTCGAGACCTCAATACGGAGCGGATGGTTTGCCGCTTGCCTGTCATTACGGTCATCCGTCCCCTCGGAAAGCATCGAGCCGTGAGGCTAGTCATCTGAGGAAAGCAGGGAGCTGAGATAGGACTGCTGCGACTGTAACTGGGTGATCGCCAACTCCATGGCCTGGTACTGCTTGGTCATCAAGGCCATTTTACGGTCAATCCGTTCCTGGGTGGAGGTAATCTTATCATCAAGCCGGTCAATCCCATCCTGGAGGCTGTTTTGTCGCAGTGTCAAAGTTCCGTCAATGGAGTCGGTAAGATGATCGAGGGTCTCATCGAAGCTCTCCGCCATCGCATTGAAGGCTGTCACCGTGTTGCCGAAATCGCTTTCGAGGGCGTCGGTCAGCTTGTCGGCATCGAGTTCGAGCTTGTTGCTGCTGTTGATGGTGATACCCAGTGAAGACAGGTCGGCGTTCACGATCGAGTTCAGGATATTGCTCCTGATCGATCTGAGGGTGGAATCTCCATACAAGGCCCCGCCCGTTTCCCCGGTAGTACTGTCGTAAGAGAGTTGATTCGCCGTATAGTCCAACACGGCATTCGCGGCATCGACAAAGGCCTGCACCTTGTCGGTGAGGGCTTCGGTGTCGGTGCTGATGTCGACGGTGATCTTGGTACCCGGTTCCTCGTCCTTGAGGTCGAGCGTGAGGCCGCTGATGACATCCGTGATGGTGTTGCCGGACCGGGTCATGGAAACGCCGTCCACCGTGAACTGAGCGTCCTTTCCGTCCTGAATCACGTTACTGAAGTAATTCCCGGTGTCGGTCAGGCTGATCCCGGCCGCCCCGGTCTCTTCATTGGTCAGGGTGAGCCGGTAGTCCGAGTCGGAAACCTGGATGATGCTGGCAATGACGCCGCTCGGGTCGTCTCCGGTGTTCAGCGCGTTGATTTCGCTCTTCAAGGTGGCCAGAGACTTGCCGTCCAGGCTGATTTCAGTCCCTGCCAGGGTGATGGCACCCGTCCAGCCGGCGTCTGCATCCCTGGAGGCTACGGCACCCGACTGGAGCTTCTCCGCTTTCGCCAGCGACGTGACGGTAATGTCATATCTCCCACTGGCGGCGTAGGAACCGACCGTGACCGACAGCAGGGAGTCCGCCGCCGTCGATGAGGAGGAGGTCAGCGTGGCCTTGTATTTGTCAAAATCACTGGTGTCCTTCAGGTTCTCCGCTGCCGTTTTGAGCGCCGATAATTTGGAGCTGAGCGATTGCCACGCACTCAGTTTGTCCTGAAGATTGGTCTTTTTCGTGTTCAAGGGGTTGACGAATTGTTTCGTTTCCACCTGGGTAAGCTGCTCGACAATGCTCTGCCAATCAACTCCGCTCGACAGGCCGCTGACTGCAAAACCCATAATCTGGTCCTCCTTCAAGTGCATTAGCGTTTTGCTATAATATCGGCACAACGCATGGTGGACTTGAGTCTTTTCACAAACTATGCCGAGGATTCTGCTGCTGAGGCAAAAGGGTCCTCAAATGAAAAGAGGCGACCGAGGTCGCCTCTTTTCCTACGCAGGATGGCTTGAGATTGAATTTTCGCAACTACTGCAGCAAGGACAGGATTTGCTGGGGAGCGCTGTTCGCCTGGGCGAGCATGGCAATGCCGGACTGCTGCAGGATCTGGTTCTTGGTGAACTGGGTCACTTCGTAGGCCATGTCGACATCGCGGATGGCCGATTCCGACGCGGAGAAGTTCTCGATCTGAATGTCGAGGTTTTCCATCGTAAGCTCCAGCCGGTTCTGGTAGGCGCCGACGTTGGCCATGTAGGTGTTGATACTCGACAGAGCGGTATCCAGGGCCGTCATGGCCGCTGCCGCACTGCCTGCCGTGCCGATGGACGAGGTGCTGATTGCCAGAGCGCTCGAGGATACGGCGTTCAGGCTGACGCTGATCTGATCCGTGGCGGCGTTGGTGGCGCCGATCTGGAAGGTGAAGCTGGCCGCATTGCCTTTGGCGGTGCTGTAGACCAGATTGACACCGGCATACTTGGTGGACTCGGAGATCCGGTCCAGCTCGGACGCCAGTTGCGCGAATTCCGCATTCAGCTGCTCACGGTTGGTGTTTTCAATTTGTCCGCCCGCCGCCTGGGTCGCCAGGTCCTTCATCCGCACCATGATGTCGTGGATCTTGGTGTAGGCGCCGTCGGCAACCTGCAGCAGAGAATTGGACTCAGCCGCATTCTGATAGGCTACCCGCATGGACGAGATCTTGGCCTTGAAGAAATTGGCTACCGCAAAGCCGGCGGCGTCGTCCTTGGCCGAATTGATGCGAAGGCCGGTGGACAGACGCTGCAATGAATTGGAAACCTTGTTGTTGGTGTTGGTCAGATTGTTCTGAATCTGAAGCGCATTGAGGTTGGTGTTGATTCTAAGAGCCATGGTGTTTCCTCCTTGAAAGTTGTTGCTTTGACATCCTTGTCAAGCTTGTTTGTTTTACCACCCTGCGTTTCTTGCCATTGCTTTACCTATCGGCGGGAGTAAGGGGGGACTTTAGGTTTTTTTGAGGGCGATCAAAAAAAATGAAACGAGGCGACCGAAGTCGCCTCGTCCCATCCGCGGTGTCGCTTGAGATTGAATCGCTGGAGCTACTGCAACAGGGAGAGGATTTGCTGGGGAGCGCTGTTCGCCTGGGCGAGCATGGCAATGCCGGACTGCTGCAGGATCTGGTTCTTGGTGAACTGGGTGACTTCGTAGGCCATGTCGACATCGCGAATGGCCGATTCCGAGGCGGAAAAGTTCTCGATCTGAATGTCGAGGTTTTCCATGGTGAGCTCCAGCCGGTTCTGGTAGGCGCCCACGTTGGCCATGTAGGTGTTGATGCTTTCCAGTGCCAGATCCAGCTTGCCCATGGCGATGGACGCGCTGACGGCCGAGCCGATGGATGCGGTACTGATTGCCAGGGCGCTCGAGGATACGGCGTTCAGACTGACGCTGATCTGATCCGTGGCGTCGTTGGTGGCGCCGATCTGGAAGGTGAAGCTGGCGGCAGGACCGGAGGCGGTGCTGTAGACCAGATTGACACCGGCATACTTGGTGGACTCGGAGATCCGGTCCAGCTCGGACGCCAGTTGCGCGAATTCCGCATTCAGCTGCTCACGGTTGGTGTTTTCAATTTGTCCGCCCGCCGCCTGGGTCGCCAGGTCCTTCATCCGCACCATGATGTCGTGGATCTTGGTGTAGGCGCCGTCGGCAACCTGCAGCAGAGAATTGGACTCAGCCGCATTCTGATAGGCTACCCGCATGGACGAGATCTTGGCCTTGAAGAAATTGGCTACCGCAAAGCCGGCGGCGTCGTCCTTGGCCGAATTGATGCGAAGGCCGGTGGACAGACGCTGCAATGAATTGGAAACCTTGTTGTTGGTGTTCGTAAGATTGTTCTGAATCTGAAGCGCATTGAGGTTGGTGTTAATTCTGAGAGCCATGGTGTTTCCTCCTTGAAGTATATTGCTTTGACATCCTTGTCAAACCTGTTCGTTTTTACCACCTTACGTTTCTTGCCGTTGCCTTACTTATCGGCGGGAGCAGTGAGGAGCTTTAGGTTTTTTTCTAAGGGTGATCAAAAAATCTGCACATAGCCGTGTTTGATGAGCCAGTCCAGGTGCAGCAGGACACGCTCCCGCGAAAGTCCCAGCACCCGGGCCGTCTGATCGACCAGCTCCCCGTAGGAACAGTCTCGCTGGCTCAGCTGCTGAAGCAGCAGATCACTGCAGGACGGGTCAAAAAAGAGGGTCAGTTCCTCGTAAAGGATGGGTTCAAAGGATTCACGACACCGCTGCCGTCCATAGTCGCTCAGACCAATTTGGGCCTTGTCGTCGAGTGTCCGGCTGGGATAGTGAGAGAATAGCCTTTGAGTGGAGGGAACAAGGAGGGGTGGGCCTTTGGCCTGCGCTCCCGAGCCGCTGGGCCGCTGCGAAGCCGCACCGGCCTTGTTTCTCCATAGCTTTTCATACAGGGGGATGATTTCCGCCCAGCGATACGAGACCGCGCGGCTCCTCGCTCGCGTTCCCAGGGCTTGGCGCAATTCGGGTTGGACCGCCAGCGCCGTGACCGCGCGCGCCAGTTCGGTCAGGTCGAAGGCCACCTTCTGGGCACGGTAGAAGCGCATGAGGGAGGAGTCGAGCAGCCCCGAAAGCGGCTCCCACGGCTCATTGCTGAGGCTGGCGCAGGTGGGAATGAGAAATCCCGTCAACCCGTTGGAGACCAGGTCCTTGTACCCGTCAAAATCCGTGGCCACCACCGGCAGACCCTGAGCCATGGCCTCGATGATGGTGAGGCCGAAGGTCTCCTGGTAGTTGTCGACGAGAGATAAGAAGAAATCCGCGGCACCATAGAGGGCCCACTTCCTGTCGGGGTTTACATTGCTCTCGATCCGGACTTCCTGTTGCAGGCCCAGGCGGTTGATCATGGCCTGCATCAGGGAGAGGTCCGGGGGGCGGCCGGCTCCGGCCAGGATCAGGGTAAAGGGCGGGAAGGCCTGATCGCGTCGTGATTTGAGCCATTGCAGGCATTCGAGCAGGGGGGCCAGATCCATCTTGCGGCGGGGAGAAAACCGTGCCAGCGAAAGCATCACCAGGTGATGGGAGGGCAGTCCGAGCTCACTCCGGCATTGATGGCGATCGCGCCGTCGATAAGCCTCATCGGGGAGGCCGAGAGGAATCCTGACGAGCTCGGGAGGGGGCGGGAGCTCGGCCCCAAAGGATGCCCTGAAGGTCTCGTGAAGATGACCGAAGGCCTCGGTCAGCATCTTGATGGCGCAGGCGCTCGTGCACACGATGGTGTCGAACGGTTCGGGCCGTGCCAACAGGACCTGAAGAAAACGGTTGTGCATGCTGACCGTATCGAGGGAATGGGTGACGCCGGAAACCGGGAAAGCGGGGGTGAGGGAGAGGCGCCGGCGCAGTTCCATCAGGAACGGCATGAAAAAGGTGAAATCACCATGGTGCATGACGTCGATGGGAGCGGCCGCGAATTCCTGGAGGAAGCAGGCTTGCGGGGAGGTCTTCACGCGCTTTCTCATTTCGGGGGCGAGCAATTGATCGAGATTGCGGTCAAGCTGTCGCTGCCGATGGGTGTCTTCGCAGAAGAAATGATAGCTGTCAAAGGACCCGTAGGTGAGCAGGGCTTTGAGAAATTCCTTGTTGGCGACGGGCATGCCCATCTTATCCTGCCAGAAGGCATCACCCAGGAGAAACGGATCGAAGCTCCCCCATCTCATAAAGGTTTCAATCCTTCTTCTAAGGAGTCGTCCAAAAACAAGTGATCTCTTTACCACGAAGAGCACGAAGGACACGAAGTGAT
>CAZDKX010000055.1:0-19869 GCA_964505935.1 uncultured Syntrophobacteraceae bacterium
CGAGCCCTTCAAAAGAATGGCAGTCCCGCACGAGAATCCGCTCAGCAGTCAGCAGGTCCTGCCGAAGTTTCGCAGCCGGACCAACCGTTTTCCTCAGCTCCATCAGGAGGTAGTTCGCGCGCCCGGGAAAGATTCGGCATGTTGTGAACGCCTGCAGGCGCGCTGTCATGCGCTCCCGTTCTTCCCTGATCAAGCCCAGCGTGCGTTCGCGATACTCCTCCTGCTCGAAGCAGTAAGGCCCGGCCGCCTGGGCATACGTGTTGACCGACCAGGGGGGAAGGGACCGACCCAGCCGCTGAGCTAGTGGCTCCGAAGTGAGCAGATAGCCCAGGCGCAGCCCGGGCAGGCCATAGAATTTGGTCATGGAGCGGATGATCACCAAGTGCTCCGATTCATCCAGATAACCTTTCAGCGACTCCTCTTCGCAGAAATCGATGAAAACCTCGTCCACAATGGCGAAGACCTTCCGGGCACGACTTTTTTCAACCAGCCAGGCCCGCACCTCAGGCTTGATGAGCGCACCGGCCGGACTCCCCGGGTGAGTGAACAGCATCGCTTCGGGGGAGAACTTCTCGAAGAGATCCTCCAGCTGCTCAACCTCGGGTTGAAAATCGCCTTCGGGCGAAGTAATCAGTTTCGCCAGCTGCACCCCTTGAAGCTCAAAGGCCTTCTGATACTCACCAAAGGTTGGAAGCACCACCAGCGCTTTGCGAATATCGAGCACGCGCGGCAGCCAGTAGATGAGTTCCGTTGAACCGTTCCCGACCACGACCCGGTCCGAGGAGACACCGTGGTAACAGGCGATCGCGTCCAGCAGCCGCCGATTCTGGATGTCGGGATAGTGCTGCAGACGTTGAAAAGTCTGGTCGAACAGTTCGCTCAGACCCGCCGGCGGCCCCAGAGGATTGATGCTCGCACTGTAATCGAGCACATCCTCGGGAGCGCACCCCAACTGCGATGCAATTTCGTAGACATTACCACCATGAATGAGAGTCATAGGCCTCGCTTCTAGATTTCGAATTTCGAATTTCGGATGTCGGATGTAGGATGTCGGATTTGAGATGAGGTCTTTTCATCCCCCGCCGCCATCTCCAGGTCTACCCTGCCCACCTCTTGCTCCCGGCGTTCATCTTTCCATTTCAGCCCGTCGGCCATGCCTCATTCCTCCCCTAAGCACCGGTAGAGGGAGGACGAAGGCGATCCTTATTCAGCAGCTCTTCGCTTTCTTTCGTGTGTCTTCGTGTGACTTCGTGGATACTGCTTCAATGCTTTCAGAACATGACCATCAACCAGCGTACGCCGAGGGCCAGCAGGAAAGCCACCGCGGAGGTCACGTACATGAGGCGGATCATGAGCCGGTACGTCCCGATCGTCATAGGCACGCCGACGTCGCCGAGCGTGGGCTTTTCAACCCTTTGTCCGAAATAGACATTGGCACCCCCGAGCTGCACCCCGAGAGCGCCCGCCGCTGCCGCCTCCGGATATCCCGCGTTGGGACTCTTCATCTTCCCCGCATCACGCCGCATTACCCGCCAGGCGCCGGCCCAGTCGAGTTTGAGGAACGCTGCCGCGCCCACCAGCATCAGGCCGCTCAAGCGGGCCGGCACCCAGTTGACCAGATCATCGACCCGCGCCGCACACCAGCCGAAATCACGATACCGGTCGTTCTCATACCCGACCATGGAATCCATGGTGTTGACCGCTTTATAAACCAGAGCCCCCACCGGTCCGCCGAGGGCCAGGTAGGCCAGGGGCGCAACGATCCCGTCCGAGATATTCTCCGCCACGGTCTCGATGACCGCTCGCAGGATGTCCCGTTCTTCGAGCGCCCCGGTATCCCGACTGACGATCATGGCCAGCCGCTCCCGGGCCAGGGTCAGGTCTTTGTTGCGCAAGGCTTCCACTACGCGCGCGGATTCCTGGTGGAGACCCCGCGTGGCCAAAGTCGTATAGGCCAGCCAGACCGCCACAGCCTGGGCAAGGAGACTGTCGAGAGCACCCGTGAACTCGATGAGGAGCATCCCCCCGCTGAACACGCCAGCCACCACCATGAGCCAGAAGGCGCATCCGGCGAAACGTTGCACTGTCGGCGAAGCCGCCCCGTCATAAAAGATACGTTCCACCAGACTGAGCCAGCGCCCGATCCAGCGCGTGGGATGGGGCAGCCACTGGGGATCTCCCACTGCGAGGTCAAGCAGATAGGCCAGCGCCAGATGCCAGGGAAGGAAAAGCATCAGCGCAGCCCCATGAGCTGATAGATCCGCCTCACATCGCAGTGCCGACGCACCTCTGCGGCAAGACGGTCGAATTGCGCTTCCTGCCACCGGCGGTACGAGAAGGGGGAGGCCGTATGGGTATGGGTGCGTCCCGACCGGTCGTGGAGGTCCTGTAGAAAGCCTCGCCGGAATTGGTCGTTGTCAAAGATACCGTGAATGTAGGTTCCCCACACCCGCCCATCGGGCTGAGCCAGGCCATCCAGCTCATCGGCCCCCTGCCCGCTGCGGCGGATGATGCGAAAGAGCGGTTGCGCCGCTCCCCGGGAAACGCTTCTTCCCATGTGGATTTCATAACCCGCCAGCGGCTCCGCAGCATGAAAGGAAAACGCGTCGTGCGCCAGGAAGGCGGCCTCGACCTGGGAAGTGATCTTGTCGGGATAAAGTTCCGTTTCCATTTCGAGAAGTCCGAGACCTGCCACTTCTTGCAGGCGACTTTCCACCCCGTGCGGGTCCGTCACGCGCAGGCCGAGCATCTGGTAGCCGCCGCAAAGCCCGACGACCGTTCCCCCCGCCTTGGCGTAGGCCACAATCGCCTCGGCCATCCCGCTCTGTTGAAGGCTCGCCAGGTCCTCGAGGGTATTCTTGCTGCCCGGCAGGATCACCGCATCATAGGTGAAAATTCGCTGTGGGCGGTCAAAATATTCGAGATCCACCCCCGGGTCGTACTCGAAGCAATCGAAGTCGGTGTAATTGGAAACGAAGGGCAACCGCACCACGCCCACCACCAGGTTGCCGCCCGGAGGCGTCTTCGCGCTCTCCCGCATCCGCCGCGACAGCGCGACGCTGTCCTCTTCAGGAAGGGCAATGTTGTGGAAATAGGGAATAACCCCAAAAACCGGACGCCCGGCACGGGCCTCGATGATTGCCACCCCGCTGGCGAATAGCTCCGGATCGCCTCTGAGTTTGTTCACCACAAACCCGATGAGGCGCTGCTGCTCGGCCGGGGTCATCAGCATGAAGCTACCCAGCAGCGCTGCAAAGATGCCGCCCCGGTCGATGTCACCCACCAAAATACAGGGCGCATCGGCCATCTCGGCCATGGCAAGATTGACCAGATCGTGCTCTTTGAGGTTGAGTTCGACGGCGCTTCCGGCCCCTTCCAGGATGATCACCTCGTAGGTGCGCGCCAGGCGCTCGAAGCTTTCGCGAACTGCTGAAACAAGGTTCTTCTTGTGCTCGTAGTATTCCCTGGCCAGGTAGTTCCCCACGGCTTTGCCGTGAACAATTACCTGGGACCCCATTTGGGAGGTGGGTTTCAGGAGGATCGGATTCATGTCGACATGAGGGGTGATGCCGGCGGCTTCGGCCTGGACCACCTGGGCCCGGCCCATTTCACCGCCCTCGGGAGTGATGAAGGAGTTGAGCGCCATGTTCTGGGCTTTGAACGGCGCCACACGGTACCCATCCTGTTTGAGAATCCGGCAGAAGGCGGCAGCAAGCACGCTTTTGCCCACATCCGATCCCGTCCCCAGAAACATCAACCGCTTCGCCCGCTCTGCCATGACTGTCATCGTCCGTCACACAACTTCCAGCCCTTAAGGAACCGCCAAAATTAACCTCACCGAGGATGAAGTCAGGTCCTGCCACTCCCCCCGCGAGCATTCAAAATCCGAAATAACCCCCCCGGATTCCCTCTCCACTCCCTCCGCCATCCCACGTCGAACATCCGACATCCGAAATCACCCCTCGGATGCCCTCCCTCTTACCTCTGCAATCCCAAATCCGACATCCGAAATCCGACATCCGAAATCGAAAACTCCCGGCACCGCTCGACGAACGCCGCCGCCGCCCCCGGAGCACTCCCCCAGTGGAGATGGACGTAGCTCGCCAGCACCGATCCCACCTGATAGCCTTCCGGGCGATCCTTGCCGAATTTGCGCCCGCGAACCTGGTAAACCATTGTCAAAGCTGGATCCGCTTTTTCCTCGACGATCTCCGAGTAGTGGAACTCATGCCCGCGAATGGCCATACCCCGCTCCCCGAGCAGACAGGTCTCGCTCAGCAGCACCTCCGTATAGCCCAGAGCCTTCCGCCTTGGCAACATGCGCGTGCCAAAGGGTAAGACCCCCGCCATCGGATAGCACCTGCCGTCGAGCGTTTCAATGAAGCGGCTGAGGACCATCATGCCCCCGCATTCGCCATAGACGGGCACACCTCGGGAAACCGCACTCCGGATGCCCGTCAGCAAAGCGTGGTGGGAGGCGAGTTTTTCAGCATAAACTTCCGGATAGCCTCCGCCGAGATAGAGGCCGGCCGTATCGGCAGGAAGGCTCTCACCCTGGAGCGGGGAGAAAAAGGCCAGCTCGGCCCCCGCCTGGCGCAGCAGCTCAAAGTTGTCCGGGTAGTAAAAACAGAAGGCCGCATCCCGCGCCACCGCAATCCGCACTTTTGATCCCGCCGGCGCAGGACTGCCCACAAGCTTTTCGACGTTCAAATGGCGGTCCACCCAGTCTGCTGGCTGCTCCTCGGGCCGTCTTACCCGCTGCAGAGTCAACTCCAGATCCACATACCGCTCGACCAGGTTTGCCAGGTTATTCTCCCACACCGGATCAATGAAAATCTCGTCGGCCGTCACCAGCCCCAGGTGCCGTTCGGGGATCCGGATGAGGTCCTCCCTGGGAATGCCTCCCAGTACCGGCACTTCCGGAAGACTCGCCGCCATGGCTTCTTTCAGATAGGCCAGATGTCCGTCACCTCCCAAGCGATTGAAGATGACGCCGGCAAACTGCAACTCGGGGTCAAAATGGCGGAACCCGTAGACCAGAGCGGCAGCGCTCCTGGCCATACTGCGGGCATCCACGACGAGAATGACGGGAAGCCCCAGCCATTTGGCCATCTCGGCGCTGCTCCCCGCTTCGGTGATGCCGTCGTAGCCGTCGAAGAGCCCCATCACCCCCTCCACGATCGCCATATCCACCTGCCCCAGCAGTCGCTGAAAGAGACCGACATTGTATTGCCGCTCGAACATCCAGCCGTCCAGGTTGCGCGACTCCAAGCCGGTGATCTGCGTATGAAAGCCTGGATCGATGAAATCGGGGCCGACTTTGAAGGGCTGCACCCCCATCCCCCGCCTCTTGAAGGCCGCCATCAGGGCCAGGGCAAGCGTGGTCTTCCCGCACCCGCTATGGGTCCCGCCAACGAGAAAAGCATACTTTTCCGCCGCCATCAGGGACAACTCAGATCAATGATTTCCATACGGTTGTTGCCCTCGGGATGGCTCGCCGAGGGGCCTTCGGTGAGGAGGACGAATTCCCCTGCCATCCCCTGAGTCTGCATCCAGTTCTGTACATAGGGCTTCCACGCGGCGGGATGGTCGGGCTCATGAATGGCATGAACGCCATAGGAAAAAGCCAGTTGCCGACAAGTCCGCTCCTGGGAACTCACCGCGGCAATCCAAACCGGCAGCCTGAACCGGGTGATGCTCCGCGCGGTGGCCCCCCCGTGCGTCGGCACAAAAACCAAGGCCGGCGTGACGCGTTGGGCCGCCGCCGCCACGCTGGCGGCAATCACCTCACGGAGGGCCGGCGTGACGGCGCTGTCCAGCCGACGCTTGAGCTCTCCCGTCTGGTGGTGATGGCAATGAGGCTCGATTGCCGTCGCGATTTTGGCAAGCATGGCGACCGCCTCCACCGGGTATTTTCCCATGGCCGATTCTTCCGAGAGCATGACACAGTCGGTACCGTCAAGGATCGCATTGGCTACATCGGTGGCTTCGGCACGGGTGGGACGGCGGTGCTCGACCATCGATTCAAGCATCTGGGTCGCCGTAATCACCGGTTTGCCCAACAGGTTCGCCTGGTGCACGAGGTGCTTCTGCACCACGGCTATTTGCTCGATCGGCACCTCAACCCCCAGGTCCCCTCGAGCAATCATCACCCCATCCGCCGCTTCCAGAATCCCCTCGAGATTTTCCAGCGCCCGCGAGCGCTCGATCTTGGCAATGATGAAGGGTTGGTGCCCGGACCCGGCGGCCGCCTCGCGCACCGCTTGCAGATCGGCAGCGCCTTCCACAAAGGATTGACTGACAGCATCGACGCCCTGTTCCAGGGCGAAGCGGAGGTATTCCCGGTCGCGGTCGGTGAAGGCGCTGATGCCGAGGTCGATCCCCGGCAGGTTGAGTCCCTTGCGCGACCGCAACTCACCCCCCACCATAACCCGGCAATGGACGTCGGGGCCTTCCACCCGGACCACTTCCAGCTGGATCAGCCCGTCATTGAGAAAAAGCGTATCTCCCGGCTTGACCGCCTGGGCCAGGCGCGCATAACTCACCGAAACGCGGTCCCGGTCGCCGAGAAAGCTGTCGGTTGAGAGGACGAAGGCATCGCCGCTTTCAAGCTCGAAGGGCTCCTCCTTGAGCTTGCCGATCCGCATCTTGGGGCCCGGCAGATCGGCCATGACGGCCACGCGCCGGCCGACAGCCCGGGAAGCGGCGCGAATCCGCTGGATGCTGGCCTCATGCACGGCAAAATCCCCATGAGAGAAGTTCAAACGCGCCACGTTCATCCCCGCCCGGATCATCTCGGCGAGCAACTCCGGACGGTCACAGGCAGGGCCGATGGTACAGACAATCTTCGTCTTATGGGTCGGTAGAGCCATTCCCTCTGCACCCCTTTCCTTTTGGTTGCTCACAGGTGCTTGGCGATCGAAATGAAAAAGGTGGTCCCTTTCCTGGTCCTCGGTTCCACCCACACCCTGCCGCCATGCTGGGCGGCGATTTCCTTGACAATGGTCAGGCCCAGACCTGCCCCTTCCACCCCCCGCGACGTTTCGTCACGCTGGAAGGCCCCGAAGATTTTCTCCGCATCCTCGGCCTTCAATCCCTTGCCGTCATCACTGACTGAAAAAATGTGGAAATCCTCCACCTCTTCGTAGGCTGTCCAGATCCTGCTCAGCCGCTCTCCTCCGTACTTCAGGGCATTGTCCACCAGATTTCTGAAGGCCCTCAGCAGCGATAGCCGGTCCGCCTTAACTTCCACCGCCTCAGGCATGCGCCAATCGATTTGTCGCAAGCTGAGCTGCGCCGAAAACTCGTCCTTCAGCATTTGCAGGACCTCTCTGACGTTCACCCGTTCTAGGGACAGGCAAGCTTCTTTGGTGGCGATGTACACGTTGATCTTATCGACGAGGGCGGCAATGTGTTCCGACACCTTGAGGATCTGGTCGCAGTAGACTCTGCCTCTTTCATCAAGCACCTCACGGGTGTGCTTGCTCAAGCGCTTGGTCAGACCGTGAATACCGATTGCCGGGCTTTTGAGATCGTGCGCCACGGAGTAGGCAAAAAACTTGAGCTTGTCAGAGGCAGCTTTCAGCGCCTCTTCCGCCCGTCGGCGTTCCTCCACTTCACGTGTCAACTGCTCATTGGCTCTGGCCAGTTCCGCGGTACGTTCCTTCACCAAATCCTCGAGGTGATCGCGATAGCGCTCCAATTCATGTTCCGTCCGCTTCCGGTCCGTGATATCGACCATCACGCCGACCAGTCCGGCCACCCGGCCCTCCAGGTCCGTGAAGGTCCCTTTCGTGAAGAAGACGTCATGGTTGGTGCCGTCCGCATGCCGGACCATGGCCTCATAGCACTGCACTCCAGGTTCCCGAAACAAGGCCTGGTCGGCTTCATGGTAGCGGTCGGCCAACTCCCGGGGAGCGATGTCGTGGAAGGTTCTGCCAATGAGGTCCGTCTTGCGCCGGCCGATATAGGCTTCGAAGGAAGCGTTGCAGCCAAGGTACCGACCTTCCCGGTCTTTATAGAAGATCGGGCTGGGGATGGTATCGATCATGGTCTGCTGAAAGTTGAGTTGCTGCCTTATGGCGTCTTCCGCCCGTTTACGCTCGGTGACGTCGCGTTGCAGGCCCCAGGCCCGCATCAGAAAGCCGTTTTCCACCATACCGACGAAACTGCTCACAAACGCGCGCTTATGCCTCCGAACGCCGGTTTCGTAAGGTTCCGAGTCGACCAGGCGATAGCCGCCGCGAATGAAGGTACGAATGAGCGCAATGATGCGGGGATCACTGGGCTGGAGGAGTTGGGGAAGGCGAACCTCCCTGAGCTCTTCGGCTTTCGTTCGGCCATGCATCCGCGCATAGGCATCATTGCATTCGCCCAGATAGCCGTACTGAAAGATGCCCTGAATCTGCTCATCCTCCGGCAGCAGGATCGATAACGGTTGCTCCAGTTCGATGCGGCAGATTCCCTCGGAACTGTTGGCAACAAACGAGCCGTATCGCGCCTGACTTTCCCGCAGCGCCATTTCCACCCGCTGGCGCTCGGCGATTTCCTCTTGGAGACGGACATTCTGCAGGGAGAGCTGCTTTTGCAGCGCATGCACGGCCATGTGCGTCTGGACCCGCGCCAGGACTTCTTCCAACTGCAGGGGCTTGGTGACGTAATCCACCCCTCCCGCCCGGAAGCCTTTGACCTTGTCGGCCGTATCGGTCAGACCGGTGAGGAAGATGATCGGAACGTTGCGGGTCCGCTCATCCGCCTTCAACTGCGCACAGACCTCATAGCCGTCAAGACCGGGCATCTTGATGTCCAGCAGCACCAGGTCGGGGAGCGCCGACCGCACAAACCGCAGCGCCATCTCGCCCCGGGAGGCGGGATGGACGGTGTAGCCTTCCTCGGTCAGCATATCGGTCAGCAGCCGAAGACTCGCCAGGTCATCATCCACAAGGAGGATGCTGCCTCGGTGCCTCCCTGTCTTTTCTTCCTTCATCTGGTTGCTCCCACACCATCATCGGGCGAGAGGACCTCCCTTCCCTTCCCCATCACTAACCCGAAAGCGCTTTCAGCCGTTATCAGGCGCCAAACTTCTGCAGCTTGTCGGCATAGGCCAGCGCCAGCTGGATCAGCATCACCCCCGGGATGATCCCCCACATCCCCTTGGCACATGGCCTTTCGCCAAACTCGGTGACCTCGTCCGGGCGCGTGTTCCGCCCATGGAGCAGAAACGGAATGGGATGGTAAGAGTGGGCCTTCATCACCGCAGGGGTCGAATGGTCCCCGGTCACGATCAGCACGTCGGGGTGCAAATCCCTGACGAGAGGCATGAAGGCGTCTACCTTCTCGATCTCCGCCACCTTTGCCGCAAAGTCTCCGTCCTCGCCTCGAGAATCGGCATACTTATGGTGCACGAAAAAGAAATCATACTGACTCCAGCACTGCCGCAGCGCCGCGCCCTGATCGGCCAGGTTCGTCAATCCCTCGATGACGTCCATCCCCACCAGACGGCTCACCCCTTTGTAGTCCGGATAGACCGCCAGAGCCACGGGGCGCAACCCGAACCGCTCGCTCATGGAAGGAATAACGGGCAGCTCCGCAAAACCGCGCATGAGGATGGCATTGGCCGGCTTCTGATCCTTCAGCAGTGTCAGCCCCTGGCGGACAAATTCTTTCGCCACCTCGGCAGTTCTGCTTCCTTCCGCGGTAATTGGCTTCGGATCGAAGGCCGGCACACCGGTAGCCTGGGGATCGGTATCTTCAACCCGGTCGCACAGCCCCGCTCCCCGAAAGATGCCCACCGCGCGGTAGTCCTTTACCGGCCGGACGAACACCTCTACCCCGGGAATGCTCACCGCCCCGAGCACATCACACAGGCGCGCGCAGGTTTCGGTGGGGATACGGCCCGCACGCCGATCGCTGATGTTTCCCTGGTCATCCCGAGTGGCAAAATTGATCCGCACCGCCACGTCCCCCGGCTGCATAGGGAAGGCGATACCCATGGCGGCCACCACGCCTCGGCCCACGGGGTATTCAGTGGGTTGATACCCGAACAGGGCGAGATGACCGGGAGCCGACCCCGGAGTTATCCCGAACCCGACCGGCATATGCAGACCGCATTCCGCCTCCGCCGCCAGTTCATCAAGATATGGGGTCCGGGCAGTCTCAAGCTCCGTCCGGCCCCCCTTCTCGAATGGCAATCCTCCCAGACCATCGATCACCATCAGCACGATTTTCCTCTCATTGGGGTGAAGCAGGCCTTTCAAAACGGTGTCACGCATGACACTTGCACCTCCTTGTCATTCGGTTTTCCGCCAGGTCTCATCAGGATCGAAGGTCTTCATACCGCCGGCGGCCCGGGCCGTATTTACGCCCAGGTCCTTCTCGTAGACCATTCCTTCCTGATTGACGATAACAGTCATGATACCGGAGAGCCTCCTGCAAAACCCCCTCAGGGCGTCACTCCGGCGAGGATGAATGGCTTCCCGCCAGACCGAAAACAGCCGGCAGGCCCCTGTAAATCTCGCGCTCATTTTCATCCCTACACTCGTCCAGGAGCGCCCTGAACTCACAGCAGATCATCGGCCCATAAAGGAAAGAGCGAAGCTTCCGCTGGTTGTTCAGCACCGAGAGATTGTCTGCCCGCACGGGTCCTGAACGGGTCAATCGATTGCCCTGATCAAACGCTTTGCCGATTCTATCACGCGCGCTTTTCGAATTGAATGGAAAGTGAATAGTAATCGCCAACAATTTGCATCACCCCAGGACTATTCTCTTTGTCTCGCGACCGACTTCCCTCTGTGATCCACATGCCATCTCTGCTATGATGGCGGCGAAAAAAGGTGTTGAAGGAACGGCGCTCCTGCCATCAGGAATACAGTCTGGCTTTCAGAAACCGGTTGGGAGGTTGGAATGCTGTCAGACAAATCCGAGAAGAGCAGAATTCTGCAAAAGATCGCGGAGGGGGAGGGGCTCCCCTCGGCATCGCCGATCGTTGTTCGACTCCTCGAACTGGCAGCAGACGAACGCTCATCAAGTGCAGATCTGGCAACGGTCATCGAACAGGACCCCGGGTTGACCACTCGCCTGCTCAAGGTTGCCAACACCGCCTTTTTTTCCGGTCCCCGCAAAGCGGCTTCCGTTTCCCAGGCCATTCTCCTGGTGGGGCACACCCGCCTTCGGGTGATGGCCCTATCTCTCTCCCTGCGTGATTCTTTCCCCTTTGGCAAAGCGGGTGGCCTCGATTATGAATCCTTCTGGAAGACCTCCCTCTACCGGGCAATGATCGCTCAGGGCCTCGCGGAACAGATGCCAGGGAACAAAACGGCACAGCTCGATGAGGTATTCACTGCCGCTCTGCTCCAGGAAATCGGCCTGCTGATGCTCTATCAGGTCTGTCCGGCACCGCTGAAGGCTTCCTTCCCCACCCTCTCGGCCCCCCTTGAAGAAATCCTCGCCTGGGAGCAACAGACCCTCGACCTCAACCACCGTCAGGTCGGCCACTATATTCTCAGGCGCTGGGGTTTTCCCGAAACCATTATCGAATGCCAAAAACACTACGGTCCGTCCGTGCTGGTCCAGGACCGCCCCGTCCTGGCTCAGGTGCTCGAGTTTGCCCGACTGGCGACCCAGGTCTTCTTCAGCGAACACCAGCAGTTCGAGGTCCTCAGGGAAAAGGCTCCCCTTCTCAATCTCCAGTACGATCAGATCGCCGACACGCTCTGCACCTCTTTTGCCCGGGTCGCGGAACTTGCGCAGCACTTTCAGCTCAAGGTGGACGCCACCCAGGATATGGTAGAGGTGATCGAAAAGGCCAATCGCACCCTGGTCAGAATCAACGATTCCCTCCAGACGAAGCTCGCCAAAGCCATGGAGCTCCTCTCGGAGAGTTCCCCTCACGGGGAGAAGGACCTCTCACGGACCATCCACGACCAGCAGCGAACGGTCGGCCATGTCCTCGATGCCGTCGCCCATGAAATCAGAAATCCACTGATGGCGATTGGCGGTTTTGCCCAGCGTCTGGCCCGTGAAATCCGAGAAGCCAGCCAGTCCTCCCGGTATCTCAACATCATCATCCAGGAAGCCGAGCGCCTCCAGCAGGTGTTGCACGAGGTTTCTTCATTTTCCAAGGACTTCACACCAATCTGGGATGTGGGCGACCTCACGGCCACCCTCGAGGAGTCTCTCGGCGAACTGGAAGGCGGGCATGAATTCCCCAACGTTACGGTTCTCAGGCGCTTTCCGCCGGCGGCAAGAATTTTTGTACGCTTTGACCCCGTGGCCATGAAGCTGGCCCTGCAGCTCACTCTCAAGACCATGGCCCAGCTCACCGGTGCTTCCGGGAAGGAGGTCGAAATCGCGGTCAGAATCCGGGAGACCTCACGCCGGGATTTTGTGTCAGTGGACTTCTGTGCACCACTGGGAGCCATACCGGAGGGCTCGCTGCAAGACCTGTTCGATGCAGATTTCTCTTCCCGAACCCTGGGAAAGGGCCTGGATTTCCTGCAGGCGTGGAAGATTGTCAAATCCCATGGCGGCAGTATCGAGAGTGAAAGCGCCCCGGATGGGAATCATCTGGTGGTGTCACTGCCTTTTTGAGTAATCCTGAGAGGAAATGAGAGCGATGGTTCGTTTGCGATTTCAGTGGCAGCTCGTGATCGTCTTTTGTCTGGTGTGTTTTGGATGTTCCGGGACCTCAGGGATCCGCATCCCTAAAACTGCGCCGTCTTCAGAAACGGCCGGTCCTGCCCGGCCGACCCTCCCGGAGATTTCCGACTGGGGCTGGAGCGAACGGGTGGTCACGGAGGAGGAACTGGTCAAGCTCGAGATGATGGACCCGAACATGAACCCCACCGTCACCCACCGGATCCTGGCGCGACTCAACGGCAAGGCCGCCTATTACATCTACGACGATATCCGGAAAGGCAAACCCTTACGGGTACCCAACGACTTCCGGGCCTACCAGAACTGGACCCCACTGCCTCAGCAGGCGGGACCGCTGGCGTCTTCCCCCAAGACCATCCTCGTGGTCAGGGACATCCCCTTCATCGGCTGGTATGAAAGCGGCAAGCTGGTGGGCGACTCCCTGGTGAGCCTGGGAAAACCGGGAGAGGAAACCGAAGTGGGGGTCTACCACATCCTCGACAAGGCGGTTGACAAGTACTCGCTGAGCTACCGCAACGACTTTGGGGAACCCGCGTGGATGCCCTGGGCCATGAGGATCTACGGCACGGTCTGGATCCATGCGGGGGATATCGCCGGCCCCTACTGCTCCCATGGCTGCATCATGCTGCCCATGGACCACGCCGAAAATCTGTACCGCTGGAGCGATGACCGGACGACGGTCGTCGTAGTCGAATCTCTGGCCATGCTGACCGCACCAACCCAGCCGGCCCAGCCGGCAAAGGCCAAGCCCAAGACAGCCAAAAGGTAGCCTGTATCAACCCTGACAAAGGATACCCCCATGCTGCAAAGGATCGATCCGACCAGGACCCGAAGCTGGCAGAAGCTTCTCGATCATTCTGACCAGATGAAGCCCATCCCCATGAAGACCCTCTTCGCCCAGGGCCCGGAACGATTTTCCCGGTTCAGCCTCCGTTTCGGCGATATCCTGGTGGATTTCTCCAAAAATCGGATCACGGAAGAAAGCCTTGACCTGCTGCTTGAGCTGGCCGAGGAAACCGAGCTGAGCGATGCCGTCCGGCGGATGTTCGCCGGCGACCGCATCAACGAAACCGAAGGGCGGGCGGTCCTGCACACCGCGCTGCGCAATTTCGGAGAGCGGCCGGTCCTGGTGGACGGGGTGGACGTCATGCCGGCCGTCAAGGCGGTTCTCCAACAGATGGCGACGTTTTCCGGCCGGGTCGTCTCGGGGGAATGGCGCGGCTTCACCGGCAGGCGCATCACCGATCTTGTCAATATCGGCATTGGCGGCTCGGATCTCGGGCCGGTGATGGTGACCGAATGCCTGCGACCCTATGCCAAACCGGGACTCGCCGTCCATTTCGTGTCAAATGTGGACGGCACCCACCTCACTGAGACGCTCAAGGGGCTCGATCCGGCAACCACGCTCTTCCTCATCGCCTCGAAGACCTTCACCACCCAGGAAACCATGACCAATGCGTTTTCCGCGAGGTCCTGGTTCCTGGACAAGGCCCAAGACCCGCTCCACATCGCCCGGCATTTCGTGGCCATCTCCACCAATGCCGAAAAGGTCGAAGCCTTCGGGATCGACCGGAATAACATGTTCGTCTTCTGGGACTGGGTGGGGGGACGCTATTCGCTGTGGTCGGCCATCGGGTTATCGATTGCCTGTTTCATCGGCTACGAAAACTTCGAAGAGCTCCTGCGGGGGGCTCATGACATGGACGAGCATTTCCGGAACACGCCTTTTCGTCGCAATGTCCCCGTGATCCTGGCGCTCCTGGGAATCTGGTACAACAATTTCTTCGGCGCCCAAACCGAGGCCATTCTCCCCTATGACCAGTATATGCACCGTTTTCCGGCCTATTTTCAGCAGGGCAATATGGAGAGCAACGGGAAATCCGTCGATCGCGGCGGGGAGAGGGTGAGCTACGAAACCGGCCCCATTATCTGGGGGGAACCCGGCACCAACGGCCAGCACGCCTTCTATCAACTCATCCATCAGGGCACCAAGCTGATCCCGGCCGATTTCCTGGCCCCGGCCATCAGCCACAATCCCCTGGGTGACCATCACCCGATCCTGCTTTCCAACTTTTTTGCCCAAACCGAAGCGCTCATGAACGGGAAGAGCCGCGAGGAAGTCGTCGCGGAACTCCGCAGGGAAGGAAAAGACGAGGACGTCATCGAACGCCTCTGTCCCTACCGGGTCTTTGCAGGCAACAAACCCACCAATTCGATTCTCTTCAGGAAATTGACCCCCCGCGTGCTGGGCAGCCTCATCGCCATGTACGAGCACAAAATCTTTGTACAGGGGGTGATCTGGAACATCTTCAGCTTCGATCAGTGGGGGGTTGAGCTGGGCAAGCAGCTGGCCCAAAAGATTCTTCCTGAACTGGCCGGCGACGAGCCCGTAGCTGCTCACGATGCCTCGACCAACGGCTTGCTCAACACCTACAAAGAGTTCAGAAAGGCTTAGAGGCTGAATAAGAGCATCATACCTGCCTGGCAATCATTTTTTTCATCCACGAAGTCACACAAAGAAACACGAAGACCGCAAGGGATTCACTTCGTCCTCTTCGTGGTGCGTAAGAGTCCGGCGTTCCTGGACCACCGACGATCACTTCGTCGCAAGGACCGAAGCGTCCTGAGCGGCTATGGTTTTTCCCCGGTATGGCAGGCGTTGCAGGTCAGCGCCGCTTTCGTGCCGGGGTTTTCCTTCTTCACCTTTTGATGACAGCCCTGACAGAGATTGTGAAAGGCCAACTTCAAATTGAGCTTCTGCTGGTCGGGAGGAAGTTTCTTCTCGCCTTCGACGGTCATTTCCGTATGGCATTTCCCGCATTTCTCCACCGCATCGCCTTCCTTCCACACGTTCTTGCCGTCCTGGTAGCGGTGATGGCACTGATTGCAGGCAATCTTGTTTTCTTCCTGGTGTTTCTGGTGAGGGAAGGTCACCGCGCCTTTGGTAGGCTTGGGAAATTCCTTGATCGTAATCGTCTCGGGCGCTTTCTGCTGAGCCATGACCACCCAGGCTGTCACGAGAATCACAAAGGCGACCATCATCCCGCCAGCAATCCACTTTTTGGTCTTCATCGTACCTCCTTGATTGTCTGGTAGAAAACCGCTGGTTTCGATCAAACCATAGCTCCATTCATTTCATCGATGAAACACGAAATGCGGGTCGGTCAGGAAGTTGTCCAGCAGCACATCCAGGAAGTCGGAGGCCGAATCCCGCCGGTAAGGGTCTACATAGCCGAGTCGCGTGTTCCCACCTCCTCCCGGGCCAACCAGGCTGAAAGCGCAGATGGCGTGGAGGGTCGAACTCGCCTGGCCCGGGTAACTGAAGCTGCCCAGGATGGCGATCCGGCCGGCCCGCATCAGGCCTTCGAGCAGCGTCACCGTGAGGTCCGTCATGCGCACATCTCTGAGATGCAACCGGAATGTGCCCGCCATCATCATGACCGCGTTCGGATTCTGGATCGACATGGAACCGTCGGGATTCAGAGTACGACCCGCGGCAACCGCCGTCTGGCGTACGGATTCAATCGTGGCGCCGCCCCCCAGCACCATCGCGATGGATGCCGCCCAGCAGAGGCTGCTGTTGCCTGGTTGGCGAATAGGAATGATGGGGTGGACGATGTTCACAGCCATGGTTGGTTTCTCCCTGTGGAAGGCATCGATAGGAACGTCAGTCCGCCTCTAACGCCCGAAGTCCCTCCACCGTTGGTGAATCGATCAGGAAACGTGCGTTGCCCTGTGGGGAACCCGAGTAGCCATAGGAGAACGGAGGCGATGCTGCAGGAGGAGCATCAGAGCGGACACGTGAGTCTTTAGTGTGACAGTCTGTAAATACCAGAGGGTTAGGAAGAAAGAAAGCAATCTTTCAGAAATACGACTGCAGGGTCCCTCGTCGGCGAATATCGAGGGTCGCGCAATGGAAGGAGCCGCCGAACGGCCCGTAATTGAGGAAGGCGCAGGTGATGGGTTCGAAGCCCCAGTCTTTGAGCGCCTTGATGAGCGTGACCTGGGATTTGTCGACGATGACCCGCCTTTCATCGAGCATCAGCACATTGATGCTGGTCCAGGGGCTGCAAGCCGAGATCCTGGTCATGATACCCGCAACCGGGTCGGGATGCGGTGCGATCAGGATGTCCCAGGACTTGAAAAGGGCGGGGAGGCGGGTAACGTCAATGTACTCGGGGTTCACAAGCACCTTCCCGGGCGCCAGCGGGAGCAGGCTGGAATCGATGTGCATGGGTTGGCGGCAGCGGCTTTCGATCACGTGAATGCGGTAAGATTCGCCGAGGTGCCGGCGCAGCCATGCGATTCCCATGGCATTGGTGACATTGCTCTTCGTCACCAGGAGGTCTTTGCCGCAGCGCACGAAGTCGGCGGCATCGAAGACCGGTTCGAATTCGTTGATGACGTAGCGGATCGGCTCCCCCTTTTCGGGGATCTTGAAATCGTAGTCGAAGAGCTCATCGGTCAACTGCGGCCGGGGGGCGGCGGTCCAGCGGGCGCCTTTCAAGAAATACTCCTTGAAGAGCCGCCGCAAGGCATACGGCTCAAAGAACCGTGACCGCCAGCAGGTGGGGGTTTCGATGATCTCGTTGCCGACAATCAGGAAGACGTCGCGGGGACACGCCACACAGAAGCCCCGCGAGGACCAGTGGGGGGTTTTGAAGCGGGCGTGGAAGTTCATGGGTTCGGGCCGCCGCACCGTCACCCCTTCCGCTTCCAGGATGTGGATGAATTCGTCGAGCTCCTTCTGGGCGAGCCGGATCATCCACCTGGGAAAGCGGCTTCCCGCCACCAGTCGGTAAAGCCTGGCCGTGAAGGGCGGCACATTGAAGGTGACGGTCACATGGTTGGAGGGGATCGTCGCCCCTTCCAGACTCCCGACAATGATTTCCTCAAGAGGGTCCCACTCGTTGTGCGAATTAACCGGACACAGGGCATGCTGGTCACTCATGGCCTCTCACTCACGGTCAACTTCCCAGATTCACCGCATCAGTTCGGCGATTGCTCGCCAAAGCCGATGATGATGACACCGATGACGATGAGGACGGTGCCGATCCAGCGCGCCGGCGTCACATCCTCGTTCAGCCAGTAGCTGGCCATGATGGCGACGAAGAGATAGCTCAAAGCCGTAAAGGGCATCACATAACTGATATCGGCCCAGGACAGGGTGAGCAGATACATGCCGAAGAATACCGCCGAGAGCACGATGCCGCCCCAGACCAGGGGACTCGCTCCGGCGGCAAGCACCATCCGGAAGCCTTCGTGCCCTTCCCTTCCCACCTGCCTCATGCCGGCACTCAACAGGATCTCGCCAATCGCCACCAGCACCGTGGCAACAAGCACCACTACAATCACCTTGCTCATATGCACCTGCTTTCCGTGGGCTGAACCCAAGCCCGGCCTCCTTCACAACGGCAAAGACGGCATAGCCGCCGCCCTGCCGGCGCATCCATCCCAAATACCCAAGAGCCAGCCCTTCCCGGTCTCTTCAGCATCCTTAACAACCGAGCAGGCAACCAGAGGGGTTTCTACCAGCAGCAACCCTGGTTGTCAATCAGCGTGCACCGGCAACCAACAACTTACGGCGCTAACCTCTCATCTCATCAGAATTGATCACTGCCTCTTCGCCCTCTTCGTGGCCTTCGAAAGATCTGATTCCACCCATGCTGCATCTTCTGTTTGACACGATGGAAATCTCGTCGTAACCTTCTCATCACCAGTTCATGTTTGATAATCAAGAGATGGCTATTCGGTGCATTTCACATGCATAATCGGGCCCGCAGCCCGATCCTCCTTCCGCGGAGGAGACCAACCCATGATGACCGGCGCACAGACTCTTCAATTGCCACAGTTCTTTTCAGGACAAGCAGCTTCCCCGCCACCACGGCAACGGAACCGTCCCAAAATAAAGGTCCCGGTTGACGGGAGCGCAGGGTGTGAGAATAGGCGATCGACCGCATGACGTTCCTCAAGAATAAAGGTCACGGTTGACGGGGACGTAGGGTGGGCTGTGCCCACGTGCTGCCCCATCGGTGGGCTCAGCCTAGCCTACAAAGCCTCATCGTAATTTCTGGACAGTCGCAAAGTACCTCGGCAGCTTCTCGTTGCGCATTGCAGTTCATCCACCGTTCCAACGCTGAAGCGATGCTCGGTTATGGCCTGGCGGATTAGGGGGGGCCACCCCCAGGAATAACAAGCGGTGTCAAATCCCACCACTCGCCTTTGTCAAACGCGGTTGCGGGGGACTTCACCCTGCGTTCCGACCGGCAGGGTCATGGCGATGACGAGGTAGACGGCTGGGTCAGTCCCGGCTTTGATAAGAACCATGACGCGATGCCTGTGGCGGCGACCCAGCGGTGAATTGCCAGTTCATCAACCGTTCAAACCGAAAGGAGGACATCATGGCCACCAAAGCGAACACCCGGAGGAACTGGACCATCATGGTCTATCTCGCCGGCGACAACAACCTGGACAGTGCGGGCGTGGTCGATCTGAACGAGATGAAGACGGTCGGCACCACGGATCAGGTCGCCGTCCTCGCCCAGTTTGACCGGGCCGGGAGCAAGGCGGAAACCATTCGCTACTGCCTGCGGAAGGGGACGTCGGTCGCCAAGGATGCCGTGCAGAAGCTGGGAGAGACCAACATGGGCGAACCGAAGGTGCTGGAAGAGTTCGTGACCTGGGGAGTCAAGTCCTACCCGGCCGACCACTACCTGCTGGTGCTCTGGAACCACGGCGCCGGCTGGGATGACGCCAACCTCTATCAGGGGGATGTCTTCAGCGGGGCCGCGCCGCCGGTCTCCCGCAAGAGTCGGCCGGTCGTCACCCGGGGCGCGGTCGCCGGCGTCAAGCCCATCGCCTTCGCTCAGGCCCGCGCCGGCCTCTCCCGTACCCGGCGGGCCCTCTTCAGCACCACCGTCGCCGCCGCTGTCAACCAGCGGGGCATCGCCTTCGACGACCAGGCCCAGGACTTCCTGGACAACCTCGAGCTGAAGAAGGTGATGACCCGGATCAAAAAGAAGCTTGCGCGCAAGATCGACATTCTCGGCATGGACGCCTGTCTCATGAGCATGGCCGAGGTGGCCTATCAGATGCGCGACACCGCCGAATACACCGTGGGCTCCGAAGAAACCGAGCCCGGCGACGGCTGGCCTTATGATCGCATCCTCAAGGCCCTGGCCGCCAAGCCGGCCATGACCCCGGAGGAGCTCTCCA
>CAZDKX010000056.1:0-19777 GCA_964505935.1 uncultured Syntrophobacteraceae bacterium
AGGGTTCTCGCGGCTGGAAAGCCGCTCCCACAAGAATGCGGTTTGTATCCCAAACTGGCATCGGTCAGCCGTTTATGCTTGGATCGGCATTTTAGCGCGTTCGCACCCATGCCGATGACCATGCTTTCAACCGGGGAGGTCGCTCGGCAGCTTCCCTGACTCCTTGAGGTTGGCTCAGGCGGACTCGGGTCCGGCGATGCTCCCTGGAATTCCGGGACGGGGGATCAAGGGCCGCCGCTCTCGTCATCGGGGGTGGTTTTCCCGAAGCTCTGCAGCACGCGGGCGAGCTCGTCTTTCAGGGTTTGCAGGTGGTAGGGTTTCTGGATGAATCCCGCCAGCCCCTGGCCGCCAAAACGCTGGGTCGCCTCCTCTTCCGCGAGGCCGCTGCACAGAATCACCGGGACATCGGCGCGGACGCTCATCATTTCCCGAAAGGCGCTGACCCCGTCCATCCGGGGCATGGTCAGGTCGAGCAGAACGCAGGCCAGCTCGTCGGCGTGTTGCTTGAAAAGCCGCAGAGCCTCTTCTCCATTGGCCGCCGCAATGCTCTGAAACCCGATGCTCTCAAGGACGGCCGCCCCCACCTCGCGGATGGCTTCCTCATCGTCCACCACCAGGACGGTTCTCCGGTCCGATGGCGAATTCGAGGGAGACGAGCGTTCACCGGGAACCTCTTTCGCACCACCGCTTTCCTCCGGGCAAGCGCGAAACAGGACGCGGATGGAAGACCCGGCACCGACGGCGCTTTCCACGATGATCGCCCCTTTATGTCCCCTGACGATCCCCAGGACGGCCGACATTCCCAAACCCCGCCCCAGGAACTTGGTGGTGAAGAAGGGGTCAAAGAGGCGCTGCTGGGCCTGCTCATCCATGCCGCACCCGGTATCGGCAACCTCCACATAGACAAAGCGTCCTCGTGCGGGCTTTTCATCGAGGCGGCTCCGGCGCAGGTATGCTTCGTCGCAGTCCTGCACGCCCGTGGTGAGGGTAATGGTGCCAGGTCTTTCTCCAATGGCTTCCGCGGCGTTGCTGATGAGGTTCATGATCACCTGCTCCACCTGACCGGGATCGGCCTCGATCATGGAGGGTTCATCAGTAAGGCAGAAGCTTAGCGTGGCCGTCCTGGGGACGACGGCTCGAATCAGGTCCGCCTTCTCTCGCATGAGCTCATTCAGGTCCATGCGTGCGATGAGGAACCGCCCCTTGCCTGAATAGGCCAGCATCTGGTGCGTGAGGTGCGTTGCCCGGCAGGTGGCCTGCAGGGCTCTTTCCAAGCGGGAGTGGGCTGAAGTGGTCTTGGGGAGGCGGAGCAAGGCCAGTTCAAGGTTGCCAAGGATGGCGGCGAGCAGGTTGTTGAAGTCATGGGCAATGCCGCCGGCCATGAGACCGAGGCTCTCGAGCTTCTGCGCCTCGAGCAGCCGCCGCTCCAGTTGCAGCCGTTCTTCCTCCATCCGTTTGCGCTCGGTAATGTCCCTTATGGTGGCCCAATAGCCGGTGGGCTGCCCCGTCCGGTCGCGCATCAAGTAAGTGCGCAATTCCACCGGCACGAGACGGCCGTCCCGCCGGCGCAATTCCTTCTCGTAGACCTCGGAATAGCCTCTCACCAGCACCTGCCGCTCGATGATATCCGCCTCATAAGCACGCCAACGCTCCGGCGTCAGCTCCTGGTAGGTCAAGCCGAGCAACTCTTCCTTCGTGTATCCCAACATGTCATGATAGATATGGTTGACATCGATAATGCGACCCTCCAGGTCCGTACTCCCAAAGCCATCCCTCACACTTTCGTGCAGACGGCGGTATTTATCCTCACTTTCCCGCAGGGCCGCTTCAGTCTGTTTACGGTCAGTTATGTCGCGGGCGACGGCGTAGATGGTCTTCCCAACCGCAAAACTTCGCCATTCGATCCACCGATGGGAGCCGTCCCGGTGGCGGTAGCGATTCACGAAGTTCAGCACTTCCCGGCCGGCCTCCAAGTCGGCAACGGCCTTCATCGTCGCATCCACATCGTCGGGATGCACCAAGTCAAGAAAAGGCGTTCCCACGAGTTCGGGAAGGGTGAAGCCGAGGGTCTTTTCCCATTCCGGGTTGAGGCGCCGGAAAAAGCCTTCCGTATCGGCAATGCAGAGGAGATCCATACTCTTCATGAAATAGTTGTTGAACTCTTCTCTGCTCTCCCGCAGTTCCTCCTCCATCTCCTTGTGCTTCGTGATGTCATGAAACACCGCGAAAGAGGCGCGCTTATCGATATAGTCAATGAGGTTTGCGGAGATCTGGACCCACCGCTGATCGCCGGTCCGAGTCCGCAGCAGCGCTTCGAAACCACTGACCCGCCCGTGCTGCACCAACGCCGCAATGAACCGCTCGCGTTCTTGCGGATAAACCCAATAATCGGGCACGTAGGCCCCCACCGCTTCCTTCACGGAGAGGCCAAAGAAGACGGCGGCGCGCTCGTTGATATACAGGACCCTCGCGTCCGTCAGGGCCGTCACCAGTACCGGAGAGTCAATTCTTTCGATCAGGAGACGATAGCGCTTTTCGCTGTTCCCGAGCAATTCGTTGGTCCGTCGCAACTCCTGCTCGATTTTGCCCCGCTCGGCTATCTCCCTCAGGAGCCGGTTGTTGGTGGCCCTGAGCTCGACGGTGCGCTCCTGGACCCGCTGCTCCAGTTCACTCCGGGCTTTTTCCAAATCCTGTTCCACCAGGCGAAGCCGGGCGATGAGGTCCGACAATTCCTCAGACTCCCGCAGCCGGCGATTGCCCCCCTCCTCGGCAAGCCTTCGGTAATAAGCAGCTTCGCGGCGGGCTTCCTCCAACTGCCTGGTCAAAGCCGCCCTCGTCTCCTCAGTCATACTCTCATCCTTGTGTCAGCACTAACAGGACGCCGGGCCAGTCGAGTCCACGACTCCTACCCAGCAGGGGAGCGACTTCGACGCCGGAGCAGCATCCCAAAAGCAGAACGTTATGCTCGTTCATCACCGCCTGAATCTCGGCTGCCTCCTCCGTGATTGGTGATGATGCCGATGGCTGAACCTCATCACCTTCCGTACCGCTCGCACGACCCGACGCGTCTGACTATTTCTGGGGGTAACCCACTGACTGGGCGAGGATGATCTTCTGATCCGGCCGCAATCCCATCTTCTTGGCCAGGGCCTCGCGGTCGATCAGGCCCCGCACCACCGTCGCCAACCCTTCGGAAGCGCAGAAGAGGTAGACATTCTGGCTGATGAAGCCCGCATCGGCGGCGGTGTAGCGATCTTGATCCGCCGGGGAATCCTGACTGACCCTGGCATAATCCGCCACATAGATCAGATTGAGCGGAACATCCTTCACGAACGGCTGGATGCCCGTCAAGGCCCTGATATCTTCTGACAGAACCGGCTTGAGGACATGGGTCCTGGGCTCGAAGAGAAACAGGCCGTCGGCCGAGGTGACATAGACGTCGATTTCCTGCCAGTTGCGGGCCGACGGTGCCGTCCGCTTGCCGGAATCGGGCCGATTGATCCCACAAGCCGCCCAGAGCAGATTGGAAAGCAGCTGGAGCGGTAATTTTTCCGAACTGAAAGCACGAGAAGAGGCTCGCTCCTTCAGGGCCTTCATGAGAGGCTTTCCTCCCTCCACCTGCGGTTTCGGCAGCGGCAGGGGATCCGAGCCCGCAGCGCTGCTCAGCGAGGAACTCCCAACCAGCACCACCATCAGCAGAGCAACCGTTGAAAGCCACGAAATCTGCATTTTACCCTCCATAGCCTGGTACTGCAAAAAAGCAACTTCGCGCCGAAGCCGGCGATCTCCAGAGGTCCAAGGCCTCACCCTGTGCCGCCCGTCCCCGGAGGTCCAAACCCCTGAGCCTTCTTGCATGGTAAAAGATAACCGTCCGATGTGCAACCCTGAGAAGGTCACCGCCAAAAGGGCCCGAAGGCACCGTTGCCCAATCCTCGAAAAAATAACTCCAAAACCTGGTAATTTTACGAGCTGTATCCTTCCTGAATCTCTGTTTGAATGGCCATCACGGTAACGAAATGCACGGTGTGCCGAGGCAGGAGCGAGCCTCTATTCAAAACTAAGAAGGAGATCAGGAAATGACTACGAACAACGGCAATGAACAACCCATCCGCAACGTCATCTTCATCATGCTGGACACTCTCCAGTACAACTACCTGGGGTGCTATGGGAATCAATCGGTAAAAACCCCAAACTTCGACCGGTTTGCCCGCAACGGCATCCTGTTCGAAAATGCCTACAGTGAAGGCCTGCCCACCGTGCCGGTGCGCCGCGCGCTCATGACCGGCCGCTTCACCCTGCCGGCGGCCGGCTGGCAGCCGCTTTCGCATGACGATACCACGCTCACCGATATCCTCTGGGGCCGCAAGGTGCAGACCGCCCTGGTCTACGACACTCCGCCCATGCGCCTTCCCAAGTACGGCTATTCCCGGGGCTTCGACTATGTCAAGTTCTGCCCGGGCCATGAACTCGATCACACCACCTACAAGGATGACCCGCTGGACCCCGGCATGCGCGCCATCGATTACACCTCCCCCACCATGGTTTACAACGACAAGGGTGAGTTGATCGATGATGCGAGCAAGGCCCTGCTGGAAGAGATCGACTGTTTCCTGCGCTTCCGCCAGAACTGGCGTTCCGAAGACGACAACTACATCAGTGTGGTGGCTCGGGAGGCGGATGAGTGGCTGCGCAACAAGCGCATCAAGAGCCGTCCGTTCATGCTCTGGATTGACTCCTTCGATCCCCACGAGCCCTGGGATCCCCCCTCGGTATGGGATGGCAGCCCCTGCCCGTACGATCCGGAATATGACGGCAACCCCATCCTGCTGGCCCCCTGGACCCCGGTGGAAGGCCGCATCACCGACCGAGAGGCCGAGCATGTCCGCGCCCTCTACGCCGAGAACATCACCCTGGTGGATAAGCAGATCGGCAAGTTGCTCGACTCCATTCGCGACCAGGGGCTCTGGGACCATACCATGATCATCATCACTTCCGACCATGGCCAGCCCATGGGCAAGGGGGAGCACGGCCACGGTATCATGCGCAAATGCCGCCCCTGGCCTTACGAGGAACTGGTGCATGTGCCGCTCATGATGCACATTCCCGGCGTGGAAGGCGGCAAGCGCGTCAAGGCCCTGGTCCAGAACGTCGACATCGCTCCCACCATCCTGGACGGTCTGGGGCTGCTCGAGGCCCCGAAGGTGGACAGCGGGCACGGCATGCCGTCTTACGACGCCTTCGACATGCAGGGCCAGAGCCTGCTGCCCCTCGCCCGCGGTGACGCCGACAAGATCCGCGACTATGCCCTCGCGGGGTACTTCGGCATGTCCTGGTCCTATATCACCGAGGACTACAGCTACATTCACTGGATTCTCAAGGATGTCAGCCAGCGCGAATACACCAGCGTCAACAACCCCGGCAAGGAAAAGATGAAGGACGATACCATGTGGTCCTGCACCACCGGAGCAAAGCAGGAAGTGCCCGACTCCGACGAACTCTACGACCGCCGCCGGGACCCGTTCCAGCTCAACAACATCATCAAGCGGAACCCGGAAAAGGCGGAAGAACTCCTGAGGGAGCTGAAGCTTGCCATCGGCGAACTGAAGAGCTCGTAGCGACCGACCGCACGGGGCCTACCGCGACAAGAGGCTCAGGTTCCGTGCTTCAGTAAGCAACCAGCTGAGACTTGGGTTGCTGTCCCATGACAAACGTTACGGGATACCCGAGCGTAGGGTGGGCTATGCCCACCAATGGCGCAACATGTGAGCACAGCCCTCCCTACAAAATCGCATGGTTGGTTCCAAGCTGTCACTGAGTTGAGTCGACCGCTCAGATTAGATGAAAGCAAAAGATGAAAGGAGAAGTCATGTATCAAGCGATAACAGACAACGATTTTACTTCCACGGTTCAGGCTGCCGACAACAGCGTGGTGATCTTCGTCAAGAAACTCTGCCCCCATTGCAAGAACATGCTCAAGATGTTCGAGAAATTTCAGAAAATTGTACCGGGGGTCACCATCTACACGGCGGACATCGAGGACTGCCCGGAGTCCATGGCGACGTTGGCCGTGGAAAGAGCGCCCACGGTTTGTGTCGTGAAGAGCGGGAAAGTGGCGGCCCAGAAAACCGGGCTGATGAACCCCAGGGAAATGGCCGCGTTTTACCAAGGCGCATAATCGGCAAGGATAACCGTGAACAAGGGGCGCAATCCCATGAAAGAAACCCGAGATTTTGATGTCTTGATTATCGGAGGCGGCATTGCCGGCATGACGGCGGCCATTTATCTCGCCCGGGCCAATGTCAAGGCCGTGATTCTGGAGAAGGCCATCTGCGGCGGCCTCTGCAACTATACTTACACGGTGGAAAATTTCCCCTCCTATCCCTCCATCCACGGCATGGACCTCATGCAAAAGGTGCGCGACCACGTGGAGCAATTCGCAGTAGCCATTGAAGAGGTGTGTGAGATCGAGCGCATGGACCTTGCCGGCCGGGAAAAGATCATCGAAACGGATGAAGCGATTTTCCGCGGGGTAGCGGTAATCGTGGCGACCGGGCGTAGGCCCATCACCCTCGAGGTGCCGGGGAGCGAGGCGATTCATTACTGTTCCATCTGTGACGGCTTCGCCTATGCGGGCAAGCGGGTGCTGGTCGTGGGGGGCGGGAACAGCGGTTTTGACGAAAGTCTCTACCTCATGCGGATCGGCATCAAACACCTCACCCTGGTGGAGATGATGGATCGCTTCTTTGCGGCGCAGTCCGCCCAGGATGACTTGTTGAAGTGCGGCAACGTGGATGCCCGCAAAAGCACCAAAGTGGTGGAAGTCCTTCTGGAAAACGGCAAGGTCAAGGGAGCGGTGCTGGAAAACGTGGCTACCGGAGAAACAGAAACCATCCCGGTTGACGGTGTCTTCGTGTTCATGGGTCAGAACCCGACGACGGAGTTCTTGAAGGGCATCGTGGAGCTCGACGACTACGGCTATGTCCTGGCGGGAGAAGATATGAGCACCAACGTGCCCGGGGTGTTTTCCGCGGGAGATCTGAACCGCAAACGATTTCGCCAGCTCACCACGGCCATGAACGACGGCACCATCGCGGCCCTGGTGTGTGAACGCTATGTCGGGGCCAACCGGCCCGTTTGTGCCTTATAGACGAGAGAGAGGGTTGACCCATGTCAGAACGCGCAGCAACCATTGCCATAGGAGAAGCCGCCGAGGGGGTTGTCCTTGAAAAAGTGCGGCCCGTGGCCAAGGTCAGCAACAACTACTTTGACGGCCTGCCGGTAACCGGCGTGCACAAGCTCCTCTTCTTCATCATCATGGGGGCTTATTTCTTCGAGCAGATGGACAACTGGAACTTCGGCTTCATCGCTCCCGCGCTCGCTCAGTCCTGGAACCTGCAGATGACCGATATTGCGACGATTGTCTTCTGGTACTTCGTGGCCATGACCACCGGCGGCTTCCTGGGTGGGGTCATTTCCGATTTCATCGGCAGGCGCAGAACCTTTCTGGGTGCCATCCTGGTCTTTTCCATCGCCTCGGTGGTGACCGGCTTCACCAACAGCTTCGTCGTCTTCACCATTTTCAGGGCGCTCACGGGCTTTGGTGTCTTCTGCCTGATGGTGTGCTCCCAGGCCTACATTGCCGAAATGGCCCCGGCGGAGAGCCGCGGGAAGTGGCAGGGGCGTGTGGCGGCGGTGGGTTTCTGCGCGGTGCCGCTGGTGGCGTTCATGTGCCGGATGATCATTCCCATGAGTCCGGAAGCCTGGCGCATCATCCTGTACGCGGGCGGGCTTGGGGTGGTCGGCTTTGTGCTGGGTCTCAAGTATCTCAAGGAATCGCCCCGCTGGCTGGTTTCGCACGGACGGATGGCGGAAGCCGAAGAGATCATGGAGTTCCTGACCCACAAGCGGATTGACCTGACGGAAGCGGCCAAAAAGGTCGAGACGAAAATCAAGGTCTCGGAGGTGCTCGTCGGCATGTTCACCAGGCAGTATATCGTGAGGACGCTCATCCTGATTGCGCTGTTCATAACCATCACCCCGGCCGGCTTTCTCTTCACCACCTGGACCACTCAGCTCATCAAAATGAAAGGCTTCACCGTCGCGGATAGCCTCACCGCTTCGACCATCATCAGCATCGGGGTGCCGGCCGGCTGTTTCCTTGCCTCGCTGGTGTCGGACCTCGGCGGACGCAAGGTCCCGCTCATGGTTCTTGGATTGCTGTGTGGTCTGGTCGCCTTCACCTTTGCCTTCATGGACAGTCTGTATGGTCTGATCGCCGCCGGCTTTTCTCTGAGCGTCTTGAACCTGGCGACCAACTTCATCCTCTTCTCATACACGGCGGAATCTTATCCCACCAAGATGCGCAACACGGCCACCGGCTTTCACAACGGTCTGGCACGACTCTCGGTCTCCGCCTCCCAGCCGCTCATTCCCATGATTCATCAAGCCTACGGCTTTGCAGGCGTCTTCGGTTCGGTGGGTGCGCTGTTCATGCTGCCGGTTCTTCCTCTCCTGCTCTGGGGCATGCGGACCGGGGGTAAGAGTCTGGAAGACATAAAGTAGCTTCTCTGTCATGCTGGTTTATGGGAAAATGGTGCCGGCTTGACGATTAAGGGATTGGGCAAGGGTGATGCGAGGCTGCCGCGGTTTTATCATTCTGCTGATCGGTCTTCTGCTGTTGGCCGTCGCTTCTTCCCCGGCGGCAGCCGAGACGCTCCTGGATGCCGCGCGGATGAAGCGGGTGGTCGTCCTCTATTCCGCACCGCTCGACTTCCCGGCAACGGAAATGGCGGAGCGGGGCATCCGCGAGGTGCTGCTCACCAGCACGGACTTTCAGATCCAGCTGTTCTCCGAGTACCTCGACCTGTCCCGCTTTCGTGATGCCAGGCAGCGGGAGGCTCTGGTGGAACTCCTGCGGTACCGCTATGCCGAGGAGGCGACCGATCTGGTCATCGGTGTCGATGTGCCGGCCGCCCATTTCCTTCTGGAGCATGCCGGGAGCGTCTTTCCCGGGGTCCCCATGGTGATGTGCTCGATTCCCGAAGTGATGGCGGAAGCCCTGAGTGCTTCACCCCTCAGGCAAAGGATCAGCGGGGTCTTCGAGCCGACCAATGCCGCCCCTCTGGTGGAAACCGCGCTTTCCCTGAAGCCTGACACCAAAAACGTGGCCCTGATCGCCGGGGCCTTCGAGAATGACCTCATCAGGGCGATTGGTTTGCGGCGAACCATCGAGGCGCTCGGCAATGGGGTGCGGCTGATTCTGCTCGAGGGCCTTCCCATAGCAGAACTTGTTGAAAAAATACGACAATTGCCGAAAGACGCGATCATTTTCTTCTCAACCTTTTTTGTGGACGGTACCGGCAGGAGCTTTGTCCCTCGAGACGTGCTCAAGGTCATCTCGGAAGCTTCCAAGGTCCCGCTGTTTGGTCTCTATGAATCGTATCTGGGCTATGGGATTGTGGGCGGCCGCTTGATCAGTTTCCAACTGCAGGGAAAAAGAGCTGCCGAGCTGGGATTGGCGGTCCTTGGCGGCATATCGCCCGCAGCCATCCCCTTTGACGATGGGTTGGGTACCTGTCTCAGCGTCTATGACTGGCGGCAGTTGCAACGGTGGGGGATCAGGGAAAGCAATCTGCCGCCCGGCAGCGAGGTCAAGTTTCGGGAGTCCTCGGTCTGGGAGCTTTACAGAGGGTATATCGTCGGTGCTGGTTCGCTGCTCGCCCTGGAATCGATGCTGATCATCGCTCTGATCATCAATCTGCAGCGGCGCAAGAAAGCGGAGGTGGCCCTTCGCGAGAGCCGCCAGGACCTGAGGACGCTCGCCGGCCGCTTGATTTCATCGCAGGAAGAGGAACTGAGCCGCCTCTCGCGGGAGTTTCACGACGATATTGCGCAGCGGCTGGCTGCCGTCGCCATCGAATCGGGCACGCTGGAACTGCGCTCGCAGAATGTCGATGATACCGTCTTGGACAAGATCCGGTACATCAAGGAGCAGCTCATCACACTGTCGGAAGATGTTTCGACCATCTCCCGGCAGATTCACCCGGCGATCCTCAAAGACCTCGGCCTGGTGCGGGCGATCAATTCCCAATGCGTGAGGTTTTCCGACCGGGAGGGGATTGACGTTGATTTCCAGGCGCAGGATATTCCCCACACGGTGCCGAAGGGCATCGCGCTCTGCCTCTATCGCATCATCCAGGAGAGTCTGAGGAACATTGCGAAGCATTCCCAGGCAACGCACGTCGAGATCTCGCTGAGAGGTCTGGATGACAAAATCCTGCTCAACATTATCGATGACGGCACCGGCTTCGTGCCGCAGGATGCCCGGCGCACTCCGGGGATTGGACTGGCAAGCATGCGCGAGCGGGTGGAGTACGTGAATGGGCAATTCGACGTCCGCTCGGACCCGGGAATGGGGACCATGATCCAAGTCTCCGTGCCCATGGCAAAGGGGAATACATGAAACGGGCCAAAGTACTGCTGGCAGATGACCATCGCATTGTGGCAGAGGGCTTGAGAGGCTTGCTCGAGCCGGACTTCGAGCTCGTCGGGATCGTGGAGGACGGCCGGGCAATGCTGGAGGCGGTTGATAAGCTGAAGCCGGATGTGGTGGTGGCCGATGTCTCGATGCCGCTGCTCAACGGTATTGAAGCGGTGCGTCAGCTCAAGAAGAAGAACAAGAACATCGGGGTCGTCATGCTTACCATGCACCTCGATGTTACCTACGCCGCCAGTGCGTTCGAGGCGGGCGCCTCAGGCTATGTTCTGAAACATTCCGCCCCGTCGGAGCTCATCACGGCGATCAACAGCGCCCTGAAGGGGAGGACCTACATCACGCCCCTGCTGGCCGGCGAACTCCTGCAGTTTCACAAGCAGAAGCCGCCCGGTGAGAGCGGCGCCCTGGCCCAGCTCACCTCCCGCCAGCGCCAGGTCCTCCAGTTGCTTGCCGAAGGACGTTGCGTCAAGGAAGTCGCTTCCGTTCTGAACATCTCGACCCGGACGGTCGAATTCCACAAATACAGCATGATGGAATCCCTCGGCCTGAAGAGTTCGGCGGAACTGGTGCGCTTTGCCGTAAAGTACGGCCTGGTCTCCGAGTAAGAAACCGTCCAACAATAGGGGGAGGCCGGGTGAGGGTGTTGTTCGTCGGCGTCTCGCACCCTCACCCAACCCCTCCCATCAAGGGCCTCATGCGCCCGCTATACCAGCCCCAGGAATCTCCAGTAGGTCGCTGACAGCAGGGCGATGATCAGAAACGCGATGATCGTCAGCGGCACACCTGTGCGGATGAATTCCTTGGGGGTAAACGTGTTGGTGCCGTAGGCGATCATATTCTGCGGGGCATTCACCGGCAGAATGAAGCCGAAGCTGACGACATACTGCAGAACCATGGTCATGCCGATGACGTTGAGACCAGGGGTCGAGATGTTCTTGAGTACTTCGATGATGATGGGAATCATCGCGGAGGCCAGCGCGGTCGCGCTCGCAAAGCCAAGGTGAATGATGATCAGGAAGGCAGCGAGAATGAGCAGTACGGTCAGGGCGGGAGCGGCACCGAGACCGAAGAACGGCACAATGGCCTGGGCCAGCCAGGTGCCTGCTTTGGTGGAGATGATGGCGGAACCAAGACTGATGCCGATGCCGAACAGAAACAGGGTGCCCCACGAGAATTTACTCTGGGCCTCCTGCCAGGTCATGACGCCGACGCCCGGCAGCATCATGAGCGTGATGGCTACCAGCGTGGAAGAAGAGGTATCGATGTTGTGGAGTACCTTTTCGGTGGTCCAGAAGCAAAGCAGGATGATGGAAATCACGAGCAGTTTCTTCTCCGCAACGGTCATTTTTCCGAGGGCCGCCACTTCTTTGCGGACGATCTCCTGCCCGCCGGGGATTTCCTTGATCTCGGGGGGCATGAGCTTGATGAGCACGAAATACAGCGCCACGGACATGATCGCGGCAAAGGGGGCGGCCGCCGTGAACCATTCCAGCCAGCTGATGTCATAATTGAGTTGTTGTTTGATGAAGTTTACGGCAATCATGTTCTGTGCCGCAGCAGTTTTGATCCCGACGTTCCAGATACTGTCCGCCTGGGCCGTGGCGATCATCAGCACGGCGGCAAAGCGGGAGCTCCTTTCCACTCCGAACGCGGTGATGATGCCGACCACGATGGGAACGATGCAGGCAACCCGAGCCGTAGTGGAAGGGACGAAGAAGCTTAGGACGAAACCGACAAGGATCACGCCCATGACCACGCGATTCGTTTTGGCTCCGATCAGGGACAGGATATTGAGGGCGATGCGGCGGTCGAGCCCCGTTTTCGTCATCGCCGCGGACAGGAACAAGGCCGCGCCGACCAGAGCCCATGCCGTATTGGCAAAGCCGCCCAAGGCCATGGTGAGGCCTTGAGAAGTGGTATAGAACTTTCCAGCCGTCTCGGCATGGGGCGCAGTGCCGATGAGGAAGGTCATCAGGCAGGCGATAATGGCAGCACTGACAGGATAGGAGACCCCTTCCGTCATCCACAGAATGACGGAAAACACCAGCAGGGCCAACATGCGTTGTCCGGCAACCGGAAGTCCAGCGTGGGAGTTGCGAATTGCTGCTCAACCGTTAAGATGTGTTCCGACATTTCCTACCTCCTCTGAACCGATAGATTGAAGGTCATCGAGCGCCATGGCTGCCGTTACGGGACAGCTCAAAACATTTGCCAGCAAGACCCCTGAGCACCTGGAGGATTTCGATATGCGACTGCCCGTGCAGAACGCCCTGGCCATTCTTGATCACCAGATTGTCTCGGGCAGGGTGGAAATGAAGATCGCTTTCCCCGAGGAGTCGCTGATCATCAGCGGGGACTTGCGCAGGCTCACTCAGGTCTTCGTCAATATCATCAAGAACGCCCTCGATGCCGTTCAGAACTCCACAGTAAGGTGGATCGCCATATCCGAGGGGCAGGCGGGCCAGATGGCGGAGGTGACCATCGCGGACTCGGGCTCCGGCATCCCGCCGGACGTACAGGAGCGTATTTTTGATCCGTTTGTCAGCACCAAGAATGTCGGGGAAGGCATGGGCCTCGGCCTTTCCATTTGCCGCAATATCGTGACCGGGTTTCAAGGTGAGATCGGGTATGAGCACGCGGAGAGTGGTGGCGCCGCTTTTACCGTGAGGCTTCCCGTGAGGAATCATGCAAGAACATCCTGACCTCCAACTTAAGAAGGTACTCGTCATCGATGACGACACGCATTTACGTCAGGCCATCTGCCAGTGGCTCGATCTTTCCGGGTTCGAGACCCAGGACTTTGATCGCGCCGGCAGAGCGCTCGATCTTCTATCTCTCCAGTTCCAGGGCGTGGTGGTTTCCGATGTTATACTTCCTAAGGTTTGAATCCTTAATTCCCAGTAAAGCGAGCTGAACTGTAGGTTGGGTTGAGTGGCAACGAAACCCAACAAATATAGCCCGAGCAAAATGAAGATTCTCATCCTTATCGAGTATAAAATGCCCGAGATGGACGGGCTCGAGTTTCAAAGCAAGATGGCAGCCATCGACCGGGACATCCCGCTCATCCTCATCACTGCCCATGGAGATATTGCCATGGCGGTCAATGCCATCCGGGCAGGGGCGTACGATTTTATCGAGAAGCCGCTGGTGCCCGAGCTTTTCCTTGACGTCATCCGGCGTGCTCTGGAGAAGCGGGCGCTGATCCTGGAGAACCGGCTGCTCAAAAGCAACCTGACCGCTGCCGCAGGCCTCGATGCCCGCCTGGTGGGATCGAGCAGGGCCATGCTGGAGCTGAAAAGGGAGATTCGCGAGATCGCTCCCAGCGACGCCACGGTCATGCTCATCGGCGAGACGGGAACGGGTAAGGAGGTAGTCGCCCGAGGCATCCACGAACTCAGCAAACGCAGCAGCGGCCCGTTTTGTGCGGTAAACTGCGCGGCCATTCCCGGTCAGCTCGCGGACAGTGAACTCTTCGGCCACGAACGCGGCTCCTTCACCGGCGCCGATCGGGCGCGCATTGGCAGGTTGGAAGCAGCCAGGGGAGGCACCCTCCTGTTTGATGAAATCACCAGCATGCCTCTGGAAATCCAGGGCAAGCTCCTGCGCGCCATCCAGGAAAGGGAAGTCGTCCCGGTCGGGGCCAACCTTCCCCGCCCGATCGATTTTCGCATCATATCCGCAACCAACGACGATCCTCTGCGCGCCGTCCAGCAAGGGAAGCTGCGGGAAGACCTCTACTACCGCATCAACACGGTCGAACTCTATGTGCCGCGACTGAAGGAACGGAAGGAGGATATTCCCCTGCTTTTTGAACTGTTTCTGGAACGCGCTGCGGAACTCTATGACCGGGAAATAGCATTGCCGACGCCGCAGTTTTATGCCGAACTCCTCAAGTATCCGTGGCCGGGCAATGTACGGGAGCTCAAGAGCATCGCAGAACGCTATGTGCTGTAAGGCTGCAACGCCCGGGACCGGGTGCTCCGGTCGTTATGCCGGGAAGGGCCTCACGAGATGCACCCCGATGGGGGTCTCACGGAACAGGTCGCGCTTTTCGAACGTCAGCTCATCAAAGAGGCGCTCAAACGGCACAAGGGCAACATGAAGGCGGTGATGGACGATCTTGGGCTGCCCCGCCGGACCCTGAACGAAAAGATGGCCAAACATGGGCTCAGTCGCTTAAAGGGTGTTGAGGAAGGATGAACGTCACGGGGGGCCACATCCCATCAACCGGTACACAATCGTGCCGATCTGCGTGGATGAATACCGCTGACCACAAAAATGGATCAACCTCGAATTCATCCCAGCGGACCTTCCCGTAAAGAACACGCATGAGTGGTATGCAGCAATAAGCCTTAGCCTGAAATGGCAGGTGATTTGCTTTGTGGGCTGTCATACTGGCTGCAGAGGGAACAGGAACCATTCGTCGGGGGGGTGGAATGATTTCGTCAGATAAGAGCGCGGAGAAGGCCCTGCAGGAGCAGCTGCATTTTTTGCAGACGCTCATCGACACCATCCCCAACCCGATCTTCTATAAGGACAGGGACGAACAGTTTCTCGGCTGCAACAAAGCGTTTGAAAAACGCCTCGGACTCACAAGGGAAGAGATCGTGGGCAAGACCAGCCACGATTTGTTTCCACCGTTCCTGGCCGATGAATACCAGGCGATGGATCGGGCGCTTCTTGAAAATCCCGGAGAACAGGTCCACGAGACAACCCTTCACTATGCCGACGGTAAAGACCATGATGTGATCCTCAACAAGGGGACCTTCACCAACACGGAAGGCCAAGTGGTCGGCCTGGTGGGGGTGAGCGTCGACATCACCGAACGTAAGCGAGCCGAAGCCGCTTTACAGGCCGCCCATGACGATCTGGAAAGGCGGGTCGCTCAGCGCACGGCGGAACTGGCGGGAGCCAACGCGGAACTCCGCAAGGAGGTCGCCGAACGCGAACGAGCTGAAGAGGCCCTGAGGGAAAGCGCTGAAGGGTTGAAACTCTTTGCTTATTCGGTGGTACACGACCTCAAGAGTCCTGCCATCGGCGTGCATGGCTTTGCAGACCTCCTTCACCGGCACTACCAGGATCGTCTTGACGACAAAGGCAGGCTTTATTGTCACCAGATTCTCAAGGCCGCCGAACATCTCACGGCCCTGGTGGAGGCCATCAATGATTATATCGTCACCAAGGAGGCCCCTTTGACCGTCGCGTGGGTGGACATGAGTGAGGTGCTACGGCAGGTTCAAGATGAGTTTTCAGCAAGGTTGAACGCGCGTCGGGTAAGGTGGCTGGAAGAGGCGCGGATGCCTTGGATCAGGGCCGACCGGCTTGCCATGGTCCGCATGTTCACGAATCTGGTGGACAATGCCTTGAAATACGGCGGCGAGGGGCTATCAACCATCAGCATCGGATACGAAGCCACTGAAGCCTGCCATGTTTTCACGGTGAGTGATGACGGGGTTGGGATGTCAGCGGAAAACGCCGAGAAGCTGTTCCAGTTCTTTGCCCGCGGCCAGTCTTCGAAGGGAGTACGGGGGACCGGGCTGGGCCTTGCCATTGTCAAGGAAACGGCCGAGCGGCATGGAGGGATGGTCGCGGTGGCGCAGACCCGGGGCGGCGGCACCACCTTCCGCGTGGCCATTGCCCGGAACCTGTAACCTTTCCCCATAATTAAGTGTCCAGCCGTAACCCCCGCAGGCTTCGGGCGGGGGTCCGGGGTAGTCCCAGAACTTGGGTTCCGGCCTGAAACATGGAGGTATGACGGTTTGTGACAAGGACGACTTTTTTCTGTGGGGTACTGAGGAATTGCGCAGCAGCTTTTTGAAAAACCAGCTTGCCTTTTGAGATTGGCAGTGTATAGTTGCGGTCACGTTGTTTGAGACCTTGGTAGGAATGGTTTTGCGGACCGCTTCCGGTGTTCCCTGCCATCAGGCATCATCGTTCACTGACCTTTTGCCCAGAGTGAGCTTTCCTTTTACGGCAGCACGTCTGGTTGGCGGCGATGTTTCAAGCCCGTCGTCTCAGTTGTGCTGCAACCGCAAGCGCCTTCGCGGCGTGGATTTACTCCTGCAGCCTCATAGTTTCAACCTATGACCGCGTTTCCATCTCGGACCGGCCGCGACTTCGCTCTGTGCGGCAAGATTCCGGCATGCTGTCTTTGCCGGCTGAGCAAGCACCCTCGATCTTGGCGACGGGAGACTGGTTTGGATGGTGAAACGAAAAGGATGTTTCCTCATTTATGTTATTTGAAGAATTGCAGTTGGCTCCACCCATTCTCAAGGCCCTGACGCAATGCGGCCATCACCGGCCGACGCCGGTCCAGGCCGAGGCCATTCCCAAAGTACTCACCGGACGTGATGTCATCGCCTCGGCCCAAACCGGCACCGGGAAGACGGCGGCCTTCGTCTTACCCGCCCTCCAGCGCTTGTCCGAAGCTCCACCAGAGCGCAAACGCTGCTCCCGTGTATTGGTGCTGACCCCGACCCGTGAACTTGCCGACCAGATCACCCAGGCTGCCCGCACCTACGGCAGGTACCTGAAGGTCAAGAGTGTTGCCATCTTCGGCGGGATGCCCTTCAGGGAGCAGATCCGGGCGCTTTCTCAGTCGCCGGAGATGATCATTGCAACGCCCGGGAGACTGCTCGATCATATGAGTCGGAAGCTCATCGATCTGTCTCAGCTCGAGATGTTTATTCTGGATGAAGCCGATCGTATGCTGGATATGGGATTTATCGAGGATGTCGAGCGGATTTCTGCGGCTGTTCCCGATGATTGCCAGACCCTGCTCTTCGCGGCGACGTTGGGCAGTGCCACCGCCAAGCTGGCGCAGAGCCTTATGAAGGATCCCGAACGGGTTGAGGTGGCCCCCGGCAAGATCACCCACGACACCATCGAGCAGCGCCTGCATGTGGCGGATAATCTCCAGCATAAGAACCGGCTGTTACAGCACCTCTGTGCCGACTCCACGGTGACCAAGGCGATCATCTTCTCCGCGACCAAGCGCGACGCCAATGCACTGGCCGGTGATCTCAATCGGCAGGGTCATGCGGCGGCGGCCCTCCATGGGGATATGAGCCAGAATGCCCGCAATCGTACCATGGTCAACATGCACCGCGGCAAGATCAAGCTGCTGGTGGCCACCGATGTTGCGGCTCGCGGCCTCGATATCACCGGGATCAGTCATGTGATCAATTTCGATCTGCCGCGATCCGCGGAAGACTATGTCAACCGCATCGGGCGCACGGGTCGCAACGGGGAATCGGGGATCGCGATCTCGTTCGCTTCCCAGGCCGAACTCGCATACCTTGACCGTATCGAACGCTACATCGGACAGGCCCTCAGCATGCAGGTCATTCCAGGCCTCGAGCCCGCTCATCCTCTCAACCGCATGAGCAGTGGACGATGCAGCAATCTGCGGCCGTACTGCGGCGGCAGCGGAAACTCCGCCTTCAACGGCAAACGCGTGCGTCGCTCCTTCGGCCCCCGGGGTACCAACAACAGTGCCGGCAGGAATTTGGGAAACGGCAAGAGCCGCCTGGAAAAGTGGGACCGCGACGTGCCCGTGGAATACCGGAGGAGCAGATAGGAGACTGATGCTGAAAGGGGTTGGCGTGCTTCGATCCTTTGAAGGGAAAAAGGAGCGGTTATGAACCTCTACGTCGGGAATCTATCCTTCAAGACCACTGAACCCGCCTTCCCCTTTCTGACGTGTTCAATGGTCTTTTATTTATTTGGTGCGGTACTCGGAGCTACTGCTGCTCGGAGAGGAGCGAAAGCGGAACGCCTCCTATATGCTAATATCTTGGCCGGCGCTGTGAACGTTTGGCTGGTGGTTTTGCCTGACTGAGCTTAATAGATTGATCTTTAAATTTGGTCCCATTCAGGGCTTTCATGGCTTTGTCCGCCTCCGAGTTGTTGGGCATCTCGACGAATCCAAACCCTCTTGACTGCCCAGAGAATCTGTCCTTGACAATGTTCACGCCAGATAATTCTCCGAACTGGGAAAAGAGGGCTCTCAAGTCGTCTTCGGTGACATTGTAGGCTAAATTACTTACATGAATATTCATGGTTTGTTCTCCTAGAGCTTTGACCATTGTCAGGTTAAGGTTCCGGCACTGAAATTCCGGAGATCGTCTAAAATCTGAGGAGACGCCTGCCTCACTTCTCTGAGGGGGTCTCTCCAAGAAAGGTCTGTGCGTCCTCACTGGTCGTATCAGAATGCTACTGGACGGGTTTGCGGGGGAGAGAAGATCAAACACCCGGCAGCACCGATGGTTCCCAGCACTGCTTGATGGCATCGTACACTGACTCGCAGTTTTCCTCGGACCTATCGCGTTTGGCTTTGATCTCTGCGAGTTTAAACACCTTGATGATGCTCATGAGCAGTTTGTCGAGAAATCGCGCCTCCTCCAATCTCTGGCGCCAGAGGAAGAGTTTGGATTTCTCAACCCTTTCGTCTCTGTGAAGTGCTTTTTCGTTTGTGTCTATTTCGGAAGCAGCCACCCTCTTAAGTCCGAAGATAGCCTCAGCCATTTCACCATCACTGGCTTCACTCAAGAACTTAACGGCCAGATCGAGAATCATGCCTCTTCTGATGCGCTCCGCGCTCTGATACGAAGCGGATTTTCTGGCCAGGTACGGGACCGCAAGATCTTTGCTCAACGAGGCCAAATCGATCTCTTTCGAGTCACTGCAGCTCTTGAGCTCTTCAAAGAAATAGCCGGTCGCGCGCAGTTCTTTTACCAAAGCACAAGGTATGTCAGCCATTTTTACCCCCCCAACCCAGTGCTGTACGGTCTTTTGGTCAGACCAGATTGCTTCCGCCAAATACCACGCAGCGGCCAGCAGAAATTGCATCACCAAGCCCACGTACTTGCCGAAGGGAGCCAGAGACCTGTCACGCAGGGGCTATATGCGAGAGAGGAGCATATCTCATATGAATCCCACATACTACAACCATAACCGATGCACCCCAATAAGGCGAAGCCTTTTCAAAGGATATTCGAAATATTCTCACAATCGTGCAGGCCCCTGGCCTCAATGACGGGAATAGGGGAATGAGCAGGCTACCAGGGAACCATCTATCCCATCAACCCCAAGGCAGAATCCATCCTCAATATTTCCGTTTCCCCAGTATTCTGGACACCCCGGAACCGCCGGACCTGGCGGTCATCATCATTCCCGCTCGGCTGGTACCGCAGACGGTCGAGGACTGTGGCAAAAGAGGGGACCTCGCGGTGGCGATCGTCACCGGCGGTTTCAGCGAAACCGCGCCTGACGGGGCCGTGC
>CAZDKX010000057.1:0-19638 GCA_964505935.1 uncultured Syntrophobacteraceae bacterium
TTGTAGGAGCAAACCACCACCGAGATGCTCGGCCACGGCAGATCCGGGGCAAACGGCACTTCGCTGTAAGCCTTCCGGATCATTCCCAGGGACTGCTTCGGCTGGCGGTCGCGATCGGTGAGGCCGAAACCCCAATCCTCGATGTCGAACCCACCCCGGTGCCATTCATCCGTCCAGGCAAAGACGAAGATTCCCGCGCAACCGGCGGCGAACGTGGAGCGAATCTGCCATGCGAGAGTCGAGGCCTGCTTCTCTTCGCCATTCCTCATGCTGTCGAGACCAACCTCGGCCATGACCAGCGGCCGCTCGCCGGCAAGGGTCTGCAGGCGTGCAAGATAGCCTTCGAGCTTTTCCCGAGTTTCCAGGTAGACGTTGAACGAGACAAAATCCACAAAGGGAAGGTGCAGGTATTCGGTTGTCGGGAAGTTCACATAAGTCACCAGAGCCTCGGGATCTTCCTCCTTCACAGCCTGGTACAGCCGCTCCAGAAATGCTTCGATGCGGCGATGGCCGAACCAGCGCACGATGGAGGCCGGAATTTCGTTGCCGATGGTGTAACCGAGCAGCGCCGGATGCCCCGTCGCTTCGCGCACCCCCTCCCGCACCCGCCGCTCGATATCCTGAGCCAGCTTCCGGTTGTCGAGAAACGTGATGTGCTCTTCCCAGGGGAGCCCGATCATGACCCGCAGGCCATGGCGTTGCGCCACGTCGAGCAGCCAGCGCGGCGGCACGGTGTAGACCCGCACCGCGTTGATCCCGGATTCAGCCATCTGGGCAAAATCCCGGTCGACGACGTCAGGCGTATGATACTCACAGCCGTCTTCCTCCGGGCGAAAGGGACCGTAGGTCACCCCACGCACGTAAAACTTCTCGTCACCGACATAGAGAAACTTGCCCTCGACCCGCGGCCTCACCCCGTCAACCACCGGCACGGCCTTCGGGGGTTCAAGGAAAAACTGAGCGACGCCGCTGGTCGCCGGCGCTTTGGGGAAAACAGGACGCAACACCACCCTGTCGTCTGCCCTGCCCTTCAGCAGACTCTCCCTGAAAAGATTGCCCGACCATTCTTCGACAGCATCCATCTCTCTGATCCGCCGACCGCCCTTCTTGACAAAGGGCCTCACCACACCAGCCGTCTCCGAACAGGCGTCCTCGGAAATTTCGCCGGGAACCATCCCGGCCTGACCATCGGCCAGCCCGTCCTCAGCCACTTGCGATTCATCTCTCAGCAATGCCGGTTTTGCCATCTTGACCTCGCTTTCCTTCCTATCTAACCGTCTCATCCCGGGGTTACCACGCCCCCCGGCATCTGATTTCAACATTGACCCGATCCCCACAAGGCAACAAGCGTGCCACGGAGGTAGAAGCCTTTATGATCACGGATTCACCCAGCCGATCACTGGCATTCCTTCCTCCCGGTTACGATTCTTGCACACCTCGGTTACGAATCCTGCACAGTTGCCCCTTTGACTTTTCCGCTGACCCCTGATAGGCTTGCCAACCTCTTGGGAAGCTTTGCTATTTTTGGGTCAATAGGGACTGGAGGCGGATTGAGCCGAGATGGACCGGGTGCTCTTGGACGTGAACAATCTGCAGACCGCCTTCTTTACTGAAAGGGGCGCAGCCCGAGCGGTTGACGGCGTCAGCTTCCGCATCTCGGAAGCCCAGGTCTTCGGGATTGTCGGTGAGTCCGGCTGCGGCAAGAGCATGACCGCACTCTCCATCATGCGCCTCATCCCCTCGCCTCCCGGCCGGATCGTGGGCGGTGAGGTCCGCTTCGACGGCATCGACCTCCTCACCCTCTCCGAGGAAGCCATGCAATCGCTCCGGGGCAACCAACTGTCCATGATTTTTCAGGAGCCGATGACCTCATTGAATCCGGTCTTTCGGGTCGGCGACCAGATCGCGGAAGTGCTCGAGCGGCATCACCGGATCAGCCGCAAGGATGCTCTTGGAGAGGTAGCGGCGCTCTTGGAGAAGGTGGGCATTCCGCAGCCGGCCGCCAGAATGCGGGACTACCCGCATCAGATGAGCGGCGGGATGCGCCAGCGGGTGATGATTGCCATGGCCCTCGCCTGCCGTCCCCGGTTGATCATTGCCGATGAACCAACCACCGCGCTCGATGTGACCATTCAGGCGCAGATCCTGGACCTGCTGAGACAACTGCAGGAGCAAACCCGGACCACCGTGCTGCTCATCACGCACGATCTCGGGGTCATTGCCGAACTTGCCGAACAGGTACTCATCATGTATGCGGGACGGGCCGTCGAGGAAGCTTCGGTGCGCGATCTTTTCCACTCGCCGCTGCACCCGTACACCCAGGGCCTGCTGCGCTCCCTGCCGAGAAACTCGGCAGCCGGCAGACGTCAACGCCTGGAAGCCATCAAGGGGGTGGTCCCGAGCCTCTTTGCCCTCCCTGTCGGCTGTAAATTCAATACGCGCTGTCCGCGCGCGTTTGCGCGGTGCTTCCAGGACCCGGAACCCGACCTGCTGTTCCCTGCCGGCGGCCATCCGGTGCGCTGCTGGCGCTACGCTCTATGACAGCCGTGCTCTGCCGCGGCGGATGAACCATGAATATGACCAAACCCTGGACTTCTTGGCGGCTTCCGACCACCGCCCCCTGCTCACTGGTCACTTTTCCCCTTTCACTTTTCACCTTTCACTCGTTATTAGGTGAGGAGACTTAAGGTGCCCGAAGCAATGTGTGATGACAAGCTGCTGGTGCTTCGCGACGTTAGGAAACACTATCCACTGGGCGGGGGCTTTCTGCGTCGGACAGCGGGAATCATCAAAGCAGTCGACGGCATCGACCTCGACATCAGCCGGGGCGAAACAGTGGGCCTGGTTGGTGAGAGCGGGTGTGGAAAATCCACCCTGGGCCGTGTCATTTTGAAATTGGAGGACCCCACCTCCGGGGAGATCATCTTCCGCGGCCAGAGCCTGACTGCCCTGCCCCGCCGCGATCTCCTGCCTTACCGCCAACGGATGCAGATCATCTTCCAGGACCCGTATTCTTCACTCGATCCCCGCCAGACCGCCGGCCGCCTCATCGGTGAAGCGCTGACCATCCATCGGGTGGGAACCCCCGCCGAACGCAAGGAACGCGTTCGTTACCTGATGGAGGTGGTGGGGCTGCAGGCCGAGGACCTCAATCGCTATCCTCATGAATTCAGCGGCGGCCAGCGTCAGCGCATCGGGATTGCGCGAGCCCTGGCCCTGCAACCCGAATTCATCATTTGCGACGAACCGCTTTCTGCTTTGGACGTTTCCATTCAGGCACAGATCATCAATCTGCTCCAGGATCTTCAGGAGCAGCACCGGCTCACCTATCTCTTCATCTCGCACGATCTTTCCGTGGTGCGCCATATCAGTGACCGCGTGGCGGTCATGTACCTCGGCTGCCTGGTCGAGCTGGCCGCCACCGAAGAACTCTTTGCCAACCCCCGTCACCCATACACCCGCGCACTGCTCCAGGCGATTCCCGTGCCTGACCCCGACGCCGCAAGGAAGGCCCGCCAACTCATCCGCGACCACGGCGCTGCCCAGTCATCCCAACCTTCGCCCGGCTGCCGGTTCGAACCACGCTGCCCCCATGCCTTGAAGGCGTGCAAGGAGGCCATGCCCCCGCTGGTGGAATACTCGCCCAATCATTGGGTGCGATGCCCGGTGCAGGACCGGTGAGAGATGCTGGACATCACCCGATCCTGAAGAGAGCCGCGAGGCTGGAGCCTCGGTGCCTGCGTTCCCGCGCTGGAGCTTGGCAACCAGCAAAACTTCACTCTTCATCTCGCTGGATGCCCGGCAAAAGCACGCGACCATGACGATGGGGGTGTCTGTTGCCTGCGTTCCCAAACCGAAGCTTGGGAACGAGCGGAGCGAGCAAGGGTGGGGAAGCGGAAGGCTGAGACGGCTGAGAACGGCGGCTTTCAGAATTGCAGCTTCAGGATCGTCTCCAGAGTAAAATTCCGACGGTTGTTGCCCGCCTGCAGGTTGTAGTTGTCGACGGTTTCCAGGGCGTAGCGGGAGGTGAGCATGACGTCCCGGCGGCATAAGTTCAAGGTCAGGTCGGCGCCATACTGGTTGACTCGTTCCTCGGCGAAGCTCAGCGTCTTGCCTCGCACCATGCGATCGTAGTCCAGACCCACCTGCAGGTAATTGGTCAGATAGTAGGTCACCCGCGCGAAAAGGTCTTCGGCGTCCGGTCCCATGTGGTGTCCCATGATCAGATCATTGTACGTGTAGCCGGAACGGTATAGGGCATGAGCGTACCACATGGCGCGCGTCGTCTCATCAACGCGGTGGGCGTTCCAGGTGTATTCCACCCGCAGATCCGTCCGGCCGTCGCAGGTGAGGCGCGGGAAATAGATCCCAAACAACCAGGCGTTATCCTTAAAGACAATTTCCGCCGGATGATCCGCGTCCCAGCCACCGCTGTCGTCCCCACCGTACTCCATATAGAACTGAGCATCGCGCAGGAAGGGAAATCGCAGCCGGAAATCGAAGGCGGCCAGCTGGCCGGCATTTTGGGGCGATTTCGCCGCGAAGATGCGGAACAAGTCCGCAGGACTGGTACTGGGCACCCCCTCACCGTTGAACAGCAGCGTGGACGAAACCCCCATTTCGAAGAGCGGATGGGGTTTGAAATTGAGGCGGAATCCCGCAAGCCACGGATCGGGAGGGTTTTCATAACCGGCCAGCTGGGAGGCGAAGATCACATACTTCAGGGGGCCCAGGTAGCGAAAGAGCCAGGGCAGGAGCGTTGGTTCCGGATTGGAAAGCTTGAGCATATCGAGGGGGTAGCCATTGTTGGTCATGACGAGATCGCCGTGAGCGCCCTGCCCCCACCACATCGAGTCCCGCCCGCCCTCCAACTGGATGTTCCAAAACGTCAGCATGGCATAGCCCTTGAGCAGATCCACTTTGGTGTCGTCCGCGTGATCGAGGCCGACGCTGTTCTCCCGCACCAGCAGGAGCGGCTCCACATAGGCGGAAAAAAAGTCTCGGTATCCCAGCACCGAAGAGAACCGGAGGGAAAAATTATGATGCTCCCCATAGACCAGCCCTTCCTGGTTGGCCATCAGCGGGGTGCCTTCCGTGGCCTGAATTCCCTGATTGGAGAGCGGGTACTGGCGAATCCCCGGTTCGCTGCTCCTTGCATTCAGGAATTCCCGGGGCTGGCCCTGGACAAAGACGTATCGCGCCTGCACTTCATCCAGGGGTTTGAGGAAGCTCTTCTGAAGGATATCCGTACTCTTGCCGACGAGCTCCAGTTCCCCCCTGAATTCCCGTTCGAGATCCTCGAGGAGTTCGGCGACCAGTGGCGGGAGCGTTACGGATTGGAGTCGGATCTGGACTTGAGCTTCATGAATCAAGCGTGCCATTTCGAGGCGCGAATACGGGCGGGTGCCGTGGAGGCTCGACTCGATGAGACCGCATCCTTCGAGCTTGTCCAGCGCGGCATAGGACCAGTTGTCGAGGGGCACATTGACCGACGAAAAGGCCAGGGCCTGTCCGCAGCAACCGACCATCAGCCACAGCCATAGAAGCAAAGCCCGGGAAGGGGAAGGAATCAACATACCGCCTGTATCAGTCGTTCAATCAACCTTGCTGACGATGGTCAGGTCTTCTTCGGTGAGTTCCGCAACCGCGCCGGCCAGGTGCGTCCCATAGCGTGCGAACATCCAGAGCTCGGGGATGATTTCGGAGATGATTTCACCATCATCAAAAATACGGACGATGGAACTCTCGGACACCACGACTGCCACGGCCCCGGTTTGCTTGGTAATGGAAGCCGCCGCCACATGCCGGCTGCCAAGGCCCAGAGGCAGCGCAATCCCCTCCGAGAAAGCATCGAGGTACCGGCAGGCCGAGACCACCACGCCCGCGTCGGAAACCACAAAGGCACCGTCCAACTGAGCCAGCTCCTTCACGGTCTCGCGCATGTCCGGAAGATCGATGAGCTTGAGTTCATCGGGATGTCCGAAAAGAGGATCCAGGATGAGGCTTCTCGAGTGCTTCAGCACCTCCTCGGAATCCCCGATCACGAACATGGTCCCGATTTTCCTGCCTTCGCGGCCCTCGCGAGCAATTTCGACCGCCAGAATGACGGTGCTTTTCAGGGTTTCCGGATTGACGCCGCGCTTCTCGCTGCAGACCCCGCAAAAGATCTCCTCCGGTGTTCTCATCATCTTACGCTTGGCCATTTTTTAGTATCTCCTGTCTCTTGGCATTGCTCACGCAGTATACCACCGGAACGACAATTAGGGTGAAAAAGGTCAGGCGGCAAAGCCGAAAATGAGGACCCACGCCGGCCCTGAAAGGATGGAATCGAGGGTGCTCGGCCAGGCGGCAAGCATGGCCGCCGGCGAGGTGAGAAGAATCGGCCGCGTGCGAAGCGCACCGGCCTCGATGAGCGATTTCACCAGGGGCTCACCCTTGGCCTTCCGGGCCTCCACGAACTCAATGAGCAGGATCGCATTGCGGGTCGCGATGCCAGCCGGGGCAATCATCCCGATCATCGCCGTGGTGGTGAAATAGACCGGCTTCTCCCAGCCGCCTGCCACTCCCCCCGGATGGAATGCTGTTGCGCAAGGCTCGCCCGGCGCTCATACCAACGGCTGCCGCCTTCAAAAAGGGTCCATTCCCCTCGAACCCGTGAACCATAGTTCTGCTGCGCTCCCGGAGTGTCAAAATCGATATCGGTGCGGAAGCGCCGCTGATTGATAATATCCATCTATCAAATATTGGAGACTGATCGAGATTTGCACCGTAAATCACGAACCAACCTGAGCCTCTTCCAACTCGGTCGGTCATTAATCGATTTCTTGTTCGCAGGGATTTGCTAATGCCGGTCAGCTTTATCGCCCCTTTCGCGGCTTGAGAAGAACTGTCCGGCAGTGAATTATGTCTCAAGATTTTTGCCATTTTCCCGACAGTAAGCATGGCTCCCGTCTGCATCACCCCTCCTACAAGGCATCGTTGGACGGACGGACCCGTTTCCGATCACAACTGTAAAACCGGGGAACCAAACCATCTGATGATCTACGGCCAAAGGAGGCGGCTACCGTGATACGCAAGAACACTGCAACAAACCAAGACGACCCGATCCATCAAGAAGGTGCAATCATGCGAAAAGTGTTGACGCCGGTGTTCCTACTCTTCCTGTTGGTTGCGGTTCTGCCATTCCAGGCATACTCGGAACCAAGCTATCCGCTCGCCCCGGGTGTGGATCCTGCACACCAGCAAACCGTGAGTTCGGGTCCCACGTACCCGATCTTCACGGATGTCAAGACTACCCGGGACCGAACAGTGAGTCCGGTCTCACTGCCTGAAGACACAACTCAGCTTACCATAGACGAGGTCGAACAATACGCACCCAATAAATACACTCTATGGGGGTGGGGACCCGGCGTCAACGCGGGCCCGCTTCTACCCGACGGCTCCCCAGTGGGCACATACAGCTCCGGCGAGACGCTTTTGGCGTTCTTCTCCATCAGTGACATTCATATCGTTGACAAAGAATCTCCAGCCCAGGCGATCTACTCGGCAGTGATGCCCGGAACGGGCTTTGGAAACACCAACACCTCGGCCTACTCACCCATCATGTTGTCTACCACCCAAGTCCTCGACGCAGCGGTCCAGACGATCAACGCCCTCCATCACAACCAGACGCCCTTTGATTTCGGCATATCCCTCGGCGATGATGCAAACAGCAACCAGTATAATGAACTCCGGTGGTTTATCAACGTCATGGACGGAAAGAGGATCACTCCAAGTTCGGGAGCGCACAAGGGGGCGAAGTACATTGATTACCAGATGCCCTATCAGTCGGCCGGGCTCGACAAGTCGATTCCCTGGTACGCGACCATCGGCAATCACGACCAGTTCTGGTGCGGCACCCTCCTCTTTGACGACTATGCTCGAAGCATCGTCGTTGGCAACAGCGTTATCGACATCGGCCTGGTCGGCGAGGCGCAGTTCCCTTCATTGGATGCCCGTGGCTACTACATGGGCGTAATTGACGGGAGGACAGAGTACGGGAACATCATCGGCGCTGGAGATGCCAGGACCATGGCAACCCCGATCATCGCTGCCGACCCGAGACGCCGCGCCCTCTCCACCGACACGTCCACGTCCTTGAATTGGATGAAACAGTTTTTCAAAACCACTTCAGGACCCGAGGGCCACGGATTCACGCAGACCAATCTCGATAACGACTTCGCCTCCTACACCTTCGAGCCCAAGGCAAGTGTGCCCCTCAAGGTCATCGTGCTTGACGACACGTGCAAGCAGAATCCCTACGCCTCGGACAGTTCGTACGCGCGAGCTTGTCTGGACCAGACGCGCTACGACTGGCTGGTAAATGAACTGGAGCAGGGTCAAGCTGAAGGCAAGCTCATGATCATAGCCGCTCATATCCCGGTCGGGCCGCGCTTGAATATCCCCGACGCCCCGCTCGTACCTCCGAAGTATCGTCCTAACACGACGATCCTTTCGCTGTTCCTCTCCACCTGCATGACCGATCCAACCAGTGTCGGTTCCGATTGTCACCCGGTCCCCCCTTATAACGTCGTAACCGATGGGATGCTGCTTGAGACGCTGCACAACTACCCGAACCTGCTCTTATGGATAGCAGGGCATCGTCACATCAACACCGTCACCCCGCAGCCTGCGCCGAAAGGCAAGGGTCCGGAATTCGGCTTCTGGGAGGTGGAGACCTCATCGCTTCGGGACTTCCCCCAGCAGTTGCGCACGTTTAAAATTGTTCGCAACAGCAACAACACGGTTTCCATATTCGTCACCAATGTCGACCCTGCGGTCCAGGATGACCCTGCGCTCCCGCCCGAATCCCCCGCGGCAAAATCCCGTGGGTATGCAATCGGCGCAAGCAGGATATCAGCGGGCCTCCTCGATGATAACTCCTCCCATGCATACAATGCGGAGCTGATCAAGCCGCTGCCCGCTCCTCATACCATCAAGGTCAACGTGAACGGGCCGGGCACCGTGGTGAGCAGCCCTTATTCAGGTGTCCATTGCGCCGCCGACAGTTCGTGTTCAGCGACCTATCTTCCGGGCACGGAGGTGAGCCTGGTTGCCACACCTGCCCCCGGGGCGGTTTTTGCCGGGTGGACAACCTGCACCGGACAGTCGACCTGCACCATCACGATGAATAGTGATGTAAAGGTGAAGGCAACTTTCACCCCCTGGGCTCCCACCCTGGTCGTCACCCCAACCTACAAAGACTTCGGGACCAAAAAGGTCGGTAAAAAGGCCACCACCACTTTTACGGTCAAGAACACCAAATCGAAAGGGGTTGCCGATCTCACCATTGGAACCACCATAATCGGCGGAACGGACGCGGGGCAGTTTAAACTTGTGGAAAGTACGGACGGCTGTTCCGGAAAGACCATTGAATCAGGAAAGAGCTGCACGTTTCAGGTTTCTTTCGTGCCCACTTCAGCGGACACCAAGTTAGGAACGGTTACCATACCCTCGGATGATCCTGATGGAGCGACGATCATACAACTCACCGGGGTTGGAAAATAGCGGCACATCCGAGCCTCCCGCAAAAGTCCCTGGGCGTCATTCCCGCGAAGGCGGGAATCCAGGTTTTATAGCGATTTCTGGACCCCGACTTCCGTCGGGGTGACGGGAATTGTGAGTTCTGCAGGAGCCTCATCCAATAGGGAGTCTAAGGATTATTGCAGAGCCTCCTGCAAGGGGCTCTGCATATTCCGGAGGATTCCGACCACCTGTTCCGGATGAAGCAGGCCACGTACCCGAGTGAAGCCTTACCGGCATGATTCAGTTCACTAGCCCGGGTCTTCAATTCTGTAGACTGCCTTGAAGGCGCCCTATAAACGACAATTTTTTTGTGCCGACTGATCAGACGAAAGACTTCGTTATCGTCGAAATCTCGAAAGATGAGTATCGCGTAAGGAATCTCGGTTTTGGTACGGCGCTGAACGTTAAGATCCTCGACGTTGTCTCCAGTAAGGAACACCAAATTACCATACGTTTTCTCGATGATATTCCAACCCTTGCCCCCCAGGAGATTCGCCAAGTTACACCAAATTCCTTTCCAAGGTGAAGAGCCTGCAAACGAAGAAGTGTTGTTAAAGAAACTTAGCCCCAGCCACATACAATTCTGGGGAGAAGGGAAGTACCTAGAGATCAAGGTTGAATTCCAGAATGTCGAAATGAAAAAAATGTCCGTAACCCAAAGAGTGGCTCCAGGAATACTGCATGTGGTAAAGACATCATTGCACGTCGCAACTTGAAAAGTGTTTCTTACTGAGAATGAGCGTCTTTAGACAATTTTCCTCATAACAAATCCCTCAGTGCAAAAAGTCTCCAAAGTGTTAGAAGCGTTTATTAAGCTTCTTAAGATTAGCTTCGATGAAATCTCTATCAAAAGCATGTCTTTCGATGAACTCATTCAGGGTCAAATCGCTTTTCTTGATATTGCATTGTGAACATATGATGACCATATTGCTAAGCATAGACAGTCCACCTCTGCTCATAGGGTATATATGATCAGCATGAGGATTGTCATCGAAAGGATTACCACAGTATGGGCACATATCCATAATAGCAATTTGTGGTCTTAGTTGATTTTTGATGTATGATGCTATTTGACGAGATTTACGGCCTTTCATGTTCGCAATGGCTCGAAGTGTTCTAATTGTTTCCTCTTTTCGTAATTGTATATTTAATTGCCTTTCTTCTTTTTTAGATTGTTTCTTTAGTTGCTTTTCTTCTTCCACCCACACTGCTTCCTCAGTAGTTTTGACAAGGTTCAGATCAGCTCTAAGCCTGTCCAGTTTATTGGTTAATTGTCTTCTTCTGTGCTTAATTCTACTTATAGTTTTCCCAACACTTGCTATATTGACAGATGTTTTTCCAAAAACGCTTTCCTCATTCTTTAGTGATTTAATACGGTCTTTATAGAAAAAGATTTCTAGCTTACGATTTTCCAACTCTTTTCTCTCATCAGGGCTTAGAGGCATGTATTCGTATCGTTTTCCAGTAATAAGCCTTCTAATTATCCCAACGTCCTTCTTCCAGCCAGTATCAGGGGGTAAAAATATTTCCAACCCATTTAGATGAATCTGTAACGTATCTATTTGATTTCTGATGTGCTTGGCGAACGCTTCAAAGTGGTCTATTTGTTTCGCAAGGGTTGTGAGCAGGTCCTCAACTTCAGAAATCTGCTTTTCCACTACTTTAGAAGACTTGTAGCCGGTTGCCTCTTTAACTTTCCTTATCTGAAGGTGTCATAACTTCTTGCCCTGTCAACTAGTTCTACTTTGTCACATTTCGCAGGGACATGCTTACCCTTAGCTCTCTGCGGAGGCAATTCGCAATGTGGCAAATAGCTATCCGTCTTGAAGCTGTCTGCAAGCCTCCAACCGTCGACCGGGGGTCGGGCCAAGCTATCGAGTTGAAATGTCAATAGTATGGTTCCAAGAGTAGGTGTTTTCAACCCCAATATCGTTCTTTTCGAGGCCAAAATCGGCCCGATAGCCTGCCTCTGGTTCCCTAACTTCATACGTGTCCCCCCATGGAGAACACTGCCCGTCCCTTAGGAAATCTCTATCAGGAGTTTCGGACTTCTCGGGGACGACAATTTTCTAAATGCTGACAAATCAGTCAATTAGGCGGAAAGTTTTTGTAAGACCCCACCCGCGTTTTCAATCGCTCGCTGCCGCACGAATGTCTTTGATCAGCATAAAAAGGTGCCGGCTATCGGTGGGCGACGGCACAAATCCAAAATGCCTATAAAATGCCGCCGCAGACTCGTCTTTTGCGTGAACAACCAGCGCGCGCACCCCCACGATATCGGCGACTTGCAAGGTGCGCTCCAGGGCATCCAGGAGCAACCCGGCGCCGATCCCACGGCCTTGCCATTCGCTATGCACGGCAAGCCTTGCGAGGACAAGAAGCGGTATCGGATGGCGCGGCATGCCTTTAACAACCCGCGCCGGCGCGTCCGCATGGCGGATCTCACCCACAACAATCGTGTAATACCCTATAACCGTCTTGTCGCTTAAACCAACATAGGTTTGCGACGAATTCACCTGCTGCGCTTGGAGCGCATAACGGATAAGGAAGCGGTCAAGCTCAGGTTGACCGCAGGTAAATGCTTCGACCGTATGCGTGCGTTGTAACTTCTCTGTACGGAGAGGCGGTATCACGGCTCGGCGTCAGGAACGGACGGTTCACGGAACAGCCGTTCGAGGCGCGCGTGGCGGCGCGGCGGAGCGTCGAGCGCGGCAACGAAAGCATCCCATTTTTTTGCATCCAACGTAAAGACGCGCCGGTCCGCCAACCGTTCTTCGGCTTCGCGCAGCGCCGTTTCAAGAACGAACTCGCTGACGGATTTACGCGCCGCCGTTGCCGCAGCCTGCAACGTTTGCTTGGCAGACTTGCTAAGCCGCAGATCAAGTTTTTCTGTTCTGTTTGTCCGTTGAGTAGCCATTGTTCTTAGAACCTATTCGAAGCGCCAGACAATGTCAATACAAATTATCTGAGGCCTTTTTTCAAGCACGCTCGAAACTTAAGAAGATTCCATCGTACCTAATTTTCCGGCGCACTCATCTCGTGACGCCACCACACGACCGGCCGGAACCTGAGTTGTCCGCCCAGCGTTGTAGTCACACTCAAGACGCGTTTGCACGGTCTCGACCCCCACACTGGACCGGGTCGGGCCAAGCGAAGTAGTTGCAAAATGATGCGTCTAAGAGCACGGCTCTAATCAGTCCACCGAACCCGTCACGCCGGCGCAAGCCAGGGTCCAGGAAAACCTGACAAACCTGGATTACGGTCTTCGCCGCAATGAGGAAGGGCGTTGGATTACGGCTTTTTGGACACCCTCTCACTGAGAATACCAGCACCTTGATCGTTGCCGAGAATATTCGCAGGTTTTCAACAAATGGGTCAGTTTACTGCGAGAAGCACCGGCAGACATAACAAGGAGAGAGGAGGCCCCGGGACCCGACCGAGGTCATCCCCAATCTCATGATAATAGATGGGCTATTGCCGCAAAACCAGCCAGCCGAGGCAGAAGCGCGTTCCTCGGTTCACGAGACCTTCTGCAATTCCTCCCGCACCACGCGGCGAAGGGTTTCTTCCAGGGGTAGGTAAGGTGATCGATGTGTTCCCGCAGAGCATTGTTGATCAGAGTCTGGCAGTTGTCGCCGCCGGCGGCGGCGACTTGTTTGCGAAACCATACCAGGATGTCGTCGTCGCAAGCGAGAGAGGCACCGGTCTGAAACCGCGCCGTATTTGGGCTGCCTGGCAATGCAAGGGGATCGGAGGAAGTCACGACTGCCAGACTTACAGACGGTCGAATTCCCCAATAGAAAGGTCGGCCTGATGGAGCAATTTCCGCAGAAGACCACGCCCCAGTTCTTTATGTTGGGGAATGGATAATGTCCATGAATAACCCGGCCTTGTCAGCATCACGTGGGAGCCCTTTTTGCGGTCGACCTGCCAGCCTGCACGTTGGAACTTGCGGACAGCTTCAGGTCCGGAGCAAAGAATCAAGTTCTCGCCCATCAGACAAAAACGGCGACCGCTTGCTCAGGATCGTGAGTCCGTTTGGATTCCATCACCTCAAGCCAGCCCTCGATGGCTTCCCTGATGTTGGCCAGGGCTTCCTCACGGGTTTTGCCCTGCGACAGGCATCCGGGAAGGGCGGGAACCTCGGCCACAAAATAACCGTCTTCATCCTGTTCGAGAATGACGTGCAGTCTCATCGGTTCTCCCTTAATCTATGTGGATCGTTGAATAATCCTAGCATAACTGCACGTCCTGGTCAAAATCTGAGCTTCGGCTCCACGAGTGTGTGCAGGAAATCCTGCCGGTCGTCACCCCCGCCTCGCCTCGAGGTGCGCGGCAGACTCCGGATGGAGACCGGGAAAACCTTCAAAAACCCGCATTCCCGCATGCTTCTGGCGGGAATCCAGAAAAACATCCTGGATGCCGGTTTTCACCGGCATGACGGATGGTCTTTCATAGGAAAGCCGCCGATCGGGAAATCGGCGAAGGCGTGAGCGGCTCAGTCGGCAAATCGATCCAGGGGCAAAAGTACTCGAATTTTCTTGTGATGTTCAGGGTCATGGCGGTCAAGTGGTCCAGGGCGCGCGAGCGGCATGGACGGCGGTGAGGTAGGCTCGGGCCCTGGCGGTGATGGCCTTGGTGTCTCCTGAGTCAACAGCGGTTTTTCCGACCAGGTCGCTGCCTGCCCCGACGAAGGGGGCGCCCGCTTTGAAATAGTCGGGAAGGTTCTCCAGAGTGACGCCGCCGGTCGGCACCAACGGAATCTGCGGCAGGGGTTCATGCACCATTCTAAGATAGGCGGGGCCGCCCATGGCCTTCACCGGGAAAACCTTGACGGCGTCGGCCCCGGCTTCCCATACGGCAAGGATCTCGGTGGGCGTCAGCGCACCGCCGATAACGAGGCAGGCTCGGCGCTTGCAGACGGCAATGACATTCACCTTGACCGAGGGGGTGACAATAAACCGGCTTCCCCTGTCGATGGCCGCGCCCGCCGAGGCAGGGTCCGTCACACTGCCGGCGCCGACCAGAAGATCGTCGCCGAAGCGGCGGATACAGCTTTCGATGACCTCGAGTGCTCCGGGAACCGTCATGGTGATTTCGGCCACGGAGAGGCCGCCTTCCCAGAGAGCCTCGACGGCGCCAATCACCCTGTCCGGCGAATCCCCCCGGAGGACCGGTACGATGCCGACTTCCGTAAGTCGCCTCAGGACCTCTGTCTTTTCCATGTCGTCCTCTTCATTCCCGGACATCTTGAGACATGAGAGCTTCTATTTGCTCCAATCGCGGCACCGGCCTAACGCAGCCGAGCCCGGTGGTGGTGAGGGCCGCCGCTGCGTTTGCAAAGCGCATGCAGTAATCCAGAGATCGGCCGGCCAGGTAGGCTGCCACAAAGGCGCCGTCAAACGTATCGCCGGCCCCTGCCGTATCGATGGGCACGATCCGGTAAGGAGGGTAAGTTTGAATGCCCTGCTCTGCCGTCGCCAGCATTGCCCCGTTGGTTCCCAGTTTCAGAACGACCACCTTCGGTCCCAGGCCCAGATAAAATGCGACGATCTCACGGGGAGTCTCCAGGCCAGTAAGGAGCTGCGCTTCCTCCAGACTCGGAAAAACCAGGTCGGTCTGGCGGCAGGTTTCATGGATGACCGCCCGAGCCCTTGACAGCGGCCACAACCGGGCTCGGAAATTGGGGTCGTAGGAAACAAGCCTTCCGGCAGCTCGGCTGATGGCAATTGCCGCAAAAACGGTGTCGCAGGCAGTGTCACTGATACCCTGGCTGATACCCGAGACATGGAGCAGACGGGCGCCGGCAAGGTAGTCCCGAGGCAGAAAAGCGGACGTCATGCGGCTGGCGGCGGAATCCTTCCGATAATAGGTGAAGGTATGCTCTTTGCCCGTGCGGGAGATGAAATAGAGGGCGGTGTGAGCGGCCGGGTCCCGCACCACGAAGCGGGTGTCGATCCCTTCCCGCGCCCACAGTTTAAGGAAGCTTTCCCCGAATTCGTCATTCCCAAGACGGGTGAGATAGCCCACTTTGCCGCCAGCCCGGCTGGCGGCTACAGCGAAATTGGAGGTGTCGCCGCCCCACCCGACAAAGAATCGCTCGGCCTCGGAGAGACCACACTCATCAGGGGTGTTCAATTCGAGCATGGGCTCACCCAGGGCGATGATCTCGGGTTGCATTCCGTATCCTCCTGAGGCTTCGCTCCACCGGATGGACCGGCGGGAACATCATTGCTTCTCGCCGCCGTGGAAGGCGGCGCTACCGCTCGGTATGTTTCTCGCTGTAGTAACGATCATTTCATTTTGCGGTGGTGTTGTGTTCAGCTCCCCCGACCAAAGTGACCATTATCTGGGGCATGGGCGTCTCGCCCGTGTGCCTCACAGGCTGGAAGCCTGTGCCACGGGACAATCAAGGGGACACCCTCATTTGACGGTGCGGAGCTCAGCGTGCCAGCCACCCACCGTCGACGGCGATGGTGAAGCCGTTCAAGTAATTGGAGGCCTCCGATGCCAGAAAAACGGCGATTCCCTTCAGGTCCTCGGGCTGCCCCCACCTTCCCGCCGGGATCCTGGCAAGGATTTCGGCATTTCTCACCGTGTCGGCACGGAGCGGCGCCGTGTTCTCCGTTGCCATGTAGCCGGGCGCAATGGCGTTGACGTTGATACCGTGCTTCGCCCACTCACAGGCCAGCAGCCGGGTCAGGCCCATCACTCCGCTTTTGCTCGCGGTGTAAGAAGGAACTCTGATGCCCCCCTGGAAGGAAAGCATCGAGGCGATGTTGATAATTTTCCCGCCTGTCTGCTGCGCGATGAAGCGTCGAGCCACCGCCTGCGACAGAAAGAACAGCACCTTGAGGTTGACGTTCATCACGTCGTCCCAGTCCCGTTCGGTAAAATCAACCGCCTCCGCCCTTCTGATGGTGCCGGCGTTGTTGATGAGGATGTCGATCTTGCCGAACCGGGCGATCGTCTCGTCCACGACCCTGGGGATGCTCTCCATGGCCGAAAGGTCCGCCTGAATGCCGAGAAAGTGCCTCCCGACGGCTTCAACGCCAACCCTTGCCCTTTCCAGACTGCTGGAAGCGACGCCGACGATATCCGCCCCGGCTTCCGCCAGTCCCAACGCCATCCCTTGACCGAGCCCTCGGCTGCAGCCGGTCACGATGGCGACCTTTCCCGTCAACTGGAAACTATCGAGTATCATGTTTGGCACTCCCCGCGCTGGTCACTTCAAAGCCGCCATCGGCACGTCGTCCATATCGGTGAAGGTCTGATTTTCCCCGCACATGGCCCAGATAAAGGAGTAGCTTGCCGTGCCGACCCCCGCATGAAGCGACCAGCTGGGGGAGATGACGGCTTGCTCGTTCCGTACGACGATGTGCCGCGTCTCCCCGGGTTCCCCGAACAGATGAAAAACGACGGCGTTTTCCGGTACCTTCAGATACAGGTAGACCTCCATGCGCCGGTCATGGGTGTGGCAGGGCATGGTGTTCCAGAGCGAGCCCGGCGCCAGCTCGGTGAGCCCCATGACCAGCTGGCAGCTCTTTATCACGCTGGGATGGATGAACTGGTAGATCGTCCGGACATTGGCATTGACAGCGCTCCCCAGTTCAACCTTTTGCGCCTGGGCCTGCGCCAGCTTAACCGTGGGATGAGCGGCATGAGCGGGACTGCTGGCAAAGTAGAATCTGGCCGGATCATCCGGGTTGCGGCTGCTGAAGGACAATTCCCGAACGCCCATGCCGAGATAGAGGCATTCCTGGTGCTGCAGAGGGTACTCAGTGCCGTCTACCACCACCACGCCGGCGGCGCCGATGTTGATGATGCCCATTTCCCTGCGCTGCAGGAAGAAATCGACCCCCAGTTCCCTGGTCGTCTCCGGCGACAGGCGCCGGTCAACCGGACAGACCCCTCCCACGATGATCCGGTCGACGTGGCTGTAGACCATCGTGAGCCGACCCTGCTCGAACAGCCTTTCAAGGAGCAGATGTTTTCGGATGGTATCGGTATCCATCTGTTTCAGATGGTCTTGATGAATGGCATAGCGAATATCCATTTTCGAACCTTTCTGCAATCCAGGTAAGCTCGCATGGGGCTGGAAGTGCTCGTTCCCTTGCGCGTCTGTTTGTTGGGTTTCGTTGCCACTCAACCCAACCTACGGTTCTGTCATGCGGCTACGTTACCCTGGTTAGAGTATCATCCTCCCTTTTGCCCATTTGGGATATCTGTATAGTAATGCTGCACAGTGAATACACTACCATGATCAATGCCGATATGGGCATGCAGGAATAAAGAATCCTCTTGGGTATGGCGAACACGTTCGTCACATCGATGGCCAACACCGTCAATCTGAGAGAATAATGGAAGAAGATGGCGGCAAAGAGCAGTTTGAAGAGCTCCAGGATCAGTCGATAGCATCTACAGGCGCCACCGCCCTTGATGAGTCTCCCGCTCATCCAGTCGCCGACACTGAAATGTTCGCTGTTGATCCAGAGCGCCGCCGCGCCATAGAAGACCAGGTAAGCGTAGAGCATTTCGACGATTTCATCGAACCAGTGAAGCGACACCACGGGCAGAAACCGAACAATCACATTGGCCGTGACCAGAACGGTGAGCAGGATGAAGCACAGAATGGCAACCGCCTTCAACAAGGTCAGTATCATTCGATCCAAATGCTGCAGCAGATGCTGGAACTTTTCCATGGCCTCACCCCTCATTTGCCCATCATGAGATCGGGAAGGAAGGTGGCGATTTGAGGAACGTAAGCGATCAGCACCGTGACCAGGGTGATGCCGATGAGGTACGGCCACACTTCCTGGGACAGCGCGCCGATGTTCACCTTGCTGAAATTGGATACCGCAAAGAGACACATCCCCACGGGCGGCGTCAGGTTGCCGATCATGATCAAGAGGGTCATCACCACCCCGAGGTTGATCAGGTCAATCCCGAACTTCATGGCAATCGGCAGGAAGATGGGGATGGTGATGATGAAGATGGCGTTCCCTTCCAGAAAACACCCGAGGATCACCACCACCAGGATCACCATGGCGAGGATGCCCGGCGCGGTGGCGCTCATGGCGGTCAGGTTGGCGATGATCTGGTCGGGAATTTTTTGGTGGATGGTGAGCCAGCCAAAGAAGCCAGCTGCCGAGATGATGAACAGGAGGCTCACGGTCTGCCGGATGGACACCCAGAAGATGCGCGGCAGATCGCCAAGCTTGAGATCCCGGTAGTAGAACCCCAGGAACAATGCGTAAAGCGTCGCCACCACGGCGGCTTCGGTCGGGGTGAAAAGACCGGTCAGAATGCCGCCGATGATGATCACCGGGGTCAACAGGGGCAGGAAAGCTTCCTTCACACTCGCCCACACCTCGGCACGATCGGCCTTTTCCGCTCTTGGCAGATTGTACCGCCTGGCCAGGGACCAGATGGCCGTCATCATCGCCGCCGCCATGAGGATACCCGGAATGAAGCCCGCCAGGAAGAGCTTGCTCACCGAGACTCCGGTGAGCGCCCCATACAGGACAAACGGAATGCTGGGGGGGATGACCGGGCCGATGGTGGCCGCACTGGCCACAATGGCAGCCGAAAAACTCGGCTTGAAGCCGTTGTCCACCATCGCCTTGTGCAGCACCTGGCCGAGGCCGGCGGCGTCCGCAATGGCCGACCCGGACATCCCGGAAAAAATGACGTTAGCCATCACGCACACCTGCCCCAGCCCCCCCGGGACATGCCCGATCATGGCCTTGGCAAAACGAAAGATGCGGTTGGTGATGCCACCCGTGTTCATCAGGTTGCCCGCCAGGATGAAAAACGGAATGGCGAGCAGGGTGAAGCTCGTGGTGGAGGCGTACATCCGCTGCGGCAGCATGGTCAGCAACGAACTGTTGCCCAGCCCCACAAACGAAATGATCGCGGTCAACGCAATGGCGACCGCGATGGGCAGATCGATCAGGATCAACACCAGGAGCAGGGCAAAAATAAGCAGTGTCAGCATGAAATGACCTTTTGGCAGCAGGGAAGCACCGTCTCCAAACCGCCGGCAATCATTTTCTCATCCACGAAGGCACAGTA
>CAZDKX010000058.1:0-19545 GCA_964505935.1 uncultured Syntrophobacteraceae bacterium
TCACAAAGCCGCCTCCTCAAAGGGCAAACCATTTATGTGCCGGCCTATTCCCATGTTTACCATGGGGACCGGCAGCAGCCGTTCCAGCTGGCGGTCACCCTCAGCGTCCGGAATACTGATCCAGTCCATGCCATCACGGTGGTATCGGTTGACTACTTCGATTCCGATGGCAAACTGCTCAAACACTACCTGGACAAGGAAATGACGCTCAAAGGCATGGCTTCGGCCGAATTCGTCGTGAAGGAATCTGACCGTACCGGAGGACTGGGAGCAAACTTCGTCGTCGTCTGGAAGTCGCAGGAGAAAGTGAGTGAACCCATCGCGGAAACGATCATGATCGGCACGCTGTCTCAGCAAGGCATCTCGTTTACGTCACGGGGACAGGCAATCAGAGAAGAATGAAGCGAAAAGCGAACCGCGCAGAAAAGCGAATATCCAATATCGAACAAGAAACCTTGCAGAAAAGCGAATATCCAATATCGAACAAGAAACCGCAGAATGATGAAGGATTGTAGCAGCGGGAACGAAGTGCGCTTGATTCAGGTCGTTCTCTGGAACATCCAACGTGACGCTTCGGCCTTATCCGAAGCGTCCTTTATCATTGGACATTTCTTGTTCGATATTGGATATTCGCTCCTCCCCGCCCTTCATCATTGGATATTTCTTGTTCGATATTGGATATTCGCTTTTCCCAGCTTTAGGGGGAGGCCCCCGGCAGCAGCGGCTGAAACCGCCTGTCCTGGCGCTGGGCATCGGCCTTGGTTCGTTCCTGAATCTTGGCGTAAGCTTCCTCGAGGGATGGTTCCATGACCACGATCTCCCCCTGGCTCATGATCAGCCGTTTCAATTCGGGGATTTTCAAGCGCGTCGTCGATTGCAGATAGATCGGCTGAATGTAGAGCATGACCTTGCCGACCGGCAGGATGATCATCTTGCCGCGCTCGACCTGCGAGCCCACCTGATCCCACAAGGTAAACTGTTCGGAGATTTTGGTGTCCTGATTGACCAGGGCATAGATCTGAGAGGGCCCATAGACGAGCTTGCCTTTGGGGAAGTTGTAGACAATGATCTTGCCATAATGGGGCGGGTCGCATCCCACGATGGCGAGCGCCCGGAGGTTATCCCGCCCTTTGGGGCTCATGGGCAGAAGCAGGAGGAAGTCGAAGCGCCTGGAGTCGATCAAATCAAGCGTGACATAGTATGGCCTGATGCCGACGGCCTGTTTGCCGCTGAAGGTCCGGGCAAACTCCCACATGTCTTCCTGCTGGTAGAAGACTTCAGGGTCGGCCTGTTGGTACTTGGCGTATATGCTCATCTGGATTTCAAACAAGTCCTGAGGATAGCGGACCTGCGACAGGAGCTCTGGAGGCATCTGCTGACGCTCCTTGAACACTCCCGGATAAATCCGGCGGTAGGCCTGGATGATGGGGTCCTTGGGATCAAAAAGGTAATAGTCAACGGTGCCGTTGTAGGCATCGACCACTATTTTCACGGAGTTGCGCAAATAATTCACTCCCTCTTTCCCGGCGGAGAACGGCGTAGCGTTGGGGTACCAGTCGGATGTGGTGTAGGCGTCCAGGATCCAGTAGAGCCGCTCGGGTGTCACGACCAGATAAGGGGTTTTGTCGAGCTGCAGATAGGGCGTCAGGGTCCGGACGCGTTCGATGACATTCTGGCGGAACAGGATCTTGCTCCTGGCATTGGTGCGGGTGGTGAAAAAGATGTTGCGGTCCTCGAAGTACGTCGAGAAAAGCAGCTTGCGGAAGAGCGAGGCCACCGGAACGCCGTCCTTGCCCTGATAGTCGGCCATGACATTGGTGTTCCCCTGCGGGTAGTCGATTTCCCCGGCGTCATTGGGGACGATGACATAGTTGGAAGGTTCCAGGCCGAAATAGATGCCGGGCTGGGCTATAGTGAAGCCGAACTGCGATTCAGGGGGAATGCCCTGGAGAAACCAGGTGATGGACTCATCCCCGCCCTGGCTGGCCGGCGTCATCACCGCGCCATAGCCGTGAGTGTAGACCAGGTGTTCGTTGATCCAGTTCTTTGCGCCTTCGGGCAGGTGCTGCTGGTTGAGCTCCCGTGCCGCCAGGAAGACCTGCTGGTAGACGCCGTTCACCGTGTACCGGCCGACATTCACCCCGGAAAAATCATAATAGGTCCTGAGTTGCTGCATCTGCTCGAAGACATCTTCCAGGAGTTCCCCATCCCATACGGGAATGTTGCGAAGTCCCGCCTGGATGCTGGGCGCAGCAAGATCAAGGGGGATGCGTTCGGGGTTGAAATCCCGCGTTTCCACCCGGGCGAGGTCGTAGGCGTCAAGGGTCGCCTTGATATTGTTGGCAATATAAGGCTTTTCGCAGTCGATCTCATTGGGCTTCACAAGGTACTGCTCAACCGTCTGGGGAATGAAGGTGGAATAGCGCAGCCCGAGCACCAGCACAAACAGCACGCCGCAGGGAATGAAGAATTTGATGAACCGTTCCTTGTGAATGGCCAGTAATAGGGAAAGAGCCGTTCCCATGAGCAGCAGCAGGGACAGCCAGATGAGCGGCAGCACGACCTTCATTTCCACAAAACCCGGCCCGAAGAAAAGGGGCAGATGCTCCCCACTGTAGAGTAGAGCATAGCGCTGCAGGACATAGTCCCAGATCTCGATGAGGAACACCAGGAAGAGCAGCAGGCTGAGATGCCAGCGGGCGCCTGCCGGAATGCGCTGGTTATGGTGGGCAAGAATGCGGTTTTCCATCCAATAGAGCAGCATCAGGCCAAGGAACAGCAGCAGAAAGGCAAGCAGCAGACGTCCACGGAGCAGGCTGTAAATGGGGTAGGCAAAGAGGTAATAGCTGACGTCTTTGCCATAGACCGGGTCATGAACGCCCATGCCCGGCCCAAACAGATAGAGCAAAAACGCTTCCCATTGCTGCATGAGCGGATAGGCGATGACCACTGCCAGCAGCAGCGATACCGGGGTGTAGACCCAGAAGGAACCCACCCGGAACATTTTGAAGAGGTCCTGATAGGCTTTGAGTGCGGTCGACGCGCTGACGGCTGCCGGCGGCGCGGTCGCTCCCAGATAACGCGAGGCCATCCAAAAATTCAGGAAGAAGATAGCAAAGAACAGCCCCGTTACGGCCGCAAAAATCACGTAGCGATAGAGCAGGCGCTGCCAGTAGTAGAAGGCGTATCCCAGCGACTCAAACCACCAGATGTCGACCAGGTAGTTGGCGCTCAGGAAGCTGAGTCCCAAGAGAACCAGGGCGAGAACCACGACAGCGGCACCCAGGATGATGGCTCTGCGTTGCCAGACGTTCATGACGAACTCCTTGTATGCGACACGGAACCGGTCCTTGACAACCGGAAGGGACTGTTATTGACTGAGATCTAAACATAGGATGCGGGGCCGGTCAAAGCCTTTTCGCTGAGAGAGACGTCCGAATGATGATCACGACCAAGAGCGGCAGGTCCTTTGATACCGAAAGAGACCTGAATGCGCCGGAGCGTCACATTCTGCAGAAACTCTTCATTTGGCAATCGATGGCCGAAAGCCTTGAACAATTCCGCCAGAAGAAAAGAGAGGCCTTTGCCAAGGGGTGGAACAATTCAGGTCCCATTGCGGAAAGCGAGGCGATGAGGATGATCATTGCCGACCTGGAAAGAAAGGTAATCCTTCGCCTCCGGGAAGGGCGGTAGCCGTTGGCAATTCAGGAAAGGAAACAGCAATGACGCTGACGGACTGTCAATGCTTTCCCTGGATCGCGGCCTGGGACATCTGTTCGAGGGCGAGCGTGAGCGCCTGGGTACCGCACTTGCCATGCCCCTGGGCTTTGACCGCCAGGTACAGCTGATGCACCAGGGCCAGTCCGGGCAGGGAAAGGCCCATGCGCGTCGATTCTTTGAGCGCAATGCCCATATCCTTGATGAAATGATCGACGAAAAAACCGGGAGCAAAATCTCTCCGCAGGATCCGGGGGACCAGGTTGTCCAGGGCCCAACATCTGGCGGCACCACCCTGGATCGAGCTCAACATCGTCGGGAGATCAAGGCCCGCCTTGAACCCGTAAATCAAGCTTTCACAGACCCCAATCATGGTTCCGGCAATCACGATCTGGTTGCACATCTTCGCATGCTGGCCCGAACCTGCAGGTCCCTGGTAGACGATGTTCTTTCCCATGGTCGCCAGAACGGGATGCAGAGCATCCACCACTTCCCGATCCCCGCCCGTCATGATGGACAGGGCGGCGTTGCGAGCGCCCACGTCACCGCCCGATACGGGTGCATCCACCGCAAAGGCACCGTACCGCTTCGCGGCCGCATGAATTGCTTCGGCCAGCGCCGGTTCCGTGGTGGTCATATCGATGAGAACAACACCCTGCCGAACTCCTTCCAGAATCCCCCCCTCTCCGAAATAGACCTCGCGGACGTCATCAGGAAACCCAACCATGGTGAAAACAAGGTCCGCTTGTTCCGCCACTTCCCGAGGACCATCAGCCCATGCGGCGCCGTTGTCGAGGAGGGGGAGCGCCTTATCTCTGGTGCGGTTGAAAACGGTGGTAGGGTAGCCTCTTGTCATGATGTGCCCGCACATGGCCAGTCCCATTACTCCGGTGCCGATCCATCCGATCCGCGTTTTCAGGGAAAGCGCGGGAATACCCCGAGCGTTATCAGCCATAACGACCTCCTCCTGCTCATTTGCTCATGCACCGCAAGCAACCAGCTTTGAGCCTATAAGGCTTATAGCGATCAGCGCCTGAGCATCGCCACGGTCACGAAGCCCAGCAGGGCGAGAAACTTCCTGCCGCATTTGGGGCAACGATAGTAACGACACAGGGGAATGATGCGCATCCACACTTTTCTGGGCAACCTGTTCTGATGAGTTGTCTCATTCTTGCAGATTGGGCATCGGTTGGTGCTGAACAATCTCAACATCCGGATACTCCGCTTTGCCTCAACTTGAAGGATGACACTGGAGCCTCTTGCAAAAGTCCCTCAGGGCGTCATTCCGGCAGGGTTTTTGGGCCGGAATCCAGGTTTTAAGCTTCCTGGACCCCGGCTGGAAGCATGCCGGGGTGATGGAATTTGAGACTTGTGCAAGAGGTTAACCGGTGAGTTATTCTGAGCATCTTTGATTTGGTTTGCAATAAGATAATGACCGCTTTCTTCTCATCCCTCACGGTTTCATTGGACAAAGAGGTTTTCAGACTGGAATAGCGGGCTGATGCTGACTCTTTCTCCGCTTCAAACCATTTTGATACCATTCGCCATAATGCTCCTGGGCACAATCCGGACAAAGCCCGTGGCTGAACTGAGCGTCCGAGCGCGAGGAAATATATCGTTCCAGAGGCTCCCAGCGGCCGTCCTCATCGCGTATCTTTTTGCAGAAGCTGCAGATGGGGAGAATGCCGCGCAGCATTTGAACTTCCGCGTACAACGCTTTCTTCTGAGCCGCCTGGTCGACCAGAAAGGCGAACGCCGCAAGGGTGGCCATTTGGATGAGGCCGTTGAGGATGGCTGTCGTGACCGTCCACGGAACCGGCCAAAATGCTGAGAAAGCGATACGAACCAGAGGCAGGATAACGGCCATGCCCATTCCCCAGCACCGACCGCTGTACCAGGCCGCCAGGGTAACCGGTCCCAGAAAGAGAATGGGGAGTTGGATGAATGGCCCCGAGAAATAGTCTAGAACCATAACCAAAAGCGCTGACAGCGCCCAGCAGAGAAGCTGAAGCCGTTCTTTCGTTTGCTGAGTATCGTGCATTGCCGACCCTCCCAATGACAAACTGGAGATCCCTGAAAAGACCGCAAACGGTTCTTCGCCGTTGCCCCCTTGCCTTTGGAAGGTTTGGCCGGCGAGGCGCATCTTCAGAACAAGGATGCAAAATCTTCGCCATCTCCATAGCATGGGCGCTCGCGCCAAACCGGTTCTCGAGTCCATCGACCTCTCGTCGGTTGCTTTGCTCCGGCCCCTCTGGTATCTTCTATGGGAGCTCATGTGCGGCTTGCCGACCATGACAGGCGGCCGATAAGCCCACGGCTTGCGAAGAGGGCCATGTCAAACATTCTGCTTATTGACAACGATCAGACGTTTTTTGCATCGGTGGAGGAAACGGTTGCCCGCATGGGGCACCGTGTTGCCTGGATGCCCAATCTCGCGAACGGCTTTAGGGTCCTGGCCTCTGGTCCGGTTGACGTGGTTTTGCTCAATTCGAACCTTTCCGACGGGAAAGGCATTGACGCCCTGCCGAGGATCCTGGATGCCCCTACGGCCCCGGAAGTTATTCTGCTGACCGATGCGGGAGACCCCGACGAAGCCGAATTGGCCATTAGAAGCGGAGCCTGGGACTATATCGAAAGACCGCCGACCGCCAGGGCGATGGCCATTTCCCTGATGCGCGTCCTGCAATACCGGGCCAAGAAGGCTGCCACCACCCCATCTCTTCCTCTCAAAGCGGACGGTTTCAGGGATATTGTGGGCAGGAGTGCCCTCATCAAAGCCACGATTGAAACACTTGCCATGGCGGCTGGTGGTGACGCCAATGTCCTCCTTTCGGGCGAGACGGGGACAGGCAAGGAGCTTTTCGCCTGGGCAATTCACAAGAACAGTGCCAGAGCCGCCGAGCGATTCGTGGTCGTAGACTGCGCCTCGCTTCCGGAAACCCTCGTGGAGAGTACCTTGTTCGGCTATGAAAAGGGTGCCTTCACAGGAGCCCACCGGGCGAATGAGGGCCTCATCAGGAGGGCGGATGGAGGAACCCTGTTTCTCGATGAAGTGGGCGAGCTTCCACTCTCCGTCCAGAAAGCGTTTCTGCGGGTGTTGCATGAACGTCGCTTCCGCCACGTGGGCGGCAATCGCGAAATAAGGAGTGACTTCAGATTGATTGCGGCGACTAACCGCGACCTTGACGACATGGTGAGACAGCGGCATTTCCGCAAAGATTTGCTGTTTCGCCTGAGAGCGTTTGGCATCGAATTGCCGCCCTTGAGGCACCATAGCGAAGATATCAAGGACCTGACGGTTTATCGCGCAAGGGAGCTCTGTAAGTCCTCCGGCCTTGCAGAAAAACAGTTTTCACCTGACTTCTTCGAGGTTCTAAGTGCTTACGATTGGCCGGGGAATGTCCGCGAGTTGTTCAACGCCGTCGAAAGAGCTATATCGGCAGCGCGCGCGGAACCCACCATCTTTCCAAAACATCTGCCGACCTACATCCGGGTGCAGCTCGCACGATCGGCAATGGCTTCGCAGAGTTCGCCGCAGAAGGGGGAAAGCGGAAGTGGTGCGGCATCCCTCATGCTTCCCAGCCTGGTCGAAGTTCGCGAGAGCGCGATGGCCGAGGCCGAGCGGAACTACCTGAAAGAAGTCCTGATCTCGACCAAGGGCAAGATCCCGCAGGCCTGCCGGATTGCCGGTGTTTCGCGTTCGCGGTTCTATGCCCTGCTCAAGAAGTATAACCTGCTTAAGCCTGCCTACTGTCTGCTGGCCGCAACGGTGGCGAGTCTTTTCTAATAAGATTTTGTCCTGCTCGGCGGGATTTCTTGCCCCCATGCAGGACAATGGCCGTCATTCCCCGCTTGGAGACCTCCCCTCCAAACCGGCTCAAGCTGCCGCCATCATCCCTGGTGCAAGGTTCTGAAAGGCCATGGCACAGGATTTGTAAACTTAATCTCCCTTGGTACCGGAGATGAACGCGGGACGCTCACTACCGCTTCACAGAATAAAGTGACCATTATCCTCGGGCGTCATTCCGGCATGCTGTTGGCCGGAAGCCACAAATTGCCCGAAAACCGGCTTCCGCCGGTATGACGAAGGGGGACCCCTATTTGTGGGGAGGGCTACTTAGGGCAAGCATAAACCATCTTGCGCAAAATTGGATTGACAATGGCAAAGCGGCCCAATCCCACACCTTCGAGAATCGTGTTGCTTCCGTCCCGGGTGGAAAGGCGGGTGTTGTGCGCCGGTTATGAAAGTTGCCTGGACGAGACCATCAGGAGAAAGTGGGCCGGTTTTTCATGCCGCAGGTGCAAAGCGTTTCGGCCCTTGCAGTTCAATTTGAGCGAATGGCATGCTGATTCTCTGGCCTGCATTGCCTTGCTCTATGTTGCGGAGTTTGAAAGCTGCTTCAAGCAGAAACCCAGAGGAAGCATCGTCGCCAGGCTCCACGTCTCAGCGAGAGAGAGCCAATGGATGAGGTGACCGATGGGCGATCCTTTTGGGCTAACCCGCCGCCTGACTCTGCCGTTCAAGGCCGTCCTGGACCCAGAGAATATCGGCTAGACCTTGCCAGTCCGGAATGATCAGGCAAACCCTCCCAAGCATCTTTTTTTGAGGAATTACCGATGAATCCGTCAATTCACGTCAAACTGATGGGGATCCTTGTTCTTCAGCTGATTGCCATAGTGTTGGTGGGCTGGCTGGGCATTGCCGGGATGGACGAAATGAACGGGAGGATCCAGTCGATCTATGACCGTCAGTTCGTGCCGTCCCGCATCATCGCCGGCGCCAATAGTGACCTCATTGCCTGGAACAGGGCCCTCCTCAACTTTCTTCTTGCCGAAAATGCCGAGAAGAGGGAAGAGTATGAGCAGATCATCAACCGGCACCAGGATGCGATTGTTCGAGACCTAGAGTCGCTATCAGAGAGGGAAAGGTTGTCAGGCCAGGAGACGGGAATGGTTGGGAGCATGCAGAAAAAGCTGCAGCAGGCCATACCCATCCGAAATGATCTGCTGACACTTTCTCGGGAGGGCAGGACTGCCGAGGCGGAAGAGTTGCTCCATACGGAGCTCAGGCCCATCGTTGATGCCATGGACGAGCACATGGCGTCCTTCCTTGGCATTCAGGAAAGCCAACTGCTGGAGGCCCAAGAAGTTGCAGAGGACCGTTACCGCCAGGATTGGACGCGTATTGTTCTAACGATAGGCAGCATCTTTCTGGTCGCCCTTCTTCTCAATCTACTCCTGTCCGAAGCGATCATCCGCTCAATACGGCGGTTGTTGAAAGGGGCTAAGGAGTTCGCTCGCGGCAATCTGGATTATCGAGTTGAAGTGACGACTCGGGATGAGATCCAGGAGTTGGCATCAGCGCTGAATTCCATGGCCGAGAAGCGAAAAACCGCCGAAGATTCGCTTCGGAACAGTACCAAAAAGCTGAAACTGTTCGCCTATTCGGTAGTACACGACCTCAAGAGCCCAGCCATCGGGATCCACGGGCTCACGGGATTGCTTCAGAGACGATACCGGGAGATTCTCGATCATCAAGGGGAGAAGCTGTGCGATCAAATTACCAAGGCATCAGAGCAGGTAGTGTCGCTTGTCGAGAAGGTGAACACCTATATTGCCACCAAAGAAATGCCCTTGAACATTGAAGAAGTCGATTCCCGGGAGGTTTTTCAAATGGCGAGGGATGAGTTTTCCACCCAACTGGGCATCCGCCGGATTGAGTGCCTCTGGCCGGAACGGGAACCACATGTGAGGGCCGACCGGTTGGCGCTTCTCAGGGTCTTTCGGAACTTGCTGGATAATGCCCTCAAGTATGGGGGCGAGCAATTGAGTGAGATCCGCATCCGCTATGAAGAGTCGGATGACTTTCATGTTTTTTCGGTCTGTGACAATGGGGTGGGTGTGAAAACAGAGCATCCCGAGAAGCTATTCGGTCTGTTCCAGCGCCATGAAACGTCCAAGGGAATTGATGGAACCGGCTTGGGATTGGCCATCGTCAAGGAGATAGTGGAAAGGCATCGGGGAGAAGTATGGGCCGAGGCCCGGTCGCAGGGCGGAGTCAGTTTCTTCATAACTCTCTCGAAAAAGCTCTGAGTTTTTGGCATCCTTTTCACTTCGAGTTGTCCGAAACCGGCTGAACAGCGACCCTGAAACCTTCCCCTTCATGTGATCCAAGTCAGGAGAGATGCTTATGGGAGAACCCTTTGCAGTCAAGGACTGTGCCCTCATTGCTCTCGGCACCGGCGAGCGGGCGCAGAACCTGAGGGAATTGCGGGATCGGCTGCAGACGATCCATTCGGCGTGCATCTATCATCATTTTTGGGGGGGACTGCTACGCCCCCGTTTTGACGATCCCGAATACCAGAATGATTTTGCCTGGTGGGCCTGGCACGGTCTTCGCGATGCTCGACTGGCTGAGAAGCTGGCGCTCATCGACCCGAGCCAGTGCGCCGGTTTGGATGACCTGCGCCGGGAGTTGGTGGAGATCATCGAAGAGCGGCTCGAAGAGAGCGAGTTCGTGCCGTGGGCCAAGACCAACCAGCAATTCTATTTCGTCCGCTCGCAAGTTGTGGTTTTCGATACGAATCTTCGCATTGAAACGCCCGCCATGCTGGGTGAGGCGATGCCCCGCCTGTCGGTTGGGAGCATCTTCTATCACTTCATTGACGCCCGACGCCGAACCAACAGCAGGAAAGACGACTTCAGCGAGTGGCTGCTGGGATGCGGCGACCGCTGCGCGGAGATGGTGATTCCGCGGTTGTTGGCCATCGATCCTTATTTCAGCAGCCTGACGGAATTGCGGCGTGAGTTGGAAACGGTATTCAAGGTTTGTCTGGTACAGGAACAGTCGCCATGAGCCCCATGTTTGAAAAATATTCACGAATTGTGGGTGAAGATGTCGTTGATCATCTCCGGCAGCTTGCCAAAGCCCTTGAGGGGGCGAAGGTGGTGCACGTCAACTCTACGCGGGAAGGGGGCGGGGTTGCGGAAATCCTGCACTGGCTGGTTCCGCTCAAACGAGAACTGGGGTTGAACGCCACCTGGGAGGTCATTACCGGTGAAGAAAGCTTTTACCAGTGCACGAAAAGCTTTCACAATGCGCTCCAGGGCAGCGCCGTCGCCATCCCCGAGTCACTGCTCAGGAGCTATGAAACCACTGCCTTGAGGAATGCCGAGGAATTGCGGGAGAAGTTGGAGGAGGCGGATTTCGTTTTCATCCACGATCCCCAGCCGGCGCCCTTCCTGGACTTCTGCCCCAACCGGAAAGGCAAGTGGATCTGGCGCTGCCATATTGACCTGAGCCATCCTTATCGGCCGGTGTGGAAGTATCTGCGCAAATTCGTGTCCGGGTACGATGCCAGCGTCTGGTCTCTGGCGGAATTCGTGCAGCCTCTCCCTCACCCTCAGTACCTCATCCCTCCCAGCATCGACCCTTTGAGTGAAAAGAACATGGAACTGGCCCCGGCCGAGATCGGCAGGGTGCGCGAACAGTTCCATCTGGACCCGGAGCGTCCGATCATCGTGCAGGTGTCCCGCTTTGATCGCTTCAAGGATCCGGTGGGGGTCATTCGCGCATGTCGGCTGGCCAAGGCCTTCACGCCCTTCCAACTGGTGCTGGCCGGCGGCGGTGCCACCGATGACCCCGAAGGCGCAAGAGTCTTTGAGGAAGTAAAGAATGAGGCCAACGGGGATCCGGACATCCACCTCCTGCTCCTGCCCTCCGACGCGCATCGCACCGTCAACGCCTTGCAGCGCATTGCCGACGTGGTGCTTCAGAAATCCATCCGAGAGGGATTCGGCCTGACGGTCACGGAAGCCATGTGGAAGGGGAAAGCCGTCATCGGCGGTGACGTTGGCGGCATCAAGCTCCAGGTCATCAATCACCACACGGGGTTCCTGGTCAATACCCCGGAAGGTGCGGCCCTGCGCCTTCGCTACCTGTTGAAGCATCGCGCCAAGCTGGAAGAGATGGGGAGGAAGGCCAAGGAATTTGTGCGGGAAAATTTCCTGCTCACTCGCCACCTGCGGGAATACCTCACCCTTATGGTGGCCATCACCCACGAGACCGAGGAAAGGATTGAACTCAGCTAACAGCCCAAGAACATCTTCAGGCGGCTCATGGAGCGTGCAGATCGGAGCAGACTATCAGCCGGATGGAAGGTGCCGTTTTGGAGTTTGGGCACCCTCACGAGAGAAGGTGATCCTGAAGATCGTCTCCCCCCAGGAGCGTTGGGTTCCCATGGTAAAGGGAGAGCATGGATATTGGAAGTCACCATTGACGACCTCTCTCAGGAGACGGAATATCTCCACCGGCTCGAGGAAGACCGGGATCGCCCCGATCCGGCCTCTCACTTCCAACCCCACGGTGTCCATGGTCCCTCCCAGGTGGTGAATCACCACCGCTTCGTGTGGCAAGACCAGGCCTGGCAAGGCCTGGACCTCGCCGAGATGATTATCTGCGAGCTCCATGTCGGGGCCTTCACCCCAAGCGGGACGTTCGAGGCCATCATTCCCAGGTTGAACGAGCTCAAGGGGCTCGGCGTGAATGCCCTCGAGATCATGCCGATCGGACAGTTTCCGGGAGAGCGGAACTGGGGATACGATGGCGTCTACCCCTTCGCTGTGCAGAACTCCTATGGCGGACCGGACGCTTTGAAGCGGCTGGTGAATGCCTGTCACCTGGCGGGGCTGGCTGTTGTCCTCGACGTCGTCTGCAACCATCTGGGGCCGGAAGGCAATTATCTCTGGGACTTTGGACCTTATTTCACCGATCGCTACCGCACACCCTGGGGCGATGCCGTCAATTTTGACGGCGCCTACAGTGATGAGGTGCGGCATTTCTTCATCGAAAACGCGCGCCATTGGTTCACTCGCTACCATCTGGACGGGCCCCGGCTGGATGCCGTCCATGCCATCCATGACCAGCGCGCCACGCCGTTGCTGCGGGAACTGGCGGAGCACACCAAAGCTCTGTCACGAGCACTGTACCGTCCCTGCCATCTCATCGCTGAATGCGACTTAAACGATGCACGGCTCATCAGCCCGCCGGAAGTGGGCGGGTGTGGCCTGGATGCGGTTTGGAGCGACGACTTCCATCACGCCCTCCATAGTCTGCTGACAGGAGAAAGGCACGGTTACTATCAAGATTTTGGGGCGGTCCATCACCTGGTCAAGGCCCTGGGGGAGGGCTTTGCCTATGCGGGGGAGTATTCGAGTTATCGGCAACACCGCCATGGGAGCTCATCCCAAGACCGTCCGTGCCGACAATTTGTAGTGTTTTCACAGAACCATGACCAGGTCGGCAACCGGATGCTGGGAGAACGCCTCTCCCGCCTGGTGGCTTTTGAAGCTCTGAAGCTTTCTGCCGGCCTGGTCCTGCTGTCTCCTTATGTTCCTCTCCTCTTCATGGGGGAAGAATATGGAGAAGAGGCACCCTTTCTCTACTTTGCAAGTCACGCCGATGGGGATTTGATCGAGGCGGTGCAAACCGGCCGCAGGGAGGAGTTTTCATCTTTCGAATGGCAGGGCGAGCCCCCCGATCCTCAGAGTATTCAGACTTTTCTGCGATCCAAACTTCATTGGCCGGAACGGAAGGAAGGGCGGCCGCAAACCCTGTTTAACTTCTATGAAGCACTGATCAAGCTGAGGCGCAAGACCCCGTGTCTTTCGAATCTGGACAAGAGCCGGCTGAAAGTGCAGGGCTGGGAAGATCGCAAGACCCTTCTAGTCAAGCGGTGGACTGACAATGAGTCCAGCCGGGCGCTTTGCTTTTTTAATTTGAATAATGAAGACGGCCGCTTGGAAACGCCGGCGTTTGTTCCCGAGCCCGTGTGGCAAAAGCAATTCGATTCTTCCGAAATGAGGTGGGATGGGCCCGGCACGGCACTCCCCGATACTCTCGATGCGAAGCAGCCTGTCGTTCTGAAAGCTCACAGTTTTGCCGTCTACGTTGTGGAGGAAAGCTAGCGATGGAGCGTTATGTATGCATTCACGGACATTTCTATCAACCGCCCCGGGAAAATCCCTGGCTGGAAGAAATTGAACTGGAAGATTCTGCTCACCCGCACCACGACTGGAACGAGAAGATCACCGCCCAGTGTTATGCTCCCAATGCGGCCTCGCGCATCTTCGACCCGCAAAACCGGATCACCCAGATTGTCAACAACTATTCCAAGATCAGTTTCAACTTCGGCCCCACGCTGCTTTCATGGCTGGAAAGGCATGACCCGGAAACGTACCGCGCCATCCTTGAAGCGGACGAACTGAGCCGGCAACGGTTTTCCGGACATGGTTCCGCTCTCGCTCAGGTCTACAACCACATGATCATGCCTCTTGCCAACAGGAGAGACAAGACCACCCAGGTGCTATGGGCGATACAGGACTTCAGGAAGCGTTTCGGGCGGGAGCCGGAAGGAATATGGCTTCCCGAAACCGCCGTGGACCTGGAAACGCTCGAGGTATTGACCGACGTCGGCCTGCGTTTTACCATTCTGGCACCTCGGCAGGCCGCCAGAGTCAGAGAAATGGTTCGGGGAGGAAGGTGGCACGACGTCGGGAATAGCAGGATCGATCCCTCCCGACCCTATCGGTGCCAGCTCCCGTCCGGCAAGAGCATCAGTCTCTTTTTCTATGATGATCCCGTCTCCAGGGACATCGCGTTCGGCGGACTTCTGAACAACGGGGACGGCTTTGCCCGGAGGCTGGTCGATACCTTTGCCCCCTCCCGCAACTGGCCGCAGCTGGTGCACATCGCCACCGACGGGGAAAGTTACGGGCATCATCATCGCTATGGTGATCGGGCCCTTGCCTATTGCCTGCACGTGATCGAATCGCAGAACCTGGCCCGCCTGACCAACTACGGCGAATACCTCGAAAAGCATCCGCCGACACACCAGGTGGACATTTACGAGAATTCATCGTGGAGTTGCGTCCATGGTGTGGAGCGGTGGAGGAACCATTGCGGCTGCAATTCAGGGATGCACCCCGGGTGGCATCAAGGCTGGCGAAGGCCGCTAAGAGAAGCGATGGACTGGCTGCGGGATGCGACCGCAGCCATTTTTGAAGAAAGAGCCTCGCACACTCTGCGGTCCCCGTGGGATGCCCGGAACGATTTTATCGAAGTCGTGCTGGACCGGACTCCGGAGGCTATTGAGGGCTTCCTGGGGAGGCATGCCGCAAGGGAGCTTTCTTTCGAGGATAAGCGCACCGTCTTGACCCTCCTGGAGATGCAGCGCAACGCCATGCTCATGTATACCAGTTGCGGGTGGTTCTTCGACGAGGTTTCGGGGATCGAGACGGTCAAGGTGATGCAATACGCCGCCATGGTGATGCAACTGGCCGAACAGGTTCAGGAATGGTCACCGGAGGGAGAATTTCTGAACCGCCTGGAGGGCGTGCCCAGCAACCTTCACGGCAACGCCCGCAGGGTTTACGAGCTCTATGTCAATCCCATGAAGCTGGATCTCCTGCGCGTGGGTGTTCACTATGCCATCTCGTCGCTCTTCGAAGAGTATTCCGACGAGACGAGGATTTACTGCTACCGCCTCGAGAGGGAAGTTCACCGAGTCCACGGTTCGGGAAAATTGCGGCTGGCTGTCGGGAAAACCGAGGTGAGCTCGGATTTGACCTGGGACAGGGACACGCTGAGTTATGCCGTCCTCCACCTTGGAGACCACAACCTCAATGGGGCGGTAAGAAGGTTCCAGGGCGACGAGGCCTTTGCTTTCATGGAAAATGAAATCACGGCCGCTTTTGACCGCGGCGACATCCTTGAGGTGATCCGCCTCATGGACCGGCATTTTGGCGTGAACAACTTCTCCATCTGGCATCTCTTCAGGGATGAACAGCGGAAAGTGGTGAACCAGGTGCTGGAGCGGACGTATACGGATATCGAGGTCTCCTATCGGAGGATCTACGACAACAACTACGCCATCATGAATTTCCTGAGAGACCTCGATATCCCCCTGTCGAAGCCCTTTGCCATGGCTGCCGAATACATCATCAACGTGGATCTCAGGAAGCTTTTTGAGGCCGAAGTCATCGATCTGCAAAACCTTGAAAGCCTCATCTCCGCAGCCGGCAGGTGGCAGTTCACATTGGATCTCGATCTCCTGGGGTTTACCGCCAGCCCCTGGATTGCCAATACCATGGAAAGGATTAGCGGGACCGAGGAAGATCTTCCCGTGCTCGAAATGACGGCAGGGGTCTTGCGGCTGCTGGGAACCCTTGCCGTGGAATTGAACCTGCGAAAGGCTCAGGACAACTTCTTCGCCCTCGTGCAAGCCTTTTACGGCTCCGCCAAGGAAAGGACCGCTTCGGCAGATGGACCCGCGCAGGCATGGGTCGCCGGTCTTGAGAGCCTTGGCCCCCTCTTGAATGTGAGACTCCCATGAAGAAGGTGCCTCTGGCTACCTACCGGCTTCAGTTCAATCCGGCCTTTGGTTTCCGGGATGCTCACGAAATCGTGGACTATCTATCCAAACTCGGGATTACCTGCCTCTACGCCTCGCCGATTTTCAAGGCCAGGAAAGGGAGCGCTCACGGGTATGACATCGTCGACCCCAACCAGCTCAACCCGGAACTGGGAACGGGTGAAGGATATGAAGCGCTCGTGGAGGCGGTTCATCGCAAGGGGATGATGTGGCTCCAGGACATCGTTCCCAACCACATGGCCTTCGATGCGCAGAACCAGACGCTGATCGATGTTCTGGAGAACGGCCCCCACTCGAAGTATTTCCGGTTTTTCGACGTTGAGTGGGATCATCCCTACGGGGGGATCAAGGGGAGGGTGCTGGCGCCTTTCCTGGGGCGATTCTTCGGTGAATGCCTGGAAAGCGGTGAGATCCATTTGCGCTATGGTCAGGAAGGGTTCACCATCCACTATTACGATTTCAAATTGCCGGTAAGGATTGAATCCTACCCCGCCATCCTCACCCACCTGCTCCCGGCGCTGGAAAAGCAGCTGGGCTCCAAGGATCCGCATTACATAAAATTTCTCGGGGTCCTGGGAGTGCTCTACGGGTTGCGATCGGGTTCTTCCCAAAAAGGATCAAGGGGGCGCTACGATCAGATCAGCTTTGTGAAGGTGCTGTTGTGGGAGCTCTATACCGGGAATGCTGAGCTGCGGGCATTCGTGGACAAAAGCCTCCGGATCTTCAATGGCGCGCCCGGCGCCCAGGGACAGAAGCACCTGCTGGAAGACCTGCTGCGCGAACAACTCTTTCGCCTGTCCTTCTGGAAGGTTGCCACTGAAGAGATCAACTACCGGCGGTTCTTCATCATCAATGAGCTCATTTCGTTGCGCATGGAAGATCCTCAAGTCTTCGACCATTGCCATGCTCTTATTTTCAGGCTGGTTGCCGACGGGAAGATCACCGGGCTGAGAGTTGACCACGTGGATGGGCTGCACGACCCGACTCGGTACCTCCACAGCATTCGCGCCAAAGCCGGAGACATCTACACAGTGGTGGAAAAAATCCTGGCAGTCGACGAGCGGCTTCCGACCTTCTGGCCCGTAGCCGGGACCACGGGTTACGATTTTATGAATGTCCTCAACGGCATTTTCTGTGATCAGAAGAATGAGAAAGCCATCGACAGGATCTACGCCAGGCAGGCCGGCTTCACCTCGTCGTATCCCGAACTCGTTGCCGATAGAAAGAAGTTCATCGCGGAAAAGCGGATGGCAGGGGATGTCGACAACCTCGCCCATCTGATCAAGAACATCTCCAGCCGCTACCGGCAGGGAAGTGATCTTACCCTGCTCGGTTTGAAGAGCGCGATCGTGCTGACCCTGGCTCACCTTCCGGTCTACCGCACCTACTTCAGCCCGGAAGGCTCCCGCCCGGAAGACCGCCTCTATGTCAAAGAAGCCGTAACCAAGGCGAAGGCGCAAAACCCCGAACAGGTGCTGGAGTTGGACTTCATCGAAAAGCTGCTGCTTCAAGAAACCGCGCAGGAGCTCAACACGCGGGAACGAAACGAGTGGCTCCGCGTGGTCATGAAGTTCCAGCAGCTCTCGGGACCGCTCATGGCCAAGGGACTGGAAGACACCGTGCTGTACATCTACAACCGGCTCATCTCGCTCAATGAGGTCGGTGGGTGTCCGGATCGTTTTGGGGTCTCTCTCAAAGCCTTCCATGAATTCAACAAGGAGCGCGCCCGGCGTCATCCGCACACCATGAACGCCACCTCGACCCACGACGTCAAGCGAGGCGAGGATGTCCGTGCGCGCCTCAACGTCCTTTCGGAAATCCCCCACGAATGGGAAAGTGCGGTCAGGACGTGGCGAAAGCTCAACCGCAAACATAAGCAACAGGTGAACCGCGTCCTGGTTCCCAAACCCAACGATGAATATTTCCTCTATCAGACCCTGGTGGGGGCCTTTCCCTTCGTTGAGGGCGACAGGCGGGATTTTGTTGAAAGGATCAAAGCCTATATGGTCAAAGCGGTCCGGGAAGCCAAAATGGTCACCAGTTGGCTGAAGCCGGATGAAGCTTATGAAAACGCGTGTCTCGCCTTTGTGGAAGCCATTCTCGGTGTGGGAGAGGAAAATCTTTTCATGAAGTCCTTTCTGCCGTTTCAAAGGATGGTCGCCGCCTATGGGATATGGAATTCCCTCTCCCAGGTTTTGCTGAAGATCGCCTTGCCGGGAGTACCCGACTTCTACCAGGGCACCGAACTCTGGGACCTGCACCTCGTCGATCCCGACAATCGCCGCCCGGTTGATTTTTCAGTCAGACAGGCCATCCTGGCGGAGGTCCTGCGAGACGCCCCGGAGCCTCTGGACTCCCTCTCGGAGCTCCTGGCCGCCAGAACCGACGGAAAGATCAAGTGCTACGTGACCTGTGCGGCCCTGAGAGCAAGAAAGAGGCTGAAAGAGGTCTTTCAACAGGGGACTTACCTCCCGTTGCGGACGGGCGGTGAGTTCAAGAACCATGTCGTGGCCTTTGCCAGAAGATATCGAAAATCCTGGGCCATGGTCGTTGCCCCCCGCTTCCTGACCCGCTTGGTTGCGCCATCTGAAATCCCCCTTGGCAAAGCTACCTGGCACGATACCCACCTGTTCGGTCGCCAGGGGATGCCTCAATCCTGGTTGAATGTGATCACAGGAGAAACGCTTCCTGCCTCGGCGAAGCTATTGATAGGAGATGTCCTTCAACATTTCCCGGCAGCGCTCCTTGCCGGCTCTCGGGGACAGGCTGAAACCTCTCCCCCGGAGTGATGGCAAATCCGCCATCGCTTGGGTCTTCTTGGTGATCGGAATTGAAGCCCTGCCGGAACGGCTTTTGTCAGCCATCCGACTAATGCCCGAAAGCAAGGTCCTGCCTGATCCACCCGACTGGTTCTTCGCCATGATAGTAGGCGATCCGGATCCAGTTCTTTTTCTCCCCAATCACCTTGAAAATATCTCCTTTTTCCGCCTGGTGTACAATTCTGCCTCGAAGGCTCGGATTGTTCCTCACGTTTGCGCGTTGGGGAAGGACGACGGTGGTTCGGGTGTCCGACAGCAGCGAGCCCTTGACCCATCCCGTGTAGCCTTCCCAGTCTTTGATCTGTACCCATTTCCCCGTTTTCTTCAAAATCTTGACCGGATAACCCGTAGATGCCTGAAAAAGCACCCCGTATTGGAGGCCGGGTCCTGATCGCACGTTGACTTGCTCTTTCCCAATACTCTTGAAGGTGCACCACCCATCCACGGCAAAGCCAAGCACAATTACCAGAAGCAAACAGCACGTTCTACGCATGGGGAGATTCTCCATAACACCTGAGTCTCCTGCAAAAGTCTCAAATTCCGTCACCCCGGCATGCTTCCAGCCGGGGTCCAGGGAC
>CAZDKX010000059.1:0-19252 GCA_964505935.1 uncultured Syntrophobacteraceae bacterium
GGCGTCCCTTCTTATGAGCCTTGAGGCCGGCTTCGATGGCCTTGATATTGGAGGTGTCCAGGGCCAGAGGCAGGTCCACGACCTCATGGATCACGGGTACCAGCCAGCTCATCAGTTCCTCGCCGGTTTTCCCCGCTGGCCCGATGTTGAGGTCGATCCAATCCATGCCTGCTTCGGCTTCCTGCACCGCCAGTTCCTGTAAGGTCTTCGCATCGCGTTCCTTCAACGCTTTGCCATATTTGTTGCTCATAATATTGAGATTCTCACCAATGAGCTTCATATTGCCTTCTCCCTCCCTTTCGCTCTTTACCGGCACGTTTTCCCCAACTCCACTAAGCTTTCAAGACCTTGAGGAACTTGGGGATCTGGCTTGCTTCGCGCGGGCCTACCGTCACGGTCCATCCTCCGAGCTCCTCTTCGAGTTCCCCGCTGATGCCGGCGGCATAGCCCGGAATGATGATAGTCCGATGCTTCACCTTGTCCTTTATGCCGCATTTATTAATAAAGGAGCCCACGGATTCTCCGGAGAACTTGCCGGCCGCCCACGCCGTCATCACGGACAACCCTTCCGTATCCTGCACGCAAAGCCACGACGGTACCCGGCTGGACTCGATTTCTCCCGAGACGATGAAGTAGGTGAGCGAGAAATTGCAGGTCACCAGCACCGGGGAATTTTCATCGGGGTTATTGATGGGATAGATGCCCTGCTCGGCGGTCATGGGGCGTTGCGGATCGGTGTAAATGTTCAGCCGCTCGAGAAACAACGGAAAGAGGGCGTGAGGCTGAAGATCGCTCATGGCGATGAGAGCCCCGTACTTAGCAATAAACGTCGCCGCCACCAAGGTCTCATCTATCAAATTGTCGGCCATCTCGTTGGCCATGATGATGGTCGGGAAACCCAGCGGGCGGCAGCGATCTTTAAGAGCGGCACGGCGGATGAGCACCTGATCTTGATAGACTGTTTTCAATTCGCGGTTGCCGGTGTCGATGACCAGGTCTTTGAGACCCATGCCGGTCAACTTTTCGGTGAGCGCAATGACACTATCGAGGCTTCCATCCCCCTTAACCGCCAAGGGGCAGGCGACCTCCTTGGCCAATTCCCCATAGACGTCGGCATTGGCCGCCGTCGCCGCGTAGAGGAGCGGCTTACGGTCTTTCAGGGCAGTGGCAGCGGCCTTGAGCACCTCTACCCGGTCCGACTTGAGGATGAGGCTGGCGCCGGTGCCGTCGACGACTTTGCGGGCAAGGGCGGTAAAGCCATCGGCATCCCCCCCGGCATCCTGCACCATAAACATCTCGGCCCGCAGTTTCAGTCCAACCCGGTCATACTGGCAGGCTTTGAAACGCTCCATCTTCCCGTTCACCGAGGCTTCGTCCTCACCGGTGCTGACCACTCCGGCCAGCCCGGGAGGATTGACAAAAGTCTTTTCATGACGGAAGAGCACGGTTTCACCGCCCACTTTAACGGCATAATCCCCCACGCCAATGGTCAAGGGACGGATCGGCGGCGCCGATTCAGCCGCCAATTTCTCCTTGGCCTCTTCCGAGACGTAAGGACATTTTTCCAGTTCGGCCTTGCCCCCAGCCAGGTTCATGGCAAATGCCAGGCACGTGGGCACCCCACACTCACCGCAATTGGTTTTAGGAAGCAGTTTAAAGATCTGAATACCCGTCAAGCCCATCTGTTTCTCTCCTCATCTCAGTGCAGCCCCACAGAATAAAGTGACCAAAAACCTCATGACTCTATCCCAGAATCGATTCCATGGTTATGGCCGGATGGCCGACCTGTTCCAGGAAGGCATAGATTTCATCCTCGCTGACTCCCTGTTCCTCGGTGGCAATCATGTCAATGAAGTTGGGAATCCCGATTTCTTCCCCGCGTCTGACCAAACGTTCCCGCAGTTCTTCTTTGAGCATCTTCGGCATCCAGACAAGGCGCTGAAGCCCACCATCACCCAGGATAAATTTACGTTGGGTAATATTGTATTTGCTGTGACCTACAAAGCCCGGGGTCACGTTGCCACCCCCGATGGTACCCGCGAGCGTGGTGAATTTCATGCCACTGGGGGTCATCCCCGGAAAGTCCCGGTTGACTGTCATGATCCCGTTGCACATGGGCAGAATCGCGGCGATGCACTCGCAGCATCCGCAGGTCGTCATGGGATCGTAGACAATGCTGTAAAAATTGTAGCTGGAAATAGACTGGCGGGAGGCTTTGAAGACGAAATCGTTCACGCCCTTCCAATTGCCCAGCTTGACATCCAAGGTATCGCCCTTCTGGATAGGCTGATTGGGGCCGGTGGGATTGATTTCGTTGGAGGCCTTGCAGTCCAGCCAGTTGTACGCCCCGCACAACCCGGTCCGCTCGGGACTGATGACACACACGTGAGTCGGCGCAAAAGACTGACAGAGGGTGCAGGAATAATAGGTTTCCGTGGCCTCGTCGGTCATACCCTCGATGCGGTCGTCCCGGGCCGCATAGGCGTGTTGGGCAATGGGCAGGACTTCCGCCACCTTGGCCTCATCCGTGTAGATCTTCACCTGGCATTTGTCGAAGATGGCGCCAAAATCCTGATGGAATTTGGCATGCAGGATCTTGCCGATGTGTTCCAGAGTGAAGCCTTTTTCCACGGCCTGTTTCCCGATGCGATACCAGGCGATGTCCCGCTGTCCGATGTGCATGACTCCCTGAGCGTAATTCACCAGGTGATGGATTTGCCGTTCGAGGATCGGTTCATAGTCTTCCTGCATCTTGCGCCCCGCCACCTCGACCACGACGGCCAAGGGCAACCGATCGCCGGTTTTGATGTCCTTGATATCAGGACCGATGATATCCACCCGACCGTCCTCCACCGCATCCATGTCGGCGATTCGTACCAGTTCACAGCAGTGGGTGCGGCCGCCGCCGCACTCGAGGTAGACGTCGTCCTTGCGCACCCGCTCGCCCTCAAATGCCGGACCGTAGGCAATGGGAATGGGGATTTCGGTGACACTCACCTTGAGGCCCCGCACTTCAATGGATTTGGCCGTCATTTGATCAAGGGGAATGCTCGACACGACGTGCTCGTAGGTGCAGATCCCGGTCGGAAGGATTTCGGGAATATCCGTGTCGGCAATGGTCGGGAAGCCCCAGTTGATGGCCCCGGCGGCATTGGCAGCCCATTCCGCATTCACCTCGCCCAACGCGTTGACAAAGGCGAAAATTCTATCCTTATTGTACTTCAAGACCGTGCGATAGTCCCCTGGCTGGACGCCGCCAAAGGCCATGGCCGCCCGATTGGCAAAACCGAGCGCAAAAACGGCGGCCGAAATGTCGGGGCCAAAGGGGACCAGCCGAGTGCCCCAGCCAACCTGGATGCCCGCGTCGATAAGCTGCTGGGTGAAGGTAGTCCCCGCTTGATGGGCGCACATGAAGACGTAGAGGTTCTTCTTCTGGTAATCCTCGGCGATCATCTTGGCGGTTTCCGGATCGGGCGCCGCACCGACGATGGCGGCAAAGCCCGGCGCCGAACCGTCGACGAATTCGACGCCGCGCTTACGCAAGATGGTGTCGTCAGCCGCCCCCAGCCAGATCCGGCCGGCCTCGACGTCACAGTCTTCACCAGGCAGATAGAAGTCTGGATCTTCCACGTACCGGATCGCCTCGACTACTTCCTCCGCGAGTATTGCGGCCATCCCCGCATCCAGAGTATGCCCCAGGTAGGGCACGTGAATGCTGCCCTTGATGTGGGGAGGCAGCAGCTCTTTACAACGGGTGAGCACCTTCTCGGCGTCGGCAAGCTTCTCCACCTTGATGCCCAGCACGGAATAGATGATGGGGAGATAGTAAGCGGTGTTGGGAAACGCCAACGGCTGGTTGGGACCGTACTTGTCCATCGCCTTCTTGAACTTGCCATCCGCCTTGGAGACAATATTGTAGGCGCCTTGAATCGCGGCAAAAGCGACTAACCTGGACATGGTTCACTCCTTTTCTTAAGGGCTTTGTTACCCGAATATCCTTTGTGGATTGCATCGGCTTCAAGCCGAAGCTCGTCTGTTGCTGACGGGGATTGAGGCCGGTTCCCCTCCACCCCGCGCTGCGCCGCAGTGTCAGGCTTCCGCGGCCCTTCGGTCTTCCATGCTGAAGAGCTTGCGTTCGCGCTCGCCCATGATCCCCAGGGCAGCACGCTTCTTATCAATATGGGAGATCATCAGGTACGCGATGTCGTGGGGATCGGTGGCGAAGCCCCATTTACCTAAGCCCTGCTGTTCAAGCCCCTCAAACAGCAGTTGATGGAACTTGGTGCCTTCTACCGAGGGGAAGGTAACGCCGAACACCGTGTACACCCCCGAGGCTACGAAATAATGGCCAATAGAGATGGCCTTTTCACTCATGTACTCGGGAGCGCAACCGGCCACAGGAAGATCGGCAATGCTGTCGCCCAGCCCACCGATGCGCACCATTTCCGCACAGGCAATCAGAATGCGGCTGTTGTCCACGCACGACCCCAGGCTCAAGACCGGAGGCATGCCCACCGTCTCGCACACTTCCCGCAGCCCATCGCCCGCCAGCACCGCCGCGTCGGGTTTCATCAGGCCGGCCTTGGCCAGAGAGATTTGCGAACACCCCGTTTGCACCACCAGCACGTTATTCTTGATCAGTTCCTTTACCAATTCAACATGCACGTAATCATGTTTCACCCGGGGGTTGGTGCACCCCACAACCCCTGCCACGCCCCGAATGCGCCCGTTGATAATGTTTTCATTGAGGGGAACGTAGGACCCTCGAAAAGTGCCGCCCAACATATAGTTCACGTATTCGTGGGAAAACCCGTGAATCCCCATGTCCTTGCGACCGGGGATCACGATGCGGCCCGGACGATTCTTGAAGCGCTCGATCGCCATCGCGATGATCTGATTGGGAGCGCTTTCAGGGTGAAATTCATCAAACTGGATGTGAGTGGCACCTTCGATCTTGCAGCGGGTGTTAGTCGTGAAAAATTTGGTCCCATAGCATTCGGAGAGAGTTGCCAGTGACTGCATGATACACTGCACGTCCACGGCCATGGCGTCTACGGCGCCGGTGGCAATCACCGGCTCCACGCTGAGAAAATTGCCGGCATGGGGAATGCCGTGGCGAGCGAGGGCCTCCGCCCCGGAACAGCACATACCCAGCAGGTTGATGCCCTTTGCTCCGACCGCCTTGGCCTTTTCCAGGATGGCAGGGTCATTGGCCACGGCAATCATGGCTTCAAAGAGCAGCGGTTCGTGGCCGTGAATGATGACGTTCACCTGGTCTTGCTTGAGGAACCCCATATTCACGCCGGCTACCAGCGGCGTGGGGGTACCGAAGAGAATATCGGAAATTTCCGTGGCCACCATCGATCCACCCCAGCCATCCGCCAGCGCCGTCCGCGAACACTGCTTCACGATATTCTCGTAGTGCTGGTCAACGCCCATGTGAGTGCGGTGCATGATTTCCATGATCTCCCGCATCGATCCCCGGGGCACAATGCCCTGTTTGCGCCAGGTTTCCAAGGTCTTGGGCGGCACGCGCTTGGCAAAGGGAATTTCGCCTTCCACCTGGGTGTAGGTCCTTTCGAGCTCTTCATAAAGCTCCTTGGCAACCTCTACTGTGGCCCGGCCCTCCACCTTGATGCCGATGCTGGCGGCAACGTCGCGGAGCTTCTTTTCATCCTTGATGCGGAATCCCTCGATCTTGCCGTTGACCACCTCTCGAAAGACATCCAGCATGCCCATGCCATGGTCGGTATGGGCCGCAGCGCCGCTTGCCACCATTCGGGCAAAATTCCGGGCGCCGATGGTGTCGATGGTAGCACCGCAGACACCCACACGGGAATAAGGATCCCTGGCATTGAGTCGGCACGGTCCCATGAAACAATGCTTGCAGCAGGCGGACTCAGCCCCGATGGGGCAGGGCTTCATGTCAAAAGCCCTCTTGAACGATGATTCCTGGCCGTCCGCAGCCATCTTCTGGAGCATTTGCAGGGTAGTCTCACAGGTGGTTGCGTCTCGATAATCGATCTCCTTAACCTTTTTGCCTTCTACAGAAACGGCTTTCAATTTTTTTTCCTCATCGGACATGGTGCACCTCGTTTCCCCTCCTTGGGGTTGTTATGGGAACCTCTTGCCTGATTCCTTGGGCTCACTCCGGGGGAAGCAGGACTCCAGACTTTTCAAGGATTTCCTGACTGCGTTCGGCTTCAGGGCGACGGAAAGTGGGAGTCTTGCACGAGCTCCTTTGAGTTCCGCAAATTCTCCCGGGCGATATCGCTGTCAGCTCATTTTTTCGATGTATTTCTTGACCCGCTTGACGGACTCCGGGTGGCGCAGGACCACCAGGTCGGCACCCGCCAGCAAGAGACTGACGGCGGCGATTGACTCCATCAACACCCCTCGCGCATCAGGGTCTCCCAACTCCGGCGCATCGGCGGCACTGAGGTTGGCTTCCTTGCTTTTCCACACTTCGTTGCCGACATTGACGATGATGGGCTGCTGCAGCTTTTCATCTTCCTGAGTCAAGGCCGCCTGCATGATGCGCTCCATCACGGAGTAGGTGTATTCCATGCCGTAGCCGAGCCCCCCGGTGGTCGGGTCAATGATGATGTCCTGAGCATTCACGCCCAGGTTGCCCAGGAGGATATTCAGTTGTTTGGCGAGATTGACGTCGATGGGCGAGGAGGCGACGACCGTGTGCTTATAGCCCAGACAAACTGCGCCGATCTGTTTATAGTCCCCCTCCTCGATGGGAGAAAGGGCCACGTGCTTTCCAGTACACTGCTCCGCGACCAGCCGCATCACCTCCACATCTTTGTCATGATTGGCCACTCCCCAGATCACGACCGGCACGTCAACGGCCTCGACCACACGCTTTACCACGTCAGCGACTTCGGCGGCGGCCCGATTGTCACCGTTGGGATCGGCGCTCTTGGTTTGTACGACAATGGCCTCGGCGCCATACTCCGCTACGCACTTGCTGGCCCATGCGGCAGGATCGCCCAAGACTCCCGCAAAGGGTGCCTTTGCCGCATCCGCCCAGTCTTCAGAGGGGTCCTTGTCCCAGACCTCCATGGCCACCCTCGGCAACCGAGGCGCTTCGCCCTCAAAAGTGTGAAAGGGATAACAGGCCTTCCCTCCAACGGTAATGGTCTTATCCCCCTGACCCAAGGTCACTTCTCTGATGCGGCCCGAATAGACTTGTTTGTTAGGTTGAAAAGCCAAGGCTAGGTCCTCCTCTCAGATACGTCCGGTTCGTCTTTTTTGCCACCCGCCGCAGACGGATGACCCTCTTTTTCTTCGGAGTTCAGACGCTGCTGGGCTATAATTCATGGCGCCCGGCGCGAACTCATTCATGGTTGGTCGCAGTGGTTTCTCCGGAAACCTCCATACCCATGTCCTCGCAGCCTGCTTAGAATCGCCCGCTGAACTGAGGCTAATCTCGCCAGCCTGGCCGAGCCGGGGCGTAAATCGCCTGGTCAGGGAATCTGGGATGTAACCTGTAGAGGGAAAGTCGTAGGAGCTACCGGTAGGAGTCAGAATCCGAATCCCGTGGAGGGTCGGTGAATTGAGCTTGCACTCCCGCTTAAACTCATGGCATTTACAGTTGTGAGAATTCTCTGGTTGAATATAAAATTGAGTGTCGATTGTCAACTCGTTTCCCCTACATTTTCTGCTTTTTGCCGAGCGGCCAAGGGGCTGTCCGGCGCGGGGCGGCCGCCATCAACCATCAAAATGACAACTTACACCAACAAAAAGAAAATGACCCTGGAACGCGTATCAGGTAACTTACCGATCAGAAAAGCTGGAATTCTATTGAGCCAACGAAGGAGGTCGACAGTGATAAGGAATACGCGTCGCCTGCCTCAGGTTGCGGCACGCATCATCTTCACTGCTTCCATGGCAGGAGCACTCTTAGCAAGCTTCATGGCTTTTTGTCAAGCGGATGTGGGGCAGAGCCGACCGCTCGATCTGGCCACCGCCGTTACCCAGGTGGCCAAGCAGAACATCCCTGCCGTGGTACACATTGAAGTTACTGAACGCAAAGAGGTGGACAACCCCCTGCTGCCTTTTGAGAAAGACCCGTATTTCAGGCGTTATTTCAACCCGCCCAAGAAGCTGCCAAAGAAATTCAAGCAGGAAATTGTCGGTCTCGGAAGCGGGGTGATCATTGACACGCATGGCCATATTCTGACCAATAACCACCTTGTTGCGGGGGCCAGCAAAATCGAAGTGATGATGGCTGACGGACGCTCTTTTTCGGGAAAGACAGTGAGTCTGGTTGGGGCCGACGCCAAAACGGACCTGGCAATCATCCAGGTGATTGTCAATGAATCGCTTCCCCACACCACGTTCGGGGATTCGGATAAGGTCGAGGTCGGGCAATGGGTGGTCGCGATCGGCCACCCGCGAGGGCTTGACCAGACCGTCACCCACGGCATCATCAGCGCGAAGCACCGCCGGGGCATAACCGATCCCAGCAGCTACCAGGACTTCCTGCAAACCGACGCCGCCATCAATCCCGGCAACAGCGGGGGCCCGCTCCTGAACCTCTACGGCGAGGTGATCGGGATCAACACCGCCATCGCCTCCGAATCCGGCGGCTCTGAAGGCATCGGCTTTGCTATTCCGAGCAACATGGCCGTGCATGTCAGCAAAGCCTTGATCGCCAAGGGCAGAGTCGAACGCGGCTGGCTCGGCGTTACCCTCCAGGACCTCACCCCGGAGGTAGTAAGCAAGATGGGTTTGAGCAGCACGAGGGGAGTCCTGGTGGCCGGCGTGTTTCAGGAAAGCCCTGCAGAGAGGGCCGGTATTAGGAAAGGAGATGTCGTCATTGCCTATGAGGGCAAAGAAATGCGGGACTCGGGAACCCTCCGCAATGATGTGTCGACTGCCCTGATCGGCCAGGAAGTGAAGATCAGCGTATTGCGGGAAGGCAAGAAACAGGATTTTCTAATCCAGATCGGCAGTCAGGAGGAACAGCGAAAAATCCTTTCCGCATCCCTGCGCGAACGGTTCGGCATTGCAGTACGCTCATTGACTGCCAAAGAGAAAGACAAATACAGCCTGGAAGCCGATCAGGGCGTCGCCCTGACGGAGGTAGGGGCCAAAACCGCGTTCTCCAAACTGGGATTCAGGACAGGAGACCTCATTCTCCAAGTCAATGATGAATGGGTGGACGATCCGGAGGATCTGGCGGCCATGCTCGCCGCCATGCCAAGCGGTGAGAAAGTGAGTATCCTGGCCATTGATCATAGAAGCGGCAAGACGGGTTACCTCAGTCTCAAGCTCCCCTGACCGCAACTCCTGTTTTTCCAAAAAGCATGCACGGTCTTCCGCTCTTTACCCGGCCATGATCCTGACGGAGACCCAGGGCTCAAGAGTTGTTGCAGGGGGAACCAAGCCGGCGCCTGTGATCATCAAGGACTCCTCTCAGAAGCTGCCTTGCCAAAGGCGGCCCAAAAGGGGTCCACTCGGGGGTGAATGAGTTCGTGTTCGCGGCCGCCTTCGAAGTAGTGAAGGCCTTGCCGCGCTTCGGTGATCTCCCCGACAAGGCACGCGGGAATGCCTTTGTCCTGAAGCCGGCTCAAAAGCTCGTTTGCCTTATGCGGTCGGCAGGTGGCGAGGAGGGTCCCCTCGCTAATGGAGATATAGGGATCGATGCCAAAAAGGTCGCACACCTTTTTCACTGGGTCCTGCACAAGGATCTGCTCCTTCTCGATCACCACGCCCACCCCGGAGGCCTGGGCAATCTCGAAGAGACCACCCCAGATCCCGCACTCCGTAGCATCGTGCATGGCGGTCACCCCGTTTTCTCGAACTCCCACCGAGACTGCGGTCAGGGCATCCTCGACCACCGACATTTGCCAGAAGAGCTGTTCTGCTTCCGCGGCAAACCCGTCCCCATACTTTTCGGCAATTTTGTCGGGAAAGGTTACCGCAAATAACCCGGAAGCCTCGATGGCAGCACCCTTGGTGACCACAATGAGGTCATTCACTTGCGCCATAGCCGGCGTCACATATTGATCTTTCGGTCCCACGCAGATTACGGTGGCTCCGCCGATCATCGGATACCCGCACCCCTCGTAACGGCCGGTATGCCCTGAAATGATCGCCATGCCGAGCTTTTCGCATTCTCGGTGCATCACCCCCCAGAGCACCTCGAACTGGTCCCGATTGATGCTGAGCGGCAGGTTGAGATCCATGGTGATGTACTTGGGTCGCAGGCCAGAAGTTGCCGCATCCGAGGCCAGAATGTGCACGGCAAACCACCCGGAGCGCTCCCACCCGTAAGGAGGAACTACAAAAATGGGATCAGTGGTCGTCACCATCACCTGCCCCCCGCCCAAATCCACCACTCCCACGTCCACGCCGTGCTGAGGCCCGGTCAGTATCTCCGGGCGGTGCTTTCCCAGCTGCGGTAGAATGATTTCATCAAAGATTTCTGCGGATATCTTGCCAATGCTTGGCATCTGCGTTCCCACGAATTCTCTCCTTTCCCCTCACCGTGCGTGCGGAATGAAATCAGCACAGGGTGGTGCCACCTTCCCGCAACAAAGTGCGCTCAGTATCCCTGCCGAAGAACAAGCTATGGCCAGCCAGAACTGCACCAGCTTAAAGGACTTGAAGTTTGCGGACAAGCGGGAAGCTATGAGAAATCTGAAGGAATAGAAGAAAGCCGCGACGGAGGCGCCCAACCAGAAACCTCTTTGAGGGCTGTCGACAGCCGCTCGAGGAATTCTTTCCGAGGTATCTCCCTCGCCCCGAACCGTTTCAGGTGGCCGGTGGTGACCTGGCAGTCAATCAAGGTAAAATGCCACTTCTTGAGCAACTGCACGAGATGAACGAAAGCAACCTTGGAGGCATCAGTCCGCCGGGCGAACATGGATTCCCCGAAGAAGACACGCCCCAGCACCACCCCATACAGCCCGCCGACCAGTTCCCCACCCTCCCAGCTTTCCACCGAATGGGCGCACCCGAGTCGGTGCAGGCGATGATAAGCCTCAACCATTTCCGGCAGAATCCAGGTGCCCTCTCCCTCTTTACGCTTCGCCGCGGCACAACATTGAATGACTTCCAGGAACGCCTCATCCATGGTCACCCGAAAGCGGTTTCTTTTGATCACCCGGTGGAGGCTCGTCGAGATTCTTATTTCGTCTGGAAAAAGCACCAAACGCGGATCGGGGGACCACCAGAGGGGCGGGGTGTGCTGTGAGTACCAGGGGAAGATGCCCTGCTGGTAAGCAAGGAGCAACCTTTCCGGGGAAAGGTCGCCCCCGACGGCCAGCAACCCATCCGGGTCGGCGTAGTCGGCAGGGGGAAAAACCAGTCTGTGCGTCAGGCGAAAAACCGGCATTATTCAGTGACCAGTGGTCAGCCGAGGGCAAGGGATATTATTTTCGTGCGCCTTCGTGGATCAGATGAATTGGCGGGATTACTCATCGCGCAGCACTCAGCAACATCAGCTAGGTCACGGTTTCTTCGGTTTCTTTCGAGAAGGTCCGGGCCGGTGCCAGTTGGGTCACCAGAAAGCACAGGTTTTCGGTTTCCAGCCTTTCATCCGCTGCCGCACAAGTCTCGTCGGGACGCTCAATGCTCACCGCCCCTCCCTGCTGGAGGCGCCCGAAGAGGATTTCATCGGCCAATACATCCTTGATTTCGGTCTGGATCAGCCGAGCCAGCGGGCGGGCGCCAAAACTCGGATCATAACCCCGTTCGGCCAGCCAACCTCGTGCCGACGGACTGAGCGTGATCCGAACCCGTTTTTCCGCCAGCTGCACTTCCATCTCGGTCATGAATTTGTCGACAATCCGCTCCATGATCTGAAGAGAGAGTCCGTTGAACGCGATAATGCCGTCCAGACGGTTCCTGAATTCAGGACTGAACAGGTTTTCGATCGCCTTCATGCCCTTCGCCGCACGCTGTTCATCCTCCTTTTGGGCAAAGCCGATGGACGGGCTGTTCATCTCGCGCGCGCCGGCGTTTGAAGTCATCAGCAGGACCACATTGCGAAAGTCGGCCTTCTTGCCGTTGTTGTCCGTCAGGGTGGCGTGGTCCATGATCTGGAGAAGGATGCTGAAAAGATCCTGATGGGCCTTTTCAATTTCATCCAGGAGCAGCACCGTGTGCGGCTGCTTGCGAATGGCATCCGTCAGCAGGCCCCCCTGGTCAAACCCGATGTAGCCAGGCGGCGCACCAATCAAGCGGGATACCGTGTGCTTTTCCATGTACTCGCTCATATCGAAGCGCAGAAAATGGACCCCCAAGACTGCGGCAAGCTGCTTGGCCACCTCCGTTTTGCCCACCCCTGTCGGGCCGATGAGAAGGAATGAGCCAACAGGTTTCTCGGGAATTCTCAGACCGGCTCGCGATCGTTTGATCGCTTTGGCGAGGGCTTCGATAGCCGGATCCTGCCCGAAGACCTGGCTTTTCAGATCGTATTCGAGACTCTGCAGGCGCTGCTGATCGGAAGCCGAGACCGACCGCGGGGGAATTCTGGCGATGCGGGCCACCACCTGTTCGATGTCTTTGGGACCCACCACCCGCCGCACCCGGCGGTCCTTTTTCAGCCGCAGGCTGGCGCCCGTCTCATCGATCACGTCAATCGCCTTGTCGGGCAGATAGCGGTCGTTGATGTGGCGCGCCGACAATTCCGCCGCCGTCCGGAGCGCCGCGTCGGCGTATCGCAGCTCGTGGTGCTGCTCGTAGTAAGGTTTCAAACCCTGCAAGATGCGATAGGTCTCTGCAACGGTGGGCTCACTGATTTCAACTTTTTGAAACCGCCGACTGAGGGCCCGATCCTTTTCGAAATGATTCTTGTATTCTTCATAGGTGGTCGACCCGATACAGCGGAGTCCCCCGGCGACCAGAGCTGGTTTGAGGATATTCGAGGCATCCATGGAACCGCCACTGGTGGCCCCTGCCCCCACCACCGTGTGGATTTCATCGATGAAAAGGATGGCACCCGGTTTCTTCTTGAGCTCCTGCAGCACGCCCTTGAGGCGCGCCTCAAAATCACCGCGAAATTTGGTGCCGGCCAGCAAGGCCCCCATGTCGAGAGCATAGATCTCAACGTCGCGAAAGGCCTCGGGAACCTCCTTAAGTAAGATCTTCAGCGCCAGTCCTTCGGCAATAGCGGTCTTGCCGACCCCGGGATCACCCACAAAGATTGGGTTGTTCTTGCTCCGCCGCCCGAGGATTTGGAGGGTTCGAAGAATTTCATCTTCGCGCCCGATGAGCGGGTCGATCAGGCCCTCGCCGGCCTTCTGAATGAGGTTCACCGTGAAGCTCTCGAGGGCACCGGCTTTTCTGGGTTCCTGCCTCGGTTCGTGACCTGGAGTCTCAAGCGGCTGACTTGAAGACTCTTCCTCGTCGAGGTCCCTTGCCTGCGAAATGCCATGGGACAGGTAGTTCAGGACATCCAGCCGGGTAACCCCTTCCGCCTTGAGGAAGTAGACCGCATAGGAGTTCTCCTCATAGAACATGGCGGCAAGAATATCGCCGGCATCCACCTCCTTCTTCTCCGCGCCATGAACGTGCATGATGGCACGCTGGATCACCCGCTGGACCGCCATGGTCTGGACAGGATCCTGGTCGACTCCCTCCGGGAGTTTCTCCATCCGTTCCGCCAGATATTTGTCCAGGCGCGCGCTGAGCTTCTCCAATCCAACTCCACAGTGGTACAGGATCCGTCGTCCCATCACGTCATGGAGGATGGCATAAAGAATATGCTCCAACGTGAAGTACTCATGGCGCCTAGCCTTTGCTTCTTTGAAGGCACCCGCCAGGGTGAGTTCAAGTTCGCGATTGATCATAGGAATCTCTCATCTGTTCTGCAAGATATCCTCAGATGAACAGCTTATGGTCCGGCTCGTTCTCCATGGGGACCGTCCGGCGAATCGTTTTCTGCCGACTCATAGAAGACTTTAAAATCACGAAGAATACCATGCCCGAAGCAGCTCCTAGGCATCTTCCATACTGCACTGCAAGGGAAATCCGTGTTTCTTTGCCAGATGGTGAACCAGCTCCACCTTGGTCTCGGCGATTTCAGCAGTAAATACCCCACACTCCCCCACCCCCTTCTTATGAACCAACAGCATGATGCTGGTAGCTTCAGCCGGGGACTTGTGAAAAACCTTCTGTAAGATCTCAACCACAAATTCCATGGTGGTGTAATCATCATTATGAAGCAGCACCCGATACCATGGAGGCTCTTTCAACTCCTCCTCAACCCTGCTCTGCAAATCCTCCCGGAAGTCTGGATAATCATCACTCATCCTCATCCCTCCAACATGCACAAGCGCCTGATGCCTGATCCAATCGACGCCTGTCGAGCTCTCAGACTACTACCCTTTTGAGCTTCTCCCCCAAATGGGTTGAGTTCGGTAACTGATACTGGTCCTTGATCTTTACCAGATAATAAAGGATAACTTTTTCAAGTCACGTGTCAAGGTACACTGAGCGAGCCAGAACTTCAAAACCGCAGGGGGAGTGTTCATGTCAGGCAATAGTCTTGGCCGCCTGTTTCGGGTCACAACCTGGGGGGAATCCCATGGACCGGCTTTGGGAGCCGTTATTGATGGCTGCCCTCCGGGCATTCCGTTGAAGGGGGAAGACATCCAGCACGATCTCGACCGCCGCCGCCCGGGGAAAGCCCATACTTCGCCGAGGCGGGAGCCGGATCGGGTGGAAATCCTCTCCGGGGTGTTCCAGGGGCTGACCACGGGGACCCCCATAAGTCTTATAGTGTACAATCGGGATGTGCGCAGCACGGACTATGAGGAGCTGGCAGCCGCCTATCGGCCCGGCCATGCCGATCGGACCTATGAACAGAAGTATGGGATCAGGGATTGGCGGGGGGGCGGGCGAAGCTCTGCGCGGGAGACGGTAGCGCGGGTGGCGGCCGGAGCGGTTGCAAGAAAGCTGCTGAGTCAACACCAGATTGTCGTCAAAGCCTATACGCTGGCTTTGGGAAGCATTCGCTGCCAGCGCTTTGACTGGGATGAAATCGACCGGAATGCCTTCTCCTGCCCGGACGCTGAGACCGCTCGCGCGATGGCAGAGCGGCTGCGTGAGGTAAAAGCAGAGGGTGATTCAGTGGGAGGGATCGTGGAAGTCTGCGCCCGGGGCTGTCCGGCGGGTCTCGGAGAACCGGTCTTCGACAAGCTGGATGCCAGACTGGCCGGAGCACTCATGTCCATCGGCGCAGTCAAAGCGGTAGAGATAGGAGAAGGAATTGCGGCTGCGGACCTCTTGGGAAGCGAGAATAATGATCCTCTCACTGCATCAGGGTATGCCAGCAATCACGCCGGAGGCATGCTCGGCGGCATCTCCACCGGCATGGAGATCATCGCCCGCATAGCCGTCAAACCGATCCCGTCCATTTCCAAACCCCAAGCCACCGTCAACACCGACGGGCACCCGGTTCACATCGAGATCAAGGGACGCCATGACGTTTCCGCCATTCCCCGGATTGTACCGGTGTGCGAAGCCATGGTGCTGCTGGTGCTGGCCGATTTCATCCTGCACCCTTTCCCCCAAAGAGCTCTTGGCTCTTAGCTCTTGGCTTTTGGCTTTTGCCTGGGGGGTAGCTCCGCCGCATCGGCGTATGGACCCCCTGCTGTTGTGATCCCGGTTTTGCTGGTTTGCTGGTTCCCAAGCTCCGGCTTGGGAACCCTGGTCAGCCAAGCTCCAGCTTGGCGTGACTCGTAGCCACAGGAGGCCGGAGCTTCCGAGACTACGTTCCCAAGCTGGAGCTTGGGAACGAGCGGAAACGAGAGGTATTTGCTCCGGGTTATTTCTTAGTGACCCCTTAGCTCTTGGCTGGGGCGGGGTCGGCATACCGGCCCGATGCCCCCCAGTTGCTGGCCTTCTGCCCCAACCCCCAGCACTCAGCACTCAGCACCCAGCACCCAGCACTCAGCACCCAGCACTTGCTTCAAAGCTTCAGCTCAAGCTCCTCTAGCATGTGATCCGCAAAGCGGATGATGTGATCGCGCTGCTCCGGGGAGGCATAAGCAACGCACCGGCACCGAATAACTTGTCGGCTCCGGATGAGAAATTCAAAAGCAACGTCATTCCAGGTGAGATGGACGGCAAAATAGAAGGGTTGGCATTGAGAGTGCTCACTCTGCACTTCGGTATACAATGTGGGGGGGAGATCCACCCAATAGATGCCTTCCAAAGAAGCGCTGTCGGCGTTTCGATCCAGGAAGGCCTTGATCTGATGGAAGTCCTCTTCACGCAACTGATCAATGACGTACTGTTTCATACCAATCCGTTATCCTTTCCATTCTAAGTAAGAAAGCTATCGACTACCTTGCTCTTTCAAGTTAGCATAGTTTCGTCTGACCTTTGTTGGAAAAGCTGGGAACTGCGTTGCTTGGCAACGGCAAACGCCCCTTTTGCAGCCGGTTAAAGATGAAGAAGGTAATTTACTGTTTGCTGATGGTTGTCCTGCTTGCGGGTCAGGCCATGGCCCAAACCGCCGCGCCAAAGGCTCGCAAGGCCAGAGCCGGTGGTTACGGCACGCCCGGAGCCCCCACCGGTACCAGAATAAGCGCGGCCATTAATCGGGCAGCCCTCGTCAGAATGGGTGCTTCTCGCCCGCCAGTGCAGGCGGAACGGCCAAAGCCGCCATTCACCATGGCTAGCCGGGCCCCCTGGTCAGCTTCAGCTCTAGACAATCACCCCGGATTGCCGACTTTGGGGGACAGGCCTTTCGACGGCAGCACCCCGGCAGCAAATCCCTTCGCCCCTCCTGATGCATCTCCCGGCAGTCTGTGGAGCCCTCCCGTTTCCCTGGAATCGGCAACGAACCCCTTCAAGCCGATGGCATCCGCGGTCAATCCATTTCAGGGGTCCCTTTCGACTGCCGCACCGCTTGCACCGAAGACGCCGGGGCTTTCAGTCCCCTTGTCCCAAAGCTATCCCGCCCGGACACTGAATGCTGTACCAACCACCCCAGCGGCGAGCAACTCGACCGGCATTCTGCCCAGTCCCTGGGGCAACTTTGGTGGAACCAATGTCTCTTTCCTCCCAAGTCCCGGGGGTTTGCCTTTGAATCTCCTTCCTCAGGGTTCTTCAGGAAACCCCTATTCGCTCGAAGACCTCTTCCGGGGCAATTCACCCACCTCTCAGTCCTCCCCTTAACGGCTTGCCAGGTAAGTTTATTTGTTCACAGGATGGAGTTTTTGCGATATTTTCACTTTTTGCAGGCGTCTAAGTCGATCTGAAGAGGAAGCCTGCCCAGGGATGACCCTCCCCTGATTACCCAAGGCGGAATGACCATGAGGCTCCGGACCAAGACCGTTCTCCTCTTCACCACTGCTGGCGCGCTCATCATTATCGTCATGGGCGCACTGCAATTTGTGACTCTGAAAAAAGAAGCGCTCCGGACCATCGGTGAATCCCTGACCCAGCAACTCGGCCATCTGGACTTCGCACTGACCCATTTCCTGGAAGAAGTGCAAAACGATCTGCTCACCCTTGCCGCGGATGAGCGGATTCGCACCAGGGAGGACCAGGATTTTACCAGCTTCCTCGAAGCCGATCATGACACGTTCGAATATCGCATCGGCTACCTGGAAAGAGAAATCATTGCCGCCCTGAATGGCTTTCGCCTCAACCACCCCTATGTGAACTCAGCCTACATGGGGCGCGAAAACGGCAGTTTCGTGCGTTCTCACAAGCGGGAACAACCCACCCGCTATGATCCCAGGACGCGGCCCTGGTACCTCCTGGCAAAAAACAATCCGGGCAAAGTGATGAGGACCGCTCCCTATCGTTCGGTAACCACCATGGATGTCAACCTCGGGGTGGTTACGGCCTTGATCGACGCCGAGGGCGTCATTTATGGCGTGGTCGGCACCGATATCACCCTGGTCAATCTCACGAGCTACCTTGCCGGCTTTAGAATCAGCGACGCCGGCAGCATGTTGCTGATCGACGGTGCCGGAGACATCCTGGCCGCGCCCAACGAAGAGCTGCTCTTCAAGAAGGTGGGCGATGTGTTCCCTTCCGGCGGTGGGTTTTTGATGGATACGGATCACGGCCACACAATGGTCAACACCCCGGAGGGACTCCATTACGCCTATGTTCACACCTCACCGTCGATAGGCTGGAAAATCGTCGCGATGCTTCCCGCGGTTGAAATCCAGCAGCGAATCAACCGGGTCGTGTTCACCAGCGTTATGCTGTTCATGGCCGGGGTCGTTTTGCTCAGCATCTGCACCCTGCTTGGATTATACCGCTACATCATTCGTCCCGTCGGGAAGCTGACGGAGAGCACCAGGCATATCAGACAGACCGGTGATCTGGACCATCGCTTCACCATCGACACCAACGATGAAATCAAAGAATTGGCTGACTCCTTCAATGGCATGATGGAGGAACTCAGCTCTACTGAGAGGAATCTCAAAGAATCTCAGCGGGAATTGCAGCAGCAGCGGGACCTTTTGGAGGAGCGGGTGCGGGAGCGGACTGTCGCGCTTGAGGCGGTGAACCAGAACTTGGTCAACGAGATTGCTGAGCGAAAATTGGCGGAAACCAGGGTTCGGGATTCGAGGCAGCGGCTTGCCCAGATCATCAGCTTTCTGCCGGATGCCACCTTTGTGATTGATGCCGAGGGCCGAGTGGCCGCCTGGAACCAGGCCATGGAACAAATGAGCGGAATCCCGGCCGCGCTCATGATAGGAAAAGGCAACTATGAGCACGCTCTGCCTTTTTTCGGAGAAAGACGGCGGGACTTGATCGACCTGGTGATGGACTGGGATGAAGCGGCCGCGGCCCCCTACAACGAAATCAAACGAGAACAGGATGCGGCGTCTGCGGAAATTTACTTCCCTGCCTTGAAGGGAGAGGAACGTTATTTATGGGCCGCGGCCCGCCGATTGTACGACGAGTCCGGGAGCGTAGCGGGCGCCATCGAGTCATTGCGGGACATCACGGAGTGGAAGCGTACGGTCGAAGCTCTGAAGAAGAGCGAAGCCAGACACCGACTGCTTTTTGACAACGCCAGAGAGGCAATCGTCGTGATACAGCATCAATATTGCCAGTTTGCGAACCCGCAGGCGGTTGAGATCTTCGGTTACCCTCAGGAGGAACTGGCCTCGCGACTTATTGGGGATTTCATCCACCCTGATGATCGCCAGATGGTACTCGACCGCTATGCCCAGCGGCTGCAAGATGAGGCACCCCAGGACGATTACATCTTTCGTATTCTTGACCGCAAGGGCAACACGAGATGGACTGAGCT
>CAZDKX010000060.1:0-19164 GCA_964505935.1 uncultured Syntrophobacteraceae bacterium
CTCATTTCCCTCATGGTGGCCGGCAATGCCGCCCAGTTCCCTGATTCGCTGTTTGCCTCCGTGCGCACGCTGACCGCCCACATCGGGCTGGTCCTCGCGACTGACAGTCAGAGCATGGCCTACCAGTCCGTCTTCGCCGCCGGCCTGCTGCTTTTTTTACTTACCGGAATGGTGAGCCTGCTGATCCGCAAAACGGGCAGCAGGAATGGGAGGTCCCCGCATGCCAAGGACCTCTGATCGACTGCTCACCGGCCTAGCCTGGCTTTCGGGGAGCGGCGTGCTGCTTGCCGTGATGCTGCTCCTGGGCTTTCTCGCCTACCGTGGTATGGCAAGCGTCGACTTGGCCCTCTTCTTTGGAGACACCCCGTGGTTCGAAGCGATGCTTGGTCAAAGGCCCGTATTCGGAGGTATCTGGCCTGCTCTGGTGGGGACTTTTTCCCTGGTCGTCCTCTCATCGCTTCTCTCCATTCCCATCGGGATTGCCAGCGGCATCTACCTGGTCGAATACGCCTCACAACGCTGGCGCTCCCTGCTGGGCTTCATGGTCGACCTGCTCTCCGGGACCCCGTCGATCGTCATGGGGCTCTTCGGCTTCACCATCATTCTGGCCCTGCGCAGGACCCTTCTTCCGGGCGCCCGGACGGGACTCCTGCTCGCGGCGGTTTGCATCGCCCTGCTCATTTTGCCTTACCTCATCCGGACCACGGAATCCGCCCTGGAGGGCATCCCCGAACATCTTCGGCTTCTGGGGCCAAGCCTGGGGCTGACCCGCTGGCAGAATATCAGAAAGGTGCTGCTCCCCCTCGCCAGCCGCGGGATTTTGAGCGGCGCCATTCTGGCCATCGGGCGCGCTGCCGAGGATACGGCGGTGATTCTTCTGACCGGTGTGGTCGCCCACGCCGGGATTCCCGGCAGCCTGGGCGACAAGTTCGAAGCGCTGCCGTTTCGCATTTTCTACCTGGCCGCCGAGCACCGCAACCCGCAGGAACTGGACCAGGGATTTGCCACCGCGCTGGTCCTTCTTTGCCTTACCGGGCTGCTGTTTCTGGCTGCGATCATCCTCCAGCGAAGCGTTGAAAGTCGATGGCAAACCCGATGATCCTGAAACCTGAAGCAACTGTTGAAGTTTCGGGGCTGAATGTCCATTTTTCCGGGAAGACCGTGCTGGAGGAGATCAGCTTATCGCTCTGGCCGGGTGAGATTACCGTCATCGTGGGGCCGTCGGGCTCGGGCAAGACCACCCTCCTGCGGAGCCTCAACCGCCTGAATGAATGCTTCCCCGACTGCCATACCGAAGGTTCGGTACGCCTCTGGCTCGACGGCCGAAGCGGCGATATCTATGACAACTTCCTGCCTCTGCCGGAACTTCGGCGGCGGGTGGGGATGGTCTTTCAAACCCCGGCGGTCCTGCCTTTTTCCATTTGGAAAAACCTTGCCATGCCCCTCCAGGTGACCCTTGGCCTGACCGGGGCCGCTCTCAGCGAGCGGGCTGAAAAGGCGCTCCAGGATGTCTCCCTTTGGGACGAAGTGAAAGACCGGCTCGACGATGCGGCGACGACCCTTTCCGGAGGACAGCAGCAGCGCCTGTGCCTGGCGCGGGTATTGGCCCTGGAACCCCGGGTCCTGCTCCTCGACGAACCCACCGCCTCCCTGGATTTTCGCGCCGCCGCCAGGATTGAAGAGCTTCTTCTGGAGCTCAAGGACCGCTACACAATCCTGGCGGTGTCACACAGCTTGAGCGAAACCCGGCGCCTGGCGGACCGGGTCCTCGTGCTGCGGGAGGGCCGTATCGTCCAGGAATTGGACCGGCAGCATCTGAGCGACCCTGCCTTATTCCAACAGCTCATCGAAGCTGCTTTTTAAAGGAAAGTGAGGAAACCATGCTCACCCTGACCATTCCCGGATGGAAGACCCTGCAGCTGGCGCACCTGGTATTGGACTATAACGGCACCATCGCCCTTGACGGGCGCCTCATCGACGGCGTGAAGCCGCGCCTTACCGCGCTCACCGCCTCGCTGACCGTCCATATCCTGACGGCGGACACTTTCGGAAGCGTCCGAGAAGCCCTCGCCGGCCTTCCCTGTCAACTCGCCGTCATTCCCCCTGATCAGCAGGCCGAGGCGAAACTGGACTACGTTGTCGAACTGGGACCGGAAACCTGTGCCTGCATCGGGAACGGCCGCAACGACCGCCTCATGCTCAAGGAAGCAGCCCTGGGCATCGCCCTCGTGCAGGCCGAAGGCGCAGCCGCTGAAGCCCTCCTCGCCGCCGATGTGGTGAGCGGCAGCATCCTGGAGGCATTCGACCTGCTCTGCTGGCCGCTCCGTCTAACCGCCACCCTGCGTTCCTGAGAACCCATCGTCATCCTTACAAGGTCCCTGAAGGGCGGGTGACGTATCGCTTCAACCAATGCCAAAAGAGTTTTGATATTAATATTACCTATTTGCTCTCACAGGTCTTTCTGTGGCTTAAAGTCAGCTCTGCGGCATTGTGGCTTCAACCTCCTTTTCAAAGGATGAGCCGGCTGTGCTGCTGCCAGATGAAGGAAACTTGATGCCACTCATTGAAGCCCACAAAGTAAATAAGGTTTTTAATGGCCGCAAAGGCGAAAACGTCCAGGCTGTGCAGGATCTATCCCTCGAGGTGAAAGAAGAGGAATTTGTGGCCATTGTGGGGCCGTCTGGCTGTGGCAAATCAACGTTTCTGCAGATGGTGGGAGGATTGGAAGAACTGACGTCCGGTACCCTGCAAGTGGACGGGAAAGACGTCAGAGGACCGGACGTAAGGTGCGGGGTCGTGTTTCAGGAATATCTGCTTTTTCCGTGGAAGACTGTAAAGGGTAATGTTGCGTTCGGGCCGTCCCTGCGAGGGGTACCCCGCAAGGAACTCGATGCCTTATGTGCGTATTACCTAGAACTGGTTGGCCTGCAGGGATTCGAGAATAACTATCCCCATGAGCTTTCCGGAGGCATGAAGCAGCGGGTCGCCATTGCCCGCGCCCTCGCCAACCATCCCCGGGTCCTGCTGATGGACGAGCCCTTTGGCGCTTTGGACGCCTTGACCCGCGAAAGCATGCAATTGGAGCTCCTCCGCATCTGGCAGGAGGCCAGATGCACCATCCTTTTTGTGACCCACAGCATTGTCGAGGCGCTGACGCTGGCTGATCGGGTCGTGGTGATGAGCAAGCGGCCAGGGAGGATCAAAGAGGAGGTCTCGGTAAACCTCTCTCGCCCCAGGACCCGCGAACTGTCTGCAACGACTGCTTTCAAGGATTACGAGCTTATGCTCAAGGAGTTGGTGTGGGCGGAAGTGTAGGTCGTGGGGGCGATGCCAGATGGCGCAAGCTGGGCTCTCCCGTGTTGATGGTAATGGCATGGGGGATCGTTTCGAGGTTGGGATGGATGCCCGAATGGTTTCTTCCCTCACCGGGCAAGGTTTTCGGGGCCTTGTATAACATGAGCGCTTCCGGAGAACTGTTGCATCACACGGCGGTCAGCATGTATCGGGCCATGACCGGGTACGCTCTGGCAGCCTTGGTGGGTATCGGCCTGGGATTACTCATTGCATGGTCGCTCTGCGTGGAAGATTTCTTCGATCCGCTCATCGAACTGCTGCGTCCCTTATCCACTTTTGCCCTGGTGCCGGTTTTCTTTCTTTGGTTCGGCATTGGCGATTTGTCCAAGGTCATGATCATTTTCAAGTCCTGTTTTTTCCCCATCGCGCTGAACACCATAGCCGGCATCAAAGGAGTGGACAAGAAGCTGGTTAAGGCGGCCCAATCTCTGGGTGCTAATGGTCGGCAGTTGTGGCTGCGCGTCCTCATTCCGGCAGCCCTGCCGATGATCATCACGGGTTTACGCATATCCACGGCCATGTCCATGATGGCGCTGGTGGGAGTGGAGATGATTGCCAGTGAGTCGGGATTGGGATTTCTCGTCATCGACGCTCAGCGATTATTCGAAACCGATCGCATGTTCGCGGGAATCATCGTGCTATCGGTGATTGGCTTTTCCCTGGACCGGTGCGCGCGCCTGGCCCAGAAGCGTCTGGTCTCCTGGCATCTTGAAACATCGCTGGGCGGGGCCGGAGCCTGACATTCAACCGAAACGGAGGTAGACTATGCAGCGTTGTTGGAAAGGGTTTGTCGTTTTTGTACTCCTGGGATTGCTGGTTCTGCCGGGTGCGGTGCCGTCGGCAACGGCCCAGGAGGGAGACAAGGAATTACCGATAATCAAGCTTGTCCATTCCCGGGATGTCGACGACTTACCGTCTTACGTGGGTATTGAGGAAGGGTTTTTCGAGGAGTGTGGGGTCAAGGTGGAGCTGGTGTTTATGGTGGGCGAGCAGAATGCCCTGGCCGGGGTCATGAAGAATGACATCCAGGCGGCACCCCTCAGCGTTGAATCCCTGTATAAGCTGGCGGACAAGGAAGTGCCGGTCAAGGTTGTTGTCTGGCTGGGGCGAGCCCATCAAGGCACCCATTGCGGCATCCATGTCGGCAAGGATACGAAATACCAAAACTTTAAGGACCTGAAAGGCGCCCGCATCGCCACCAGCGGCAATCTCATGCCCAAGACCATGCTTACCCACGCTGCGCATCTTGGGGGGCTTGAGCTCAAGGATTTGCGTCCGATCTACGGCGGACGCCCCGACAACCCTATGCAGTGTGAGGCCGCGCTTCGCTCGGGTGCCATCGACGGGTTTATTGTCTGAGACCCTTTGGCGGCCATGCTGGAGGCGCATGGCGCAAGTCGGATGTTGGCGTCTTTTCATGACATCCTTCCCAATTGGGTCTTTAACGGTCTGTATTTCACCAACAAATACATAGCGGAGAATCCAAAGCTGGTTCGGGCCACCGTCGCCGGGCTGGTCAAGTCATTTCGATTTATCAAAGAGCATGAAGCGAAAGCTCGCATGCACCTGCCCAAGTATACCGGCATGGAGCCTGAAGTTTGTAGGATTTGCGCCCTGCGTGAATATTCATCTCCTTATACGTCCAAGGAGCTTCTGGAGAGACAGCGCGACGTCATGCTGCAATATGGATACCTGGAGAAAAAGCTCGATATCGATCACATGATTGATTACTCCTTTCTGCCGGAGGATGTCAAACCCGGTCAATGAGACTCTTCTCCTCCGGCAGATAAGAAAGCCCCAGGCGCTGTTGCTGAGATCGAATGATTCGGTAGATGATGAAGGACATACGTGGGGAGGTGTACGATGCGAAAGGTAATGCTTGCTCTTTGCATCTTTGCAATGATGGTTTTTTACTGCGGGTTGGTGTCGGGCTTGTGTGCATCACGTTTTGCAGACGGGTTTCAAGGCGTAAAATGGGGCACACCCAAGGATAAGCTGCCGGATTTGGGGATAAGCAAGGCTGCCTTCAAGAATATTTACGAGAAAGGTCCTTCGGCAACCTTGTTCATGGAGGGGGTGGGAAAGCTTGAGATGCAGTTTATGGATATCCCGCTCATCGCCATCTATTTGCGTTTCCAGGATGCGATCTTCACCGGTTTTGATTTCGTCTTCAAACCACAATACCGTGATCGCATTCGTGCGGCCGTGGAAAAGGATATGGGGCGGCCAGGAGAGCCCTGCGAAGGGGGAATCTGCTGGAAGGAAGGGACCTTGGAGATGACCCTCACCGATCGCGAGTTGCTCGTTGTACAAGTCCTTAAATGATCAATGCATAAGAAAGCCGACAGCATCCTGAACGGTCTTGATAACCCTGGGCGGATGAGCAGGGATTCCAGTATGGGGTTTTTCGATAGCATGTGCAGATTGCCATTTATATTACCTATTTGCTCTTTTGGGCCTTTCTCTTTATGGGTTAATGGCGGTTTTTGGGGCTGCTGGGGAGCAACTCCCTCGGTTCAACGCACGTTCCGGGAGCGCGGCAGCCCAGGGAAGAGTGCAAAAGGCTGCCCTTCGGCGAATCATGAGGAGAAGATCATGACCAAGAGAATTCATCTGATTGTTGTCTTCCTGTTCGTTCTCGCACTGGTCCTGCCGGCACACGGTCAGCAACCCCAGGCCGAAAAGAAGGAAGCGAGAATAGGCGGACAACTGAATTTCCTGGGCTGGGAAGGCTACGACAACCCAGCCGTTTTCAAACCGTTTTATGACCAGTACGGAGTAGTCCCCAACGCTACCTATATTGGCAGCAACGATGAAATCATCAGCCTCTATAAAGCTGGAGGACCCGGTGTCTACGACATGGGGAACATCAACTCGCGCTACCTTGAGTCGATGATCGAGCAGAAGATGCTGATGCCGTTGGATGAGTCAAAGCTTCCGAACCTGAAGAAGTTTTTCCCTGCCTGGATAAAACAAAACTTCGGGCGCGGCAAGGATGGTAAGCTCTATGCGGTGCCGGCTTATTCGGGCTACAGCGCGATTTGCTACCGCGCCGACATGGTCTCGGAGCCGCAAAGTTGGGACTATTGGCAAGAATCGCCCTGGAAAGAGAAGTATGCCGTCGGCACCAATCCCATGGCGACGGTGTACCTCTGGGCGATGACGCTCGGTAAAGGGCAGGATGCCAGAAAGTGGACCAAAAAGGACCTGGAAGACATCAAAGCTTACGGCATGGAGAAGTGGAAAGGCGCATTCACTGCGGCAGCGACCATTGGCGAACAAATCGACCTGCTGGTCCGGGGGGATGTCACGACCACCGATGACTGCGAACCCTACGCCACCATCGAAGGCCAGAAACGGGGTGCCGATGTCAGAATCGCTCTTCCAGCGGGGCCGACCAAGATGTGGGTCAATTGCTACTTCATCTTTGCGGGTGCCAAGAACAGCGAAACCGCTCAGGCATGGATCAACTATGCCACGAGCAAGGAAGTGGCGGCCAAGATGGCCACGAACCTGGGGGTCGCCGTTACCAATCAGGAAGCCTATGAGCTGATGGCACCAGAACTGGTGAAGCGGGTGGGGTTCGAGAACATGGATCAGACCATCATGAACGCCGAATTCAATGTCCTCCCCGATTCAAACGCACAAGATCCGTATGTCAAGCTGTCTGACATCTATCGGGCCTTCGACGAGATCAAGGCTTCGGCAAGTCGCCAGAAAAGCCAATGACGGTCCCTCCATCACCGGGCAGTTCTCAGGAGAAAGGGGCGCGCTGCCCGGAGCTTTCTTCACTTCAGCGAGAGGCTCCATGAGCCAGATGGTATTGTTTGAGAACATCTCCAAACATTTCGGTGAAGTGGTCGCCTTGAACAATATCGACCTGGCGGTAAAGAGAGGTGAGTTTCTCTCCCTTCTGGGTCCCAGTGGGTGCGGGAAGACGACCTTACTGCGCACCTGTGCCGGCCTGGAACCGCTGACGATAGGTCGCGTCTACCTGGAAAACAGGGATGTGACCGATGTTCCGCCGCACAGACGCCCCGTCAATATGGTTTTTCAACGATGGGCGCTGTTTCCCCATATGACCGTCTCGGAGAATATCAGCTTCGGTCTGGGGATCAAAAAAGTTCCCAAAGCCGAGATCGAACGCCGGGTGGGCTCCATGTTGGAGCTGGTCAAGATGAAAGATTATGAGGACCGCTACCCTCGCCAGCTCAGTGGCGGTCAGGCCCAGCGCATCGCGTTGGCTCGCGCCTTGGTAATGCAGCCGAAGGTTTTGCTTCTGGACGAACCGCTTGGATCGCTGGATCTCAAATTGCGTCAGGAGATGCAGTTCGAGCTGATCAATATCCACAAGCAACTGGGGGCGACTTTCATTTATGTGACTCACGACCAGGAAGAGGCCCTCACCATGTCCGACCGGATCGTGGTGATGAAGGATGGCGCCATCGTTCAAGAGGGCTCACCCTCCGATATCTATCAGCAGCCCAATTGTCTTTTCTCGGCCCAGTTCATTGGCGAAACCATTCTTTTTTCCGGCAAGGTCGAAGCTGCGAATGGCGACCGTTGCACGGTAAACGCCGGTGAGCTGCTCCTCCATTGCGCGGCAAGACCGGGATTACGAATCGGACAACACGTATCGGTCTGTATTCGCCCGGAAAAAGTCCAGCTTGGGCGTAAACCGGATGAAAGATGGGACAATCGGCTGCAAGGTCATATTGTTAATGCTATTTTTAAGGGTCCAATTGTGCTTTATCAGATAGTGGCGGCGGGTGAACGTATAATCACGATACGCAAAGAAATAACAGATGGCGTTCCATCTTATGAAGCTGATTCCATTATAAATATCGGTTGGTCAAGTGAACATTCCATAGTACTTACAGAATAATGAAAGCTCTAACTAATGAGCTGAAGAGATGAATTTCAAAAGAGCAGAATTAGTCTCCCCGTTTCCGATAATCAGTAAGCTGGGACCTGCAACCATTTATATTTTGGTTTTCTTTATCACTCCAATAGCTGTGTTTTTTGTTTATAGTTTTTGGTCAGTGTCCCAATGGGAGATTATCAAAGAATGGACTCTTGATAATTATTATACTGTGCTCACCTCTCCGGTATTCACCCTGTTAATCTTTCGCTCCATTGCGCTCGGTTTGATCACCGCGACCTTATCGGTTATTGTCGTTTATCCGTTGGCCTACGCCATGGTGTTCAAGTTTGAGAAGTATCGGGATCTGATTCTTTTCTTATTAGCTATCAGCCTTTTCAGTAATTATCTGGTTCGCATTTACGCATGGAAATCGATCTTGAGCAGCAATGGCCTGGTCAACTACCTGGCCACGCAAATGGGCCTGGTGAATGGTCCCATGCACTACCTGATCTACAGCCAATGGGGAGTGGTTGTAGTGCTGTTGAATATCTACATCCCTTTTGCGACCTTGCCCATCTATTCGTCGCTGCTCAATGTCGAACGAGAGACCATTGAGGCCGCCGCTGACCTGGGAGCCGGTCCCTTTCGAACCTTCTGCAGAATCACGCTGCCCCTCAGCATCCACGGCGTCATCGTTTCATTCCTGTTCATCTTCCTGCTGGCCGCCGGTGATTTTGTTACACCGCAACTCGTCGGCGGAAAAAGCGGAATGATGATCGGCAATGCCGTCGCCACGCAATTCGGGATCGTCTGCAATTGGCCGCTTGGATCGGCAATGGTTTTTTCAACCATCGGGATCATTGCGGCTATCCTGGTGGCAAGTTTTCTGCTCCTTCAGGTTGTGCGAAAGGCAAGGAGGAAGATTTTGGCGCTTTCCTTGAAGATCCCGCCGGCCCCTGAATCAGGAGAGATGCCTCCGTCTGTTCTGAAGTTCAGGCGCAGCCTCAGCTTTTCGAGGATACCACTGCTGCAGATGTATGCCGTCTTGACGTTGTTCTTCCTGTTCTTGCCGGTCTTCATGTTGGTCGTATTATCCTTCAACAAGAATATAACGGGTGTTTTTCCATTGGAAGGTTTTACCCTGGATTGGTACCGGGAGGCCTTCAACAAAAGGATCATCTGGCCGGCCCTGGAGAACAGTGTGAGAATCGCAGCGGGTACCGCATTGATATCTGCCCTTCTCGGTACCCCGGCCGCATTCGCCCTGACGCGCTACAGCTTCCGGTTCAGGAATGCGCTGCGGACCCTCCTGAGCGTCCCGATAAGCATGCCCACCTTATTGATCGGCATCTCTCTGCTCTCGTTTTTCGCTTTCTTCGCGATCTCTCGATCCCTCATTACCGTGATCATTGGTCACGTCGTGTATTGTGTGCCCTATATGGTGCTGGCAGTATCGGCGCGGTTGCAGGAATTTGATTTCAGCGTCGAGGAGGCCGCTCATGATTTGGGAGCCACCCCGTTTAGGACCTTCAGGATGGTGATCTTTCCTCTCATCCGTCCGACCATGGTTGGTGCGATGCTGCTCATTTTTTCCTTGTCTTTCAACATGTTTGTCATCACGTATTTCAATATCGGAGCGCAAAGCACGCTTCCGATGGTCATCTGGAGTATGCTGCGACCGGGGATCGACCCCTCCTTGAACGCTTTGGCGACGATGGTCATAGCCGTTTCGATTGGGTTGCTTTTCCTGGCTAATCGCTTTGGAGCGATCAAACTTGGTGTCTAAAGAGGATATTTCCGCCTGGAGTAGGGCTGACAGATCGAAAATGGGGATCAGCCCAGAGGATTTGCCCCAGAAACGCCGGTGATAAGTTCAGAGATGCCATGAGAGCAAAACCGAAAGCTGGAGCTTTTCTCACAACGATTCACGCTGGAACGGAAAAGAGACCCTATGCCCGAATTGTTTTTTGACGGTGATTACTTTGAGCGGCTGGAGGAAGAGGCCTTCAGGCAGGCCAGCGATCGGCTTGATGCGGGCTGCAAGGTAGTGGGAGTATACTGTGCGTTCACTCCCAAAGAGCTCATTACGGCTGCCAGGGCGATCCCGGTTTCCCTTTGCGGCTCCTCGGAAAAGCCTATCGCCGACGCCGAGGCCCACCTGCCCAGGAACCTCTGTCCCTTGATCAAGTCCAGTTACGGCTTTGCCCTGACTGACACCTGCCCCTATTTCCATGAGGTTGAGTTCGTGCTTGCCGACGCTACCTGTGACGGCAAGAAGAAAATGTTCGAGCTCCTCGGACGGATGAAGCCCGTCCATGTCCTGCAGCTCCCGCAAACGGCCAGTACTCGGGAAGCCATGGAATCCTGGCTGGGAGAACTGCACAAGGTCAAGGCTCTGCTGGAAGAACGAACGGGCAGGCCCATAACTGACGAGGCGATCAGAGAACAGATAAAACTTTACAACGAATATCGAAGAACGGCCGAGGAGGTCTTCGCGTTCAACCGCGGGCAAGTGCCCCTGCTTTACGGCCGAGAAATCTATCGGATCACCAACCCGGCCGGCTTCGAATGCAACCTCCCCTGGCGGATCGGGGAAATGAAGCTGGCCATGGAGCGGACCAGGCGACGAGCGGAAGACTTTGAGTTTCGGCAAAAGATGGCTCGCAAACCGAGAATCCTTCTGACCGGATGTCCCACCACGAGCAAGAAGGTCCTCAACGCCATCGAAGAAAACGGCGGAGTGGTTGCGGCCATGGAAAACTGCGGCGGGTTGAAGGCGCTCGGCCTGCTGGTGCGGGAGGATCTTGACCCGTTGGAGGCCCTGGCAGAGAGGTATCTTGCCGTTGCCTGCCCCTGTATGACTCCCAACCCGACAAGGCTGGATTTGATCGGACGTATCATCGAGTACTATCACATCGACGGGGTGGTCGAACTGACCTGGCAGGCTTGTCACACCTACAACATCGAAGCCTATCAGGTGGGAGAGTTTGTCACGAACCAATGCGGGCGTCAATATCTGCAGGTCGAAACAGACTATTCAGAAGCCGACGCTCACCGGATCAAGCTGAGGATCGATGCGTTTCTCGAACTGTTGAACTGATAAGGGTGTTGGAAAACCGGAATAGCTTCTTTCGATATTAAACCCGGATTGCCATTCATATTACCGATTTGCCCTCGCCGGTCTTTCCTTTTATAGGGTGACGGCGGCTGGGTGTCGCTTGAGCTCCCTCCTTTTATGGATACAGGAAGAAAAAATGAACGTTCATGAGGCTGTTGCCGGCATCGATATCGGCTCCCGGTCCATTGAGTTGGTGGTATTTGATGGCGCGAATCCGGTCCGGCAGGTGAAGGTGCCGACGACCTTCGATCCCCTGGCCCAATGCGAAAAGCTCCTTGATGGGTTGAACGTGTGCCGGGTGGTCGCCACGGGCTATGGCCGCAAGCTCTTTGCCGACTCCTTTCACAAGCTGAACGTGACGGCAATCACCGAAATCCAGGCCTATGCGCTGGGGGCCCGCCATCTCTTTCCCGAAGCCCGGACGGTCCTCGACATCGGCGGTCAGGACACCAAGGTGATTTTGCTCGCCCCTCACGGCAGGGTGGCCAAATTCGAGATGAACGACCGCTGTGCCGCAGGCACGGGGAAGTTTCTGGAGTTCATGGCGACGGCCCTGCAGGTCCCCGTCGAGGCCTTCGGAGAGTATGCGCTGCGCTCGGACAAGCGCATTCAAATCAACAGCATGTGCACGGTCTTTGCGGAGAGCGAGGCGACCTCACTCATGGCCCGTGGGGAACGCGCGGAAAACATCGCCATGGGCCTGCATCTGGCGATCATTCAGCGGACGGTCGGCATGCTCCGCCGGGTGGGGATGCAAGCCCCGCTGGTCTTCGCCGGAGGGGTGGCTCACAATCCGTGTGCCAGGCGGGTCCTGGAGGAGCACCTGAAGGTATCGGTCGTCGTCCCCGCCGAGCCCGATATGGTGGGGGCCATCGGCGCGGCCCTCTACGGCATGGCCAGGGGATAGGAAAGGATTATTCAATGCGACCGGAAATGATGAAAGAGTTTGAGCGGGCCAGTGAGCTCTCGCTGCTGAGCCTGATGGAACATAAGGAAGCGGGGGGAAGAGTCGCGGGCGTCTACTGCCTGTTTGCCCCCACGGAACTGGTGCGGGCGGCGGGAGCAATCCCGGTGAGTCTCTGCGGCAAGAAGGAAGCTCCCATTGCTGCCGCTGAAAAGACACTGCCGACCAATCTCTGCCCCCTGATCAAGTCCAGCTACGGATATGCCGTCACGGATAGCTGCCCCTTTCTTGGTGCGTCGGATTTTATTCTGGGGGAGACCACCTGCGACGGCAAGAAGAAGATGTTCGAGTTGATGGCAAGTTTCAAGCCCCTTCACCTCATGCATCTACCTTACGACACCAACGGTGGCCACGCGCTTGCTTTCTGGGCCGAGGAAATGGCCAGGTTGAAAAGCTTCCTGGAAGAACAGACCGGCCGGAATATTGAAGTCTCGGAGTTGAATCGCCAGATCAGGCTTCAGAACGAGGTCAGAAGGCTGCTCTGGAGGATCTCACGGTGCAGCGCGGCGGAAAGGGTTCCGCTGTCCGGTCTGGACGTGATGACGGTCATGGAAACCAAGAGCTCCTGCTTCGACCTGGAAGCCTACGCCACCTTGCTGCGGCAGCTCATCGCGGAACTCGAGACCTTGTCCGCGGCCGGAGTCTCCGTCCAGCAGCAGGGCGCCCCTCGCCTCATGCTCACCGGCTGCCCGGTCGGCAAGGGAACGGATAAGGTCTTGCAGCTCATCGAGGAGTGTGGCGGTGTGATTGTCGCCCTGGAGAACTGTACCGGCATTAAAGGCCAGGACTTGATGGTGGAAGAGGACACCGCCGACCCGCTGCGGGCGCTCGCCAAACGCTACCTGCAGACCCCCTGCTCGTGCATGACGCCCAATGGCGGGCGGTTGGACCTGCTCCAACGTCTGGTGGAAGAGTATCGGGTGCAGGGCGTGGTCGATCTGACCTGGCAGTGCTGCCACACCTACAATGTGGAGTCCTTTGTCATCAAGGAATTCTTGGAAGACCGCTTCGAGCTCCCCTTCCTCCACATTGAAACCGATTATTCCGCTTCCGATACCGAACAGCTGAGAACCAGGATCGAGGCTTTTCTGGAGCTGGTTGCCGGATAGCGGGCACTGTCCCGCCCGGCATCAAAAGTAACTCGAATCGGCAAATACCTATAGGAAAGCGGCTCATTCATCGTGATTTCCGATTTTATAATGAATTGGGTTTTCAATAGAATTCCGTGGTTCTCCGGATTGAGCTCAGGCTGGGTCTTGGGAAGCGCTGGGTTCGTGGTTTCGTGGGCTGAGGGAACCGCACCACTTCAGTTGCTCAACCAGCAGGGAAACGCCCTGTGGAAATGGATACAACCGGTGGAACTCTATTTTCGGTGTCCCCTGACAGGGAAGGATTTCTTCTCATATGACTGGCACATCGTAGGTGAGCTGCAAATTGAGGAGGGCATTCAGGAGAAAAGGATAGTGACGGGTGAAGTGGCGGTTCCATGCCCTCACTGCCAGTCGAGGCATGTTTATCGAGCGGAGGGATTGAGCTGTCCTCTGACCCAAACCTGATGACGAGAGCATTCAACGAGGAGGCGGAAAGTGGAGAAGACCGGGAATTGGTTCGCGACGAGAACGGGCATGATCGCGGTGGGAGCGCTCATCGGGGTGTTGGCGGCATTGCTGCAAAAGCTGGGCAATCCCGGTAACATGGGGATTTGTGTGGCTTGTTTCGATCGGGACATTACCGGTGCCATCGGCATGCACCGGGCGGAAGTGGTGCAATATTTGCGGCCGGAAATTCTTGGCTTTGTGCTGGGTTCGTTCGGTGCGGCCCTGGCGACGGGCGAATACCAATCGCGGGGCGGTTCGGCGCCACTGGCCCGGTTCGTGCTGGGCATGACCGCCATGATCGGGGCGCTGGTGTTCCTGGGCTGCCCGTGGCGCACGCTGCTGCGGCTGGCGGGTGGCGACGGCAATGCCCTGTTGGGGTTGGCCGGCTTGGTGGTCGGGGTATGGATCGGCACCCTCTTTTTCAAACAGGGTTACAGTCTGGGCCGCAACCAGAAACAGAGTTTCGGCACCGGTCTACTCATGCCGCTGCTCATGCTCGGGTTGCTGGTGCTGCGGATCATTTATCCTCCCGTTGAGGGGCAGACGCAAAGTGGGGTGCTCTTCTACAGCGCCAAGGGTCCGGGGGCCGCGTACGCACCGCTCTTCATCGCCCTCGGGATCGGCCTGCTGGTGGGTTTTATTGCTCAACGCAGCCGATTCTGCACCATGGGAGCGTTGCGAGACCTCATTCTCTTCCGACAGATACATCTCTTTTCCGGCTTTCTCGCCCTGCTGGCGGCTGCCCTGGTCACCAACCTGGTGCTGGGGCAATTCCATCCCGGCTTCGAAAAACAACCCGTTGCCCATACGCAGGCTTTTTGGAATTTCGCCGGCATGCTGGTGGCCGGATTTTCGTTTGCGCTGGCCGGAGGCTGTCCCGGACGGCAGCTCTTCATGTCGGGCGAAGGGGACGCCGATGCCGGGGTGTTCGTGTTCGGCATGATTACCGGGGCGGCCGTTGCCCACAACTTCGGTCTGGCCAGCTCGCCGGCAGGCATCGGTCCCCATGGGATGGCCGCGGTGGCGGTGTGCCTGGTTTTCTGTCTAATTATCGGTTTCAGCAATATCGAACGCGCTCGCGCCTGATCAGGCGAAGGAGGATGCAATGAGTGAGATCGTCGATGCCCGGGGCCTTTCCTGCCCGCAACCGGTGCTGCTGGTGATGTCAAAAATACAGCAAAAGGCAAGCGGTGAGATCGAGGTCATCGTTGACAATGAAGTCAGTCGGGAGAACGTCAGCCGTGCTGCCCGCGCCAAAGGCTGGGACGTGCGCGAAGAGCGGCGGGAAGGTGAGGACCGCCACTTGATCCTGGTTCGTTGACAGAGCTTACGTTGCTTGACTTGTTTTGTGGCATCTGAGGAGTCTTGGTAAAAGTCCATGTTCTGGAAAAAGCTTGCGGCAATGGCCGGCAACGTTGTCGGCGCCAAACATAAGACTGACGGTCGCTCGGAGAAAGGAATTCTGGTCTTCCACCACACCAGCGAGGTGATCCGGGCCGAGTCGCTGCTCAAGGAGGCGGGCTTCACCGTTTCCGTGAAAGGTCCGCCCCCTGATCTGCGCACGGGGTGCGACCTGGTGATCGAATTCCCGCTGGTTTCCCAGTTGAAAATTGCAGAACTTCTGGCCGGGGCAAGGATTACCCCGCTTAAGGTCCTGCCTCTGCAGGACCTGCTGCTGGAACCCGTGGGACTGTTTCACACCAAAGACTTTGGGGACTATGTCATGGTCCGGGCGGCCAACATGAAGATCACTATCGATAAGAGCGATCTTCGGATTGTGAATGTTTCGGGGGGTGGCTGCCCGGATGTGCCCTTTCTGGCGGAGAGCCTGGTGGGTAAATCCCTGCATGAGGCCCCCCCGCCGCGCAGCATCGGCCACACGCTGTGCGGCTATGCGCTGCAGCTGGCCTACGAGGAACTTCTCCGTCGATGTCCTGGTTGATTGTCGGCACCATCCCCCGGGACGATTTTCTCCTCTCTGAAGGTCGCTGCCAATTCGAGGAAGGTTGTCTGCGTCTTGACGAGCAACCCATTCCCGTCAGTCGCGGCACGCCCGCGCTCCTGGCGGCGGCCGGCATTGCTGCGCAAGTCCTTGGGATCGAACCGCCCCTGGCCCTGCTCGCCGGCGATACCGGGCGGGGCCAGGGGTCCATCCAGATCTATCAGCACCTCTGCCAAAAGCTTGCCGCTATCCTACCGGAAGTGATGGTCTTTCATTACCTGCAGCCGGATGTGGACTGGCACAACCGGGTGTTCATGCACCTCGAAGAGCTGGCCCCGCGACCGCTCCTCGTCGCTGACGCGGGATTCATGTACGTGGCAAAAATGAGCGGCTTTGCCGCCTGCTATGACCTCTTTACCCCGGACGCCGGTGAGCTGGCTTTTCTCGCCGATGAAAAGGCCCCACACCCCTTCTACACCCGTGGGTTCATCCTCCAGGAAGAGGACCGCGCCCCCGAGCTCATCCGGCGGGCTTATCAGCATGAAAACGCCTCCCGCTACCTCTTGGTCAAAGGCCGCTGCGATCTCGTGGCCTCCTCCGAGGGCATCCTGGACCGCATTTGTGAGCCCTCGGTGGCAACCATGGAACCCATCGGCGGCACGGGAGACACGCTCACCGCCCTGGTGGGGGCCTTCATTGTCGGGCGCTATCCGATCCCGCAAGCCTGTTCCCTGGCCGCAAAGGTGAACAGGGTGATGGGAATGCTTGCCAGGCCAACGCCCGCCTCCCCCATCGGTGAATTGCTCGCTTCCCTGCCGCAGGCCATGGAGACCGTGCTCCAGGAAACAGCGGGGGGCAGTCGCAGCCAACTCTTGCGTTAAGGCTGATCGAAGACATCCGGGTATTGTGCCGTTTACCGTTATACTCATCATAGCAAGCGCTTTTTGAAGCATTCCCGATAGCAAGTGCCGTCGATTCGAACAACAACACCCTTGTGCTGACTGTTTAGCACGTATGAAATCAAATGAGGTAGCTGCCCCATCTAGGTTCTCTCCAGCAAGGTGAGCAGTTCCGCGGTCAGCTCCCCGTAACGGGGATTGCTGCGTTCGCGCACCCTGTGCATGGAAATTGGTATATCTTTTTGAATCGTGCCGGGGTTCCCGCTCATCAAAATGATACGATCCGCCAGATAGACCGCCTCATCGACGCTGTGAGTAACAAACAGAATGGTTTTCTTATGTTGTTCCCATATGCGCAGCAGTTCTCGCTGCATGAGAATACGGGTATACGCATCAAGTGCCCCAAAAGGCTCATCCATCAACAAAACATCTGGATTATTGGCAAGCGCCCGGGCGATGGCCACACGTTGCTGCATCCCACCCGATAGCTCGTGTGGAAAAGCTTTGCCGAAATCGCTCATACCAATCATATCCAGGTACTCAACGGCTATCGCGATCCGCTTTTGCCTTGGCCAGCCCGCAAATTCCAGACCCAGGGCGATATTGTCGAGAACATTGAGCCAGGGCATCAGCGAATAACTCTGAAAAATCATGCCGATCTCACGGCGAGGTCTTGCATGCTCGTGTCCATTAAACAATACCTTACCCGAACTGGCAGTATCCAACCCTGCGATGATGCGCAAAAGAGTGGATTTCCCACAGCCGGAAGGCCCCAAAATGCACAGAAACTCGTTTCTGCGAACACTCAGGTTCACCCGGGTCAGCGCCTTTATCTCCATTTCGTTCCGAGTGTGAAATATCTTTTCCAAATGATCAACTCGTATCGTTTCCTGCATAGCCCTACCGTGTCTTGCTTTCCCAGGTGAAATACCTGTTGGCAATGAATCTGAACACGCTGTCCATGAAGGCACCCACAAAACCAATGCAAATCATGCCGGTGATGACCAAATCCGTTCTGGCCAGTTCATAGGCATGAGTAATGAGATAGCCCACGCCCGCCAGGCTTCCCGGCAACATTTCGGCGCCGACCAAACAAGCCCAGCCAATCGCCAATCCCACTCTGAGACCGTTGATAATGCTGGGTGCGGCGGCCGGGATGAGGACCTTGAGAAAGATGTCCTTTTCGGTGGCTCCCAGCACGCGGGCGGAATCGATCAAGGTTTGCCGGACATTTTGAACTCCGAACATAACGCTGGCAAGGATGGGGAAGAAGCTGCCCATGCCGATGAGAAAGACCATCCCGATCTTAAAGTTTCCCCAAAACACATATTGCTGGCCAAAGGGCATATTGAAAAGGCTGGCAATGCTTGATACCCCAAAAATGGCCAGGGCCAGCGGCTGCCAGGCCAGAGGAGGAATGGGCTTGAAGATGTTGGCAAAAGTTTCAAAAACTCGTTGGATGGTCCTGCTGTAACCCATCAACACGCCCAGAGGTACGGCGATCAGCATGCCTGTGGTGTAGCCGCAGAGAACTCGTATCAAACTGACACCAATATTGCGCGGGATGGAACCCAAGCCTATAAAGTTGTCGGTGGCGTGGATGAAGTTTTCCGCCACCCTGTCGATAGCAGGGAGGATGGCCGCGTTTTGCACCTGGCGTGCGGAAAGCTGCCAGATCAAAAGCAGCAGGCCCGGCAATATGAGGGGGAGTATCAGCTTCGAGATAGTTCTTCGCATACGATCCTGTTCGCAACTCTGAGGAAGCTTGGCAGCCATTTTGATTATGGATATTTGTTCGGCCACTTATCCATCATCCAGGTGGGCAGTCCGCGCAAGTCGGTTTCGGCATCTTTGCTCATCTCGTCAATCGACGGGTTTCCTCCCAGCTCTTCCCATGTCTGTTTTTCCAGCGCCGAGAGTTTTGAAAAATAGGGAGCTACATCTTCCCAGGTCACATTCCTGGGAATAATACCGTTTGCGAATGCCCACTCGGAACTCCAGGTGATTGCCTTCACATCGCCATAGGTCATCCAGATCCAGTGCCGGACGCCCATGGACAAATCGTCGGCAAAAATTCTCGCACACAGGTGCCTCGGAATTTTCCAAATGTCTTTGATATATTTCCAGCTCAGGTCCCGACCTTGTTCAGTATCCTGACGCAAGGCAAGGGTTGCTGTCTGCGAGGCTTTCAAATATGCGACGACAAGTTTCGGGTGCTTGTCGACAAAATCCTTGTTAAACACGGTGAAGTTCCGGTACAGGCAGAACCCTTCGGGATAGAAAATGGAATTCTTAAAGAAATCTACTTTTTCCCCCGGACCTGGAGCCTCCTTCCATGCCGGTCCGGTATAGCCATAATCGGTCAGCAATACTTCTCCGGTTCCTTTTGCTATGATTTGTTCAACATATGAAGACCACAAGGCCA
>CAZDKX010000061.1:0-3984 GCA_964505935.1 uncultured Syntrophobacteraceae bacterium
TCGGAGCAGGCGGCCTCCCTGGAAGAAACTTCCTCGGCGCTGGAAGAAATCACTTCCATGACGAAGCAGAACGCGGATAACGCCAATCAGGCCAATCACCTGATGATGGATTCGGGCATGATCGTCAAGCAGGCCAATCAGACCATGGCGAACCTGACGGCGTCCATGACCGAAATCACCAAGGCCAGTGAGGAAACCCAGAAGATCATCAAGACCATCGACGAAATTGCGTTCCAGACCAATTTGCTTGCCCTCAACGCCGCCGTTGAGGCCGCGCGGGCCGGAGAAGCGGGGGCGGGGTTTGCCGTGGTTGCGGACGAAGTGCGCAATCTGGCCATGCGGGCCGCCGAAGCCGCCAAGAATACGGCGGTGCTGATCGAGGGTACGGTAAAGCGCGTCAAGGAAGGGAACGAGTTCGTTGGCCGGACGAACGAAGACTTCCAGAAGGTCTCTGTGAGTGTCACCAAGTCCGGCGAACTGGTTGGCGAGATTGCGGCGGCGTCGCAGGAGCAGGCCCAGGGCATCGGTCAGGTGTCCACGGCGGTATCGGAAATGGATCGGGTCGTGCAGCAGAATGCGGCCAATGCCGAGGAATCAGCGGCGGCGGCGGAACAGATGAACGCCCAGGCGGAACAGATGAAGGGGTTCGTGAAGGACCTGGTGGGCCTGGTTGGGGGCCACAGCAACGGCGGCAGCGCCGGGGAGGGACCCAGAAGCCTGCGTCGGGTGCTGGGCAGCAGCCATCGAGCAAATGCGCCCAGGCTTGAAGGTGGGGGAAAGCCCGGAAATCTGCCGCAAGAGGCAATCCCGGCGGCAGAAGAGAACCTGAAAGACTTTTGACCAACGTCCCATCCTCTGGCATGGTCCAGTTGACATGAGAGTCCACCCGCGCACTGCGATGGATGAGCCCATCGCGGCCGTTATGTCCACCGGCGCTGGTCTTCTCATTGATTTGCCTGCTCGGTAACCTCAGCCCCGGCTCTCCCGCCAAGGCGGAAAGCCGGGGCAAATCACGCAATTCTTGTACTCATTTTCAATTCAATCACGTTCAATGACGAGGGGGAAAGGGAATGAAGAAAAAGCTCTCACTCAAGCTCAGGCTCCTGCTGGTTTCACTGTTGCTGGTAGTGGCACCGGTCGTCATCGTTGGCTTGCTCAGCTATTATCAACTCAAGACCTTTTCTCAGGAGACCGTCGATCAATCGTTCGCCGGGCTGGAAAAGCAGGCGATGGATATTCTGTCCGGCGGCATCAAAATAGATTTGGAAAAAGTCCTCGGGTTTGTCCAAAAAACCGAGGTTGATGTGAGAAACCTGTCCGGCTCTTATCGCCTGACCAACTACCTGGAAAGCCAGGATGGCCGGAACCTGCTGCTGAACGGCATGGTGGAGAAGGAAGTGGCGAGGACGGTTGAGGGCATTGTAGAGATGTGCAAGGTCCAGCAGGAACTCCTCCAAAAGAAGCTGGATGGCGATCTTGCAGTGACGGAGCATCTCCTTTCAACCTACGGCAAACCCGTCCTGCTTTCTGACACCTCCGAATGGAAAGCTGCCAATCAATTCACTCAGGAAAGTCAGACTATTTCCCTTCCGGTGTTGCGGGTGGGAGGGGTCTCTTTTGGTTCCGAGCACTCTCAGAATCAGTTTGTCCCCATCGTCGATGAAGTACAGAAAATGGTCGGAGGATCCAGCACCATCTTTCAAAAGATGAATGATAAGGGCGATATGCTGCGAGTCTCCACCAGCGTGAAGAAAGCCGACGGAACCCGTGCTACGGGTACTTACATCCCGGCAACCAATGCCGACGGCCAGCCCAATCCGGTCGTGGCGAAGATCCTGAAGGGTGAGACTTACAAAGGCAGGGCCTTTGTGGTCGACGCGTGGAACATCACCGTCTACAAGCCGCTCCATGACGGCCGGGGTGAGCTGGTCGGCATGCTCTTCAATGGTGTCAAGGAGCGTGAGGGGGAAAGGCTTAACAACGTCATCGCGACCGGGAAAATCGGCCAGTCCGGGTACACGTTCGTGATGGATTCCAAAGGGACCCTGGTGATTCACCCTCAGGCGGAGCTGGTTGGCAAGAATGCCGCATCAGCGCTCCAGATTCCCAATCTGGAAGCAGCTCTCAAGGAGAAGAAGGCTCGCGAGGCGCGCCCCTTCAGCTATACCAATGGCGGGGAAAGGATGCTTCTCGTTTACTATTACTTTCCGGAATGGGATTGGATTGTTTGCGGGTTAGGTCGCTGGGGAGAGTTGACTCAGGAATCAACCCAGGCATCTTTGGCTGCGTTCAAGGAAGAATTGAGCAATATGTATCAAGCCGGTGCCCTCGAAATTGGCGGAAAAAAGCACCCCATCTACAATCAAATCCGATACATCGATGAGAAGGGCCAGGAGTTGCTCAATCTCAAGCTCGGACAATTCACTTCACAATTGGTTTCGAAGGCTGGAGAGAGCTGGTTCAAAGAAAGTCTGGCCCTAAAGAAGGGAGATCTCTACAATTCGGGAGCGGTTCTCGCGGCGAATACCGGTTTGCCGGAAATGCGCATCGCGGCCCCTGTCTATCTGGGTGAGACCTTCAAAGGTCTCGTGGTGATGAGTGTCGACTGGCAGCTTGTGTGGCAGCTGTTGAAGGGCCATGTCTACGGCAAGACCGGCTATCCCTTCATCGTGAACGAACAGGGCGTGGTGATCTCCCATCCCAAGTTTGATCTGACGAACCCTGTGAACATCACTGATCCCAAGTTTGGCGCTCTGGCGGAGCTGGTGCGAGATCGAATGTTGAAGGGTGAGGAGGGTTCCGGAAAGTACACTTTTGAGGGGGCTCAGAAATACAGCTACTACGTTCCGTTGAAGATCAACACCAGGACTTACACCTTGGCCGTGACCTGTCCATCGGATGAGTTCCTTGAACTGGCCAATGGCATCAAGCAGAATGCGGACGTCAGTGCCGGCAAGTCAGCCATGACCATCGGGGGAATGACGTTGGTGATGGTTTTATTCGGCGGCATCCTGGGATTCTTCTCGAGCCGGAGCATTGCAGCCCCGCTCACCCGCATTATTGGTGGTTTGTCAGCCGGAGGGGAGCAGGTGGCTCATGCTTCCCGCGAGATTGCCTCGGCGAGTCAGTCCCAGGCGGAAGGGGCTTCGGAGCAGGCGGCATCGTTGGAAGAGACTTCCTCGGCCCTGGAGGAGATGACCTCCATGGTTAAACAGAATGCAGGGAACGCCGGCCAGGCCAAGAAGCTGATGCAGGAAGCCATCGAGGTCGTGCAGGAGGCCAATCACTCGATGCAGGAATTGATCACGGCCATGGATGAAACCTCCAAGGCCAGCGAGGAAACCCAGAAAATTGTCAAGACGATTGACGAAATTGCCTTCCAGACGAATCTCCTGGCACTCAATGCGGCGGTCGAGGCCGCGCGCGCGGGAGAGGCGGGCGCAGGGTTCGCGGTGGTGTCCGAAGAAGTGCGCAACCTGGCTTTACGTGCTGCTGATGCTGCCAAGAACACGGCGGTTTTGATCGAGAGCACCGTCAGTAGAGTCCAGCACGGTTCAGCACTGGTCAAAAAGACCGGGGAGGCCCTCTTCCAGGTGAGCGGTACGACTACCAGAGTGGATGGGTTGCTGGCTGAAATTGCCGCCGCCTCCAATGAACAGGCCCAAGGCATTGATCAGGTCAGCAAGGCGGTTGCCGAAATGGATGGGATCGTGCAGCGGAATGCGGCGCAAGCTGAGGAATCGGCTTCGGCCTCGGTGGCGCTGAGCGATCAGGCAGCGGAAACCAGCCAGTATGTTGGCGAGCTGGTGGTTCTGGTCAACGGCAGCGACCGCGTGGTCAATGGACGTCCAGGGCAGGGAAATGGCAGGACCGCGGGCCGGGTCTCACGTCTTCTGCCGGCCTTCTCCAAAAGGGAACCCGGGGCCCGGACTCCTTGAAAAGTTGCGGGTTGCGGGTTGCGGGTTGCGGGTTGCGGGTTGCGGG
>CAZDKX010000061.1:4084-18997 GCA_964505935.1 uncultured Syntrophobacteraceae bacterium
GGGGGTTTCAGGGGGATTTTCAATCAGTTGCCAAAAAATCTCCCCTGGCCCCTCCTTGGCAAATGGGAGAACTACTCCTGAAGTGCACGCCTATGGGCGTGTGCCGGAAGGACGACGGGGCATTTGGACACCCTCTGAGAGCGGTGCCCCCGGCGATGGTCAGGGAAGCCCCGGTAAAGAGGCGTCCAGGGTGAGGCGGCCATCATCGGCGGCTATGCCACTGCCTCCAGGGCCTCCAATTCCTGGCTGTTAAGGACCCGGTCGATCTCGAGCAGGATCTTCACCCCTCCACCCATTTTGGCCATGCCGAGGATATAGTCGGTATTCAGCTTGGTGCCAAAGCTTGGGGTGTCCTCGATATCCGAGCTCTTGATGTTGAGCACTTCCGATACGGAATCCACGACAATCCCTGTGTGAATCTTGCCGGAGCCCGCATTGATTTCGACAACGATGATACACGTGCGCTCGTTATAATCAATAGAGCCCATTCCGAAGCGCAAGCGCAGGTCAATGACCGGGATGACCTTACCCCTCAGATTGATCACTCCCTTGACGAATTCCGGCGTCTGGGGGACGGGGGTAATGCGCATCATGCCGATGATTTCCTTGACCTTCAGAATCCCGATGCCGTATTCCTCCCGGTCGAGCGAAAAGGTCAGGTACTTGCCCTCGCGTTCGGCCATCCTTTTGACAGCCTGGTCGATAACCTGAAGATTCTCTCCCATGGATCTTTTCCTTTCCCTCAGCAGTATGCCAGGACTTTTTTTACATAGTCCTGAGTTTCTTTATAGGGAGGGATTCTGCCGTATTTTTCCACCGCCCCCGGTCCGGCATTGTAGGCGGCGAGCGCCAGGGGCAGATTGCCGCCAAACTGTTCCAGCAGGTCTTTCAGATAGCTGCAGCCGCCATGGATATTCTGCGAGATGTCAAAGGAGTTTCTGACCCCCAGTTCCGCTGCCGTGGCCGGCATCAGCTGCATCAATCCTCGGGCACCTGCCGACGATACGGCGCGGGGATTGAAGTTGGATTCCACTTTGACGACGGCCGTAACCAGCTTCACGGGCAGCTTGAACCGGCGCGCCGCCTCCTGGATGGCTTTCTGAATCTGCTGCGGGGCATCAGGCAGCTCCTTGCTTGGCTTCTCACTCCTGGCCACGACGCACTTGGACCGGAGCAGCCTGCGCTGGCGTACCGGAAGGGCCATATCGCGATAATCCTCGAGCGTCAGGGGAGAAGTCATATCTTTGACTTCGGTCGTGGCTTTTGGTTGGTTCTTTTTGCCAAAAGCTTCAAGCAGAGCGGCAAACTTTGACTGGTTCGAGCTGCCGGAGGGCAAATTCTGCCGCTTGGACAGGCTGTTGAGCTGGCTGGTGTTGTTGGTGCTTTCGGTTATCTTCACAAATTTCCTCCCTTCCTCGCCTGACAACCTGCTTGCCGTCGAGAAGGTTGCGGGGAATCCGGCCTCGGTGCTTTTGGGAAGAGGCATTTTTTGTCCGTCCTGAATCATGAGCAAGAAGCATACCAGCAATGGCCCGTCCTTGCGCTCCCTCCGGGGACTCTGGTCCGACCTGATGGTACTCGGGCCGATCCGGAAGGTAGGGATCTTCTGCCTGAGCCTGATGAATTCATTAAAGTGTGAGTCAAGTATTTCCGAAAAGATAGGTGTACGAGCAGGCCAATCATGCAGCAGAAAGGAGATGGGCGATGGAGAGCAAGATCCCCGAGATCAAACCGATGGTCCTGGAACCTTGGGTGATGCCCGATACGGTCACCAGAGGACAGTCCGATTCGATCAAACCGATTGCCAAGGACGAAGGGGCATCTTTTCGCAAATTGAACAAGGAATCGGGCAAGAACCAAAAGGAAAAAAGCGCGGCGCTCAAGTCCGGTCAGGCGAGGGAGCTGAGTGAACAGATCGAACAGTACCTTTCCGACATGAATGTGAGCCTCAGCTTTGAGGTGTATGACAAGACCGGCGATGTGGTCGTGAAGGTGATCAACCGGGACACCAAGGAAGTGATTCGGCAGATTCCCCCTGAAGACCTGCTGGAAATCACCGAGAAACTGGAAGAGCTCAGGGGCGTTTTATTTGCAGGCAAGGCCTGAGGCCAGAGTCCCTTTCCTGCCATACCGGCCATATCCTGGGCTTCAGGGGAGATGGCCCGCGCCCGATGATGCTGGCCTGGGAAAATATACTATCCTGTTGTTCCCGATTTTGGTAAACTGGAGTCAAGGCAGATGCCGTGGCCCTTGATGGGGTGATGGCTTCATGATTTTCAGCCTTTTGGGGCGATGGAGGGGCGGACCGGTTCAAGCGGCTGCTCGGCAATGAGCAATGGCGCCTTCAATTGAGTTCATCAAGGATTTGCTGTGGATCCTCCCATCAAAGTACTGATAGTTGATGACGACCAGATATGCCGTGAGATCTTGCGAGAGACCCTGGAGTCGCAGGAGATCGAAGTGGCTCTTGCCGGCGATGGGCTTGAAGGCCTTGATAGACTCTCCTCGCAACCCTTTGACATCCTCCTCACCGATCTCAACATGCCGCGCATGGATGGTCTGACCTTGTTGCAGGAGGCCCGCGAGCATTATCCTCATATCCTGACGATTATCATTACGGGATACGGAAGCCTCGAGTCGGCCATCGAAGCCATTCGTAAAGGTACCTACGACTACATTCAAAAACCGTTCAAGATTGAAGAGATCCAGATTGTCACGCGAAATGCCATCGAAAAGATCACCATGTTGCGGGAGAAGCAGCGGATCCTTGAGGAGTTGGGCTTGGTCTACCGCAAGCTCAACCAGATTGAAGCGCAACAGGGAAAGTCGGAGAAGACTCCCCAGGAGGGCGATGACGGCTTTGTCCAGACCTTGAATACCATTGCCCTTTTCCCTCGCCACATGCTGCCCCTTTCTCTTTTTGAAAAATCGCCGGACGAATCGGGCGGGGTGCTGGCTGTGTTGGAACGTCTGAAGGACCTGAGGCAACAGGGGATCATCAACGATGATGAACTGGACCTCTTGAAAAAAAGAGTCCTCGGCCGGATGGACCGCCCGCGCACCGGTGCCTTATGAGGATCCTTATCGTCGAAGATGATCAACTGCTGGGAGAGTGCCTCCAGGACTTCCTGTTGGATCTGTCTCATGAAAGGGTTCAGGTCTGCCTTACTGCCCAAGCGGCTAAAAATGCCATTCAGAACGAGCACTTCGACTGTGTGTTTCTCGATCTGAGACTTCCCGACGCGGATGGTCTCGAACTGCTGGATACGATCAGGGTCATCAATCCGGGGCTTCCTGTGGTCATGATGAGCGGTTACCCGACGATGGAGAATGCCATTGAGGCCATGCGCAAGGGGGCGTGCGACTTCCTGGCCAAGCCTTTCAACTTCAAGGACCTGGCCCTGACGGTTGAGCGGGTGGCTCGGGAGCGCAAATTGCTGCTGGAAAACCTCAGCCTGCAACTGGAATCGAGGGCGCGCAGGCACGTGGAGCAATTGAACCGGGAGCTGCAGCAAAAGGTTCAAGAGCAGAATAAATTATTCGATATTTTTAGAGAAATTGAGTCAATCCGGTCGAGCGAAAGCCTTTATCAACGCATTGTCAGCCTGGCCTCCCGGCTGACGGCGGCGCAAAAAGCGGGCTTCTTCATCCTTTCCGGCGAAACGAATGCGCTGATGCTCATCTCCGATCACGGTTTCAGTGAGATGCAGCAGACGGAGAGGATTTACCGTCTCCAGAACGATCTGATGGAGCGGCTTCGTCAGCCGGATGTGACCCATGCGGTGATCGACGGGGAGCAGCTCGAGGGTGAGCCGAGATTTGGGGGCCTCCTGGAGCATGGCGGGTCGCTTGCCTGCTGGCCGTTCCGGATTCGTGGGCAGCTTTTTGGGTTCCTGATGACCTGTTACAACGGCAAGTCGCAGCTCCTCTCCGAGAGCGATGCCAACCTGCTCGATATGCTGGTGAAGAAAGCCGCCTTAACGATCGAAAACATGGCTCTTTATGAAAACCTGGTGACCAACTTCTACGGCATCCTCAAGTCCCTCGTGAACGCTCTGGAGGCGAAAGATCCCTACACCAGGAGACACTCTGAGCGGGTGACTGCCTATGCCATGGCTATTGCCGAGCACATGGACTGTTCGGAAACACAGATCGAATCGTTGAGAACGGTCGGCTATCTCCATGACATCGGCAAGATCGGCATCGCCGACCGAATCCTCAACAAACCGGCCCCCCTCGACCCTGAAGAGTACGAACTGATCAAGAAGCACCCAATCATTGGTGAGTCCATCGTGTCCGAACTGGGGCTGAATGTGGAGCAACGGGCCATCATCAGGCACCACCATGAACGCTGGGATGGAAAAGGCTATCCGGATGGTCTGGCGGGGGAGGAAGTGCCGCTGCTGGCAAGAATTATTTCCGTGGCCGATGCTTTTGATTCGATGACCTCACTGCGGGCGTACCGGGCCAGCATGAAGGAGGCAGACGCCATCGCGGAGCTGCGCGGCAACCAGGGCCGCCAATTCGATCCCCAGGTCGTTGCCGCATTTCTGGAAGGACTGCCCGCCATCAAGAAAGAATAGAAGGAAAGGTTAACAGCGGTTTAAAGGGATGCAGCACACAGATCAGACCCAGGATCCAGGTCCTCGATGGCTCAAGCTGATGCTCGAAAGAGAAATGTTGAGCTGTTTTGGAGGATTCACTCAGGGGCTCATTCACAACATCAATGGTCCCTTGCAGAACATCTCGATGCTGGCGGAGCTCATGCAGTCGGGATTGGCGCGGTTGGCTGGAGTGAGCGGCGGTGATGGGGACCAGCAGGCGGAGGAAAGGAGCCGAATCCTGGAACGGGAAAGGCAGCGTCTTCAGAAGCTGTCCGAGCAGGTTTCGATGCTTGACCGCATGCTGCGGGACCTGAGACTGCTTCATGAGATGGAACGCAATCCCGCCGAAGTGGACCTGAACCAGGTGGTGCGCAGTCTGGTTCAGACCTTTCATTGTGACCTGTTCTTTAAGCATAATGTGCAACTGGAGCTCAATCTCGCCAGCAATCTGCCGCTGATTCGAGTGCCTGCCTCGCATTTGATCCCCTCACTGATTCATCTCTTTCGGAATGCCGTGACCGCTCTGCGGGAGGCACCCGAAAAGCACCTTCAGATTGAAAGCCGGCTGGCAGACGATAGGATCTGGCTCTCCTTGAGGGATACGGGTTGTGGTCTGCAGCCGGGTGAGGAGGAGCGCTGCTTCGAAGCGTTTTATTCGGGCTGGCCTTCCAGCATTCAAAAGCAGGAACCGCACTATGGGATCGGCCTTTTCCTGGCCTCCGGCTTTCTTGCACCCTATGCTGTCGCAATGTCCCTGCAAACGCAGGGACAGGAGACCGTGGCTTCCCTGTCGCTCCCGATTTGATTCGAGATGGTAAGGAAGGGCCTGGCGTTGGTCTCCGGGGGTTGGGTAAACGGCCCCGGGGAAAAGTGCCAATCACCATGGAGGGGTCCAATAATGCCCTTGTCGGACACGCGAGCGGCAAATCTTTCCCCCTCTTTCCCGTTCGGTGGTCCGTTCATCTGCCGGGCTGGCCTCCCTCTTCTCCCGCAGTGTCCTCTGTGAATGCTTGCGGGGGGCCGTTTTGGGAATTCAGGCAAAGCCTCGGGCGCGGCTGTTGACGGAGGGTCGGGGGGCTGGCAAGGAGTTTGCTACTGGTCATGGCGACAGGGTTCCTCATGCTGCTGATGAGGGGGAATTCCGAGGTCGGGGACGTTTCGTGCGTCATCTTTGAGACGGGGGATCAATCATGAAGATTTCGGAAATCACACAAGGTACGATTGGCCAGCAGGTACAGAAGACCAAGGCAACGGAAACGGTGCCGACGGAATTTGATCGCCTCCTGAATGAAGAAGCCGGAAAAATTATGGCGGAGAGCGCAGAGGTGCAGGCTCAACCGGGAACAGAGCTTGGTGCCTTATCATCGGTGGTGCCTTTTCAGCTCAATCCGATGCTCAATGACTTTTCTGACGAATATCAGCAGGCGGAACTGGCGGTGGAAGGGGCAATTCGGCGCATGGAGAGGCTGCAGTTGGCGTTGCAGGACCCCACGGGCAGCCTCAAGAGTGTTGGCGCAGCGGTTGACGATCTTGCCGCTGGTGCTGAAGAACTGCAACAGAGTGTGACCAGTTTACCGGAAAATCATCAACTCCGGCAAATGGCTGATGAACTGGCGGTGCTTGCTCACGTCGAGTCGGTCAAGTACCGACGAGGAGACTATCTCTAGCCATGAGCATGCAAGGGGGTACGCGGCTGCGACCGGCAGGGGGAGTGTTCCTGGTGCTGTTCCCGCTTCTCAGCGTCTGGACCGTCCCCTCTGCTCAAGGGTATGGGCTGAGGTTCGGGGCGCTGCCTGAGAGGGGAGCGGCCGGGGCTCCCCAAAAAGCTGCGACCATCTACCTGGCGGAGAAGGAAGAACGTGACGACAGCGTTGTCTATCGGACGGATGGCAAAGACCGCGAGGTCCTTCAGCGGCAACGGGAAGAGCGAGAAAAGGAAAAAAAGTCCTGGAATATGCTGAACAACGTGATCATCGATGACCGACAACCCCGCCGACGGTTTTCCGATCCTCGGGGGGGCGACTCCCCGCCCTAGAAAGACCTTCCGCGCAGAAGCCTTTCGCCAAATCCCCGGCGAAGGGTCCGCATTTTGCACTTTCCCCTCAAGTCATCAATCCCCGTTGCCGATTTTAGAGACAGGGTACAGGTTTTGGAGAGAAATGGCATCAAGGTGTCAGGCAAGGACCTGTTTGGTTGAGGTTTTCTCTCAAGGAAAGATAGACTAGTGGAGAAGATGATAACAGATCAATTGTTCGAGAAGTTCAGCCGCCTGGTCTACCAGGAGTCGGGGATCAATTTGACCAGCGGCAAAAAAGAGCTCTTGCAGGCCCGTCTGAACAAGCGCCTGCGGGCAACGGGCATCGCTTCCTATCGTGAGTACTATGACCATATCACCTCACCCAGCAATAATGGGGAGATCGTTCAATTTCTTGACTGCATCTCGACCAACCTCACGTTCTTTTTCCGTGAGCCAAAGCATTTCGAGTTTCTCGAACGGACCGCTTTGCCCAGGTTGATTCAGAGCAAGACCGAGGAGCGGAGCCAGCGCATCCGGATCTGGAGCGCCGGCTGCTCGACGGGCGAAGAACCTTACAGTCTGGCCATGTGCGTCCTGGCCCAGCTGTCAGATCCGCAGAGATGGGATTTCAAAATCCTGGCGACGGACATCTCAACCCGGGTGTTGCAGGTGGGAATCACCGGGGTCTATCCCCGCGACAAAGTCAGCAAGATACCGGGCAATCTCCAAAAAATGTACTTTCACAAACAACGCATGTCCAACGGAGAGGTCTTCGAGGTCAGTCAGAAGTTGAAGGATATCATCACCTTTCGCCGCCTGAACCTCAAGGAGAATTACCCCTTTTCCGGTCCCTTTGATTTCATCTTCTGTCGCAACGTAATGATCTATTTCGACAAGGAGACCCAGCAGCACCTCGTTCAGAAAATGGCCGGCTATCTGGCTCCGGGCGGATATCTGATGGTTGGTCACTCGGAAAGCCTGACGGGACTCCAGCATGGTCTGTCCTACGTTCAGCCGTCGGTCTATCGAAAAGCGAAGGCCTGAACCCAACAAATGGTATGAATAGTGCAAATGCAGACAGAGGGTGTTGTGCGGAGTTTTTCGTTCCCTGCACAGATGGCAGCAACCGCTCTGAGAAGTGATTTATGGCGACAGTAATTGGCGTTGCGGATATGGCGGTCAGCAGCAAGGCCGAAGAGACTCTGGTCACCTATTCTCTTGGCTCGTGTATTGCGGTGATCACCTTTGACCCGGTGGCCAGGGTGGGAGGGATCCTGCATTTCATGTTGCCGGAAGCATCCATGGATATGGAAAAGGCCAGGAAAAAGCCGGCCATGTTTGCCGATTCGGGCATCCCTGTGCTGTTCAAGCAAACCTATCAGTTGGGGGCCACCAAGAAGAACACCATCGTCAAGGTTACCGGTGGCTCGCAAATCATGGATGAAAACGGCGTCTTCAATATCGGAAAACGCAACTACTTGGCCTTGCGTAAGATATTTTGGAAAAACAATGTATTGATCGCAGCTGAGCATGTAGGGGGAAGTGTCAATCGGACGGTACGGCTGGAAATAGCCACCGGCCGGGTTGTGCTCAAAGTCTCGGGTTTTGGGGAAGTGGAACTGTAGCCATGCAGCGGTCGAGCACCTCAGCACACCGCCAAGGGGTACGAAAAACGCTGCTGTCAAACCACCTACAAGGCATCAAGGATCATGTCATATAACGTACTGATAGTCGACGATTCCAGAACGATGCGCCAGGTCATCAAGAAGGCTCTGAGTCTTTCGGGATTCAAGGTTGGCGAATGCCTTGAAGCCGGCAATGGTCGGGAAGCACTGGAGGTGCTTTCCAGGGCCTGGGTCGACCTGATTCTCTCGGACATCCACATGCCGGTAATGGATGGCTTTGGCCTGTTGCAGGCCCTCAGAGAAGACGACAACTGGCAGGACCTGCCAGTGGTGATGATCACCACGGAAGCTAACGAACAGCGTCTTCAGAAGGCGATGGCGCTTGGTGCCAGGGGCTATATTCGCAAGCCCTTTACCCCTGAAAACATACGATCTTTTCTCACGCATGTGATGGGAGACAAAGACGATGCTGCAATACTCGATGATGATGAGGGATGCGATTTCTAATGTGCTGGAGACCATGTTCTTCCTGGTCCCGGCATTTGCCCAGGGTGAAGACCAGCAAGGTCCCGGGTTGGGGCCGTTCCTGCTCGAATCAAGCATTACCATTACCGGCGACACCCAGCGCCTGAGGCTGCTTTTCAGGGCCACGCGAGCGTTTGCCAGCACCCTCACCGCCAATTTCCTGGGCGTGGGCCCGGAAGAAGTCGCCCCGGAAGAAATGGAAGACACCTTGAAGGAACTTGCCAACATGGTGGGCGGAGACTGTCTGGCGCGTCTGCCTGCTGACAACTGGCAGCTGGGAATACCCAAGATTGAACCACCAAGGACCAACCCCGAGGAGCATGCCGCGTCCCACGTGTACTCGCTCGTCTTATCGTTGGACGACGAACTGATGGCGTTGATCCATCTTTATGTGGAGCCGTGAGCAAGGGCAGGGTGGATCGACCGTGTTTGCAGGGGTCCGAAAGAGCGGTTGCCTGCTTTCCAGCTTTGGGGGTCCATGAGGCAAAGCTCTGCTCGGACGAGCATCATTCTCGAAGGGTATGTGAAAGCAGAGGATAGTATGGAGCCAATCAAGGTCTTGATTGTCGATGACTCCGCGATTGTGCGTAAGATCTTTGCCCAGGAGCTCTCCAAGCATCAGGATATCGTGGTGGTCGGCACGGCGCCAGACCCTTACGTGGCCAGGGACAAGATCGTGGAATTGAAGCCCGACGTGCTCACCCTGGATATCGAGATGCCGCGCATGGACGGGTTGAGTTTTCTGCGTAAATTGATGAAGTATCATCCTCTCCCGACCATCATTGTCAGTTCCTTGACGCAGAAGAACAGTGAAATGGCTCTGGAGGCAATGGAATATGGGGCGGTGGAGGTCCTGGCAAAACCTGGGGGCTCCTATTCGGTTGGCGATATGAGTGTGCAGCTGGTGGAGAAGATCCGCGCGGCTGCTCAGGTCCGTTACCAGACGCTGCCGAAGCCTCAAAAGGAGCTCGCCCGCAATGCCGCCGCCAAGTCGATAGCGCTGAACAAGTCGCTGAGCCAGACCACTCACAAAATCATTGCGATCGGGGCCTCTACCGGAGGAACCGAAGCTTTGAAAGCGGTGCTCACTCAGGTCCCCCCCAACAGCCCTGGAATCGTGATTGTTCAGCATATGCCGCCTCGTTTTACCACGGCTTTTGCCAACCGCCTCAATAGCTTGTGCCAGATTGAAGTGCGTGAGGCCCGTAATGGCGATACCCTCCTGCCCGGTCTCGCGCTGATTGCCCCGGGCAACTATCACATGCTGGTGAAAAGAAGTGGTGCCCGATATTACGTGGAGGTCAAATCCGGGCCGCTGGTCTGCCACCAGCGCCCTTCGGTGGATGTGCTTTTCCATTCGGTTGCCCAGTATGTTGCCGCCAACGCTGTTGGCGTCATTCTGACCGGAATGGGCGCTGATGGAGCCAAGGGGATGCTCGAGATGCACCAGGCCGGCGCTCGCAATATTGCCCAGGATGAGGCCAGTTGCGTGGTTTTTGGGATGCCCAAGGAAGCCATCAAGCTGGGTGGCGTGGAGAAGGTCGTGCCCTTGCTGCAAATCCCTCAGGTGGTGTTCCAGATGCTGTCACAACCTGCTGTGCGCAGGGAATCACAGGCGACGTGACCCACTGCGGCAATTCGGTGAAGCGAGAAGAGCAGTCAAGGATCTGTAAAAATGGAGCGAATCAGGAAAGGGTCAATTTTGACAAGCGAGATGATGGAAAGATGGGATGACGAATAAGCACAGGATGATTTCCAAGATTTGAAGGCATGCAGTGGATTACGCTCCCCGAGTATGGAGAGCATTATTAGAGGACCCGGTCATCAATTATAAGGGAGGCTTCTCGTGGCCTACAAAGACATGACGGTTTTGGTGGTGGATGACTTTTCGACCATGCGTCGCATCGTTCGTAATATCCTGCGCGAACTGGATTTCAAAGACATCCTGGAAGCGGACGATGGGAGCACCGCGGTGGAGATCCTGAAAAGCCAGAAGGTTGACCTGATCGTATCGGATTGGAATATGCCCAAGATGACAGGACTGGAATTATTGAAATTCGTGCGATCGAATGAACCAACTAAGGACATTCCTTTTCTCATGGTGACGGCGGAAGCTCAGAAGGAAAACATTGTGGACGCTGTTAAGGCGAAGGTGAGCAACTATATCATTAAACCATTTACAGCGGTCACCCTGTCCGAAAAGCTTGCGAAGATCCTGCCGAATTGACAAAGACCATCAAGGTCGCACACTAATGAAGAGGTAAGCAGCGGGGTAGACGATGGTGAGAGAAACTGTTGAGCAACTGAGAAGTGGGATCATTGCCGGGCCGGATGACTTGGCGGGCATAGGGGAGTGCATCAATCTCATCGAGAGTCTGGAGAACGAGGGGCTTGATCCAACCGCCGCTGAGACTGCGAATAGACTCAAGGAGCTTTTCCGAAGGATCATTCTCGAGGACAGTGCAGATCCAGATCAGGACTGGACAACGGTTCAGGGGCTCATCGAAGCCTTGGGCAGCCAGCTTCTGGATGGGGTTAGCCCCCCTCCTTTGATGGTCCTGCAAAAAGAGGCGACGCCACCTTCTGCCACCGTTGCTGAAGCGGTCCCGCCCCAACCGCAGGAGGACTTCGAATCCGTTGAAATCCAGGATCCAGAGCTGCTCAAGGACTTCATTGAAGAGGCCAAGGAGCATCTTGCCAGCATCGAGTTGAACATGATCACCCTGGAGGCTGACCCGAATGATGTTGGCGTTATCAACGACATTTTCCGACCATTCCACAGCATCAAGGGAGTGGCCGGTTTTCTGAATCTAAAACAAATCCACCACTTGGCCCATGAAGTTGAAAACTACCTCGATCAGGCGCGCTCCGGCAAGCTTTTCATCAGCAACACCGCCATCGATGTGGTGCTGGCGGCGGTCGACGTTCTAAAATCGCTGCTGTTGGATCTCGAACTGCCGGCTGGAAGCCCTGCGGGGACTTCGACGGCGCAGATCGAACAGCTCCTCGAGCGCGTCAAACGGATTCAGCAGGGGGAGCCGGAAATCCCGCCGGAAGGGGCCCCGATTGGCAAACTTGGCGAAATCCTGGTGGAACGAGGGGTGCTCGATACCGAAGTTGTGGAAGAGGTCGTTGCGCAGAGTCGTGCCAGTGGGACCAAACTGGGTGAGCATCTGATCAAGGAAGGTCTGGTCGAACCTCGCGAGATTGGCAGTGCGCTGCGTGAGCAGCGGCAGATGAAGGAGAATGCCGCGGTTGTCCGAATTGATACCCAGAAGCTGGACAACCTGGTGGATATGGTCGGGGAATTGGTAATCGCCCAGTCCATGGTCATCAACAACCCGGCGCTGGAAGTGATCAAAGATCAAAAACTGCAAAAAGACAGCGCTCAACTTCGACGCATCACCACGGAGCTCCAGCGCATCAGCATGTCCATGCGCATGGTGCCGATCAAGAATACCTTTCAAAAAATGATTCGCCTGGTTCGTGATCTCTCCAAGAAATCCGGGAAGGAAGTCACCCTGGAAATGCAGGGGGAAGAGACCGAAATCGACCGGAACATGGTGGAGGAGATTTACGAGCCGCTGGTGCACATGATCCGCAATGCTCTCGACCATGGGATTGAAATGCCTGAGGAAAGAGTCAAGGCCGGCAAGGACGTCCGCGGCGTCATCACCCTTACCGCGCAGCAGAAAGGCGGCAACATTGTCATCGAAATCTGTGATGATGGGCGCGGGCTGGATGCGGCCAAGATTCATGACAAGGCCGTCAAGGTAGGGCTCATCGCCGCCACCGACAATATCGAGGAGGGGGCCCTCTATGAGCTGATCTTCGAACCGGGCTTTTCGACCAAGGAAGTAGTGACGGAGGTATCCGGGCGCGGGGTTGGGATGGATGTCGTCAAGAAAAGCATCGATCGTCTGCGAGGCAAGATCGACATCACCAGCACTCCCGGCAAGGGCTCGACCTTTCAGTTCAAGCTGCCGCTCACGATGGCCATCATTGACGGTATGGTCATACGGGTCGGCAAGGAACGCTACATTGTTCCCACCGTGGCGCTGACGGAGTCGCTGCGACCGGTGAAGGATTCCTATGTGACGGTGCAGGGTCAGGGAGAGCTGATCAATGTCCGCAATCGCTTGATGCCCCTCATTCGCCTGCATGAAGTATTCGGCGTGGAGCCTCGCTATCGCGACCCATGGGATGCCCTGGTGCTGGTGGTTGGTGAAAATAACGGCTCTTTCTGCCTGCTCGCCGATGAAATCGTGGGACGTCAGGAAGTGGTGATCAAAAGCCTGGGTGAGTCCATGCGCCATGTTGTTGGCGTCTCCGGGGGAGCGATTCTGGGTGATGGCAAGGTGGCGCTGATTGTCGATGTGAAGGGTGTGGTCGGCCTCCACGAAGGGAACAGGAAATGATGACGCACTTTGAAAAAGAAGATCTCGACGAATTGATCAAGCTCCTGGATAAAATCAGCCAGTCGGCGGCATTTCTGGCGGATGACGACAAACGCCGGGAGAAGCTCGAAGCGGTGCGTCAGGGTCTTCAGTCTTTTCACACCACGGCAGCGATGTTGGGCATGGAAGCCATCGAACAGTCAGGTCTGGCGTTAATGGATTTTTTCACCACGAAGATCGTTGCGACGGAGGCGATAGACCCTAGTCTGATCTTCCCCTTTGTCTCGACCATCAAGGCCATCGTGGGAGAGATGAGGGGCGTGGCCAATGGCAACGGTGCGGTGGATTTCGAAGTCGGATCGATTCTTGAAATTCTGAACGAGATTCCCGGCTCGATGTCCCCGGATGAAGTGGCGGGAGAGCTGACGGCAGACGACTTCCCTGCCGATATTGCTCCCTGTGACTTTGACGCCGGGGAGAAGGCGGGTGATGAGCTCCGCGAAATCAGCGTCGACGAGGGGGTTGACGAGCACGGCTGTCAGGTGACTGCCGACTGTCTGTCTGACCTCAAGCGCATCACGGAAAGCCTGGGGGGAGAATTCCTGACCGAGTCCGAGAACGGCAGCCCCTCTTCCTTCCGCTTGACCTTTCCCACCGCCCCGGCGACGATCAATAGGGTCCTGTCCCTGCTTGCCACGTCTGATCTGAAGATGAGCTTTTCCACAAGGCTCGCTCAACAGGACAGCCAGCAGGACAGCCGGGCCGAGAAGGTGCTGCAGGTTTTCGAGGAGTTCGTCGAGGCCTTCAGTAACGGGGATTTGAGGCGGGCGCAGGAAATCCTCCTGTCGCTGGCGGAACAACAGCAACAGGCGGGGTTGTATAAACAGGTCGGCACGATGGCCCGCCAGCTGCATGACTCCTTGAAGGGGTTCACCGAGTCCCTCGATCCAACGCTGGTTGACATTGTTGAGGACAAGATCCCCGATTCGGGAAGCCGGCTCGAGCACATCCTCAAACTGACTGAAAATGCCGCGAACACGACGCTGGATCATGTTGAACTGATGCAGAAACGCAATCAGGAGCAACAGGTTCGGCTCACCGAGCTCAAGGGCATGTTGAACAGCATGAAAGCCTTGGGGGACAACGCGCAGAAGCTGCTCGGCGATTCCCGGCTGTCGTTGGATGAACTGCAGCAATCTCTGAACCAGACCAGTGAGGACCTGATCACCATCCTGACGGCACAGGACTATCAGGACCTGACGGGTCAGATCATCCAGAAGATCATCGTACTTCTCAAGAACCTCGAAGCCAACCTGGTGAACGTGATTCGGACCTTCGGCGTCCGCCTCGAAGAAAAGAAAGAAGCTGCCAGTGAGGAACTATACGGACCAGCGCACGAGGGCAGGACGACCGCCATGCATTCTCAGGATGATGTGGATTCCTTGCTGGCCGATTTCGGCTTTTAGAGCAGTTTTCTCAGGTCCCTTGGGGACACCCGAAAACCCAGGAAAAGGACTGCGGTTGACAGCCTTCCATGTTCAGGATTGAAAGTCGCATTTCTTGATCTTTCTGGATGCCCGCCAGAAGCATGCGGGCATGACGGTTGGGTGCCTGCCGCATTCCCGCAGGTTTTTAGCAGGAATCCAGAATCCTGACCGTCCCCGCAACCCGCAACTCGCAACCCGCAACTCGCAACCCGCAACCCGCAACCTAGAAACGATGGGTTTGGTTTCTGCCGCCCTTCT
>CAZDKX010000062.1:0-5082 GCA_964505935.1 uncultured Syntrophobacteraceae bacterium
ACGATGAAGGTCATGGTGGTGGACCTCGAGACCATCAGTCCCGTCGTGACCCGCAGGCTGGAAGTGAGCGCCGATGACGTCGAGATGCTCCTTTTCGCGCTGCTGCAGGAGCTCATCTTCTACAAGGATGCCGAACAGCTGCTGCTGCGGGTGGTCAACGTTCGGATCCATGGCTCAGACCCTGGCGGCACATATTCAAGCCCGGAAGAGGGGCATGATGACACGGCGAGGCGCAACCCGCAACCTGCAACTTTTGGAAACAGCAATCAGGACAATGGCCTTCGTTTGACTGCCGATGCTCGCGGTGAGATGCTCAACCCTGACAAACACGACCTGATTGTGGATGTCAAGGCCGTCACGCTCCACCGCTTCAAGGTGGAACGGACCGCACGCGGATGGGCAGCCCTCGTGGTCCTGGATATTTGATGGAAAGGCAGCAAAGGGAATGGAAAACAGGCGCCCATATCCGCTGGAGGTACCCCGATCAAGGCAAGGGACGGGAATAGATCGGCAAGTCATAACGCGCAACCCGCAACACCAGGAAGAAGCAAATCGAGGAACAGGAGCGCCGATATGCCTGAGCTCGTCAGGAAGAAAGCTTCTTATGATGACTTGTACGGCCTGCCGGAAAACACAACCGGACAAATCCTTGACGGGGAATTGATCGTCACCCCTCGCCCCTCGGCCAGGCATTCTCATGCTGCATCCACGTTGGGCGGGGAAGTTGTCCCACCGTACCGGTTCGGTCGAAGGGGCGGTCCTGGAGGATGGATCATCCTCTTCGACAAGGAAATCGAGATGGACCTTGGCAATTTCTGGCTCGAATGAGGCCGCCGGATCGCTGCTACTCGAAGCTGGGAGTCGACCATGCGGAGGGCATTTTGAGGATCTGTTCGAAGTGGCCGGTTTCAATGCCTGACATGTAGCGCACGATGTCAAAACTGCTCAAAATGCCGATGGGGCGCCGCGGGCCGGCGTGGGGATCGACGATGATGAGGTGTTCGTGGCGCGTCTTCTTCATGAGTTCGATGGCCGTCTCGATGGGCCATTGCGGATCGATTTCAATCTTGTAAGGGCGCATGACATCCTCGGCCCGAATCCGGCTCAAGTCTTCCCCGTAGAAACGGATGACCGCCAGTCTCGAAACCAGGCCCCAGACTTCACCCGACTCGTGCACCACGACCACCGGGCGAAACTGGTTGGCTTTCATCATCCGGACCACCTCGTTGACGCTATCCTCGGGAAAGCAGAACACCACATCACGATCCATGAGGTCACAGACTCTCATCTTGGTTCCTGCCTCTTCTAGCCCTGGGCCATTTGGTCCACAATGTCTTCCACGTGAAGCAGTCCGAGGATGGCCTTGCTTCCGGGACGGTCCGAAACCACAATCAGGTGTTCGATCTTCCGCTTATCCATGAGCTGAATCGCTTCCTTGAGCGGGGTGCTGGGAGTGATGGTAAAGGTATACGGGGCGAGGATATCTTTCGCCCTGGTCTGATCCAGATCTCGCTCAAAAGCCTTGAGGATGCTGCGGGAGGAAATGATCCCCGTCACCTCACGATTCCGGTTGATCACGACACAATAATGCGTCGCATTCACCATCATGATCTGAGCGACTTCTCTGATGCTGGTTTCTTCGCTGCAAGTTATCGTGCCCTTCCGCATCAGGCGCATAACTTTTTCTTCCATTGCCCACCTTCCCCCATCAAATCGTGCTTCGGCCCTCTAAAGAAACCATTCTCCGGCCAAAATCAACCAATATTTTCAGAAGGCCCTTCGACAAAACCGGTTCGCGCTCCTCGGGCCCTTTGTGGCCAAAGATGGGGCCGCCCCATGCTGCAATCTGAAGCTTTGCCCGGGAGAGATTTCCGTTGTTCTCCAACAAATGTGTTGACAGACTGAGGATTTTCTTTTTACTAAGAGCATTGAAAGTGATCAACAGCGAGAGGTATGGGAGCAATGTTCAGTCAAGGTTATTTTTTCTATTATTATTATTACGGTGTCAAGGAGGAGATGCTGCCGACCTGCCTCTGAATGAGCTACCTTAGAGCCAATCCTGAAAGCCGCGGGTCCCAGCCTGCGGCTTTTGTTTTTCGAGCGCCAAACGCTTTTGGGGGAGAAAAAATTTGAAGGAAGCCTGGGTTCGTCTGGAAGCCTGGTCGAGGGAGATGACGACCACCGCTCTCGAAGGTGGCGCCGATGCGTTGATCGTTCCAGCCGGCTCGCAGGAGCGAGTGAAGGCGCTTGGGCGTATCACTACCGTTAGCCCGGATGGCGATCTCAAACCTGGCGTTGACATTGCCTTCGAGACCCTGGCATCACCGGAAGATGAAGCCAGGATCGCGCAGCGGCTGATGCAGATGCCGGTTGTGCTCACAGAGGCAGAACGGTCTGGGGGCGGACAAGGGGTGCGCCGTCCATGGCCGGTGATTCCCCTCGAGAACCTCGTCGCCCGGGGCGGGCGCCTGCTGGTGCCCGTTTCTTCACTGGAAGAGATCGAGCTGGCCTTTGGGATTCTGGAGATGGGGGTGGCCGGAGTGGTGATCACGGCCCACACTCCCGAGGAACTCAAAGAGTTTCTCTGCCGGGTCAAGGGAAGGCACGAGAGCCAGCCCCTCCAGGTTGCCGTCATCGAGGCCATTCGCCCGGTGGGCATGGGCGACCGGGTATGCCTCGATACCTGCACGCTCATGACCGAGGGGGAAGGGATCCTGGTGGGCAACTCGAGCGGCTTTCTCTTTCTGGTCCAGGCGGAAGCCCTCCCCAATCCATACGTGGCGCCACGCCCGTTCCGGGTGAATGCCGGACCGGTGCATGCCTACGTCACCGTTCCCGGAGGGCGGACGCGCTATCTGAGCGAGCTCCGGGCGGGAGACGCGGTGCTCATCGTCGATGCGCGCGGCACAGCCCAGGCTGCGACGGTGGGACGCTCGAAAATCGAACGCCGACCCCTGCTGCTGATTGAAGCCAGCTGCGAAGGGGTGAAGGGCTCGCTCCTGCTGCAGAATGCGGAGACCATTCGCCTGAGCGGCCCTGATGGACAAGCCCGGTCGGTGGTTGCGCTCGAAACGGGGGATCGGGTGCTGGTCCAGGTGGGCACCGCCGGGCGGCATTTTGGCATGAAAGTTACAGAAACCATCGTGGAGCAATGATGAGCGAGGAAGATCGACTGGAAGTCTTGAGAGCGGCCATCGATGAGACGGATAAGGAGCTTTTGAAGCTTCTCAATCAACGTATGGAACTGGCTTGCCGGGTCGGGCGCATCAAAGCGGAGCAGGGACTTCTGCTGTTCGATCCCGGGCGCGAAGAGGCGATCCTCGACCGGCTGGCCGCGGCGAGCGCGGGGCCAATCCTGGAAGCTTCGCTGCGAGCCATCTACCGGGAAATCTTTTCCGCCTCGAGACGGCTGCAGTACGACTTTCAGGTGGCTTATCTCGGCCCGGCATGGACCAATTCCCATCTTGCAGCGCTTTCCCTCTATGGGCACTCCGCCCGGTACCTGCCGTCGCCCACCCTCGAAGACGCCTTCGACAACCTGCTCAAGGGCAAGGTTCAGGTCGCGGTGGTGCCCCTGGAAAACTCGCTCCAGGGCGGTGTAGGCCATACCCTTGATCTGCTCTACGAAAGAGAGGTGAAAGTCGTTCACGAAACCTATCTGGAAATCGCACACTATCTGTGCGCCAACTCCCCCAGCCTCGGCGATTTGAAGCGCCTCTACGGGCATCCCCAGGCGCTCGAGCAATGCCGCCGATGGATTCTCGAAAATCTTCGGCACGCGGAGGCCTTCGAATGCTCTTCCACCGCTCAGGCCGCCCAGCTCGCCAGGAAAGATGTTGCCGGTGCCGCTATCTGCAATCTTTATGCGGCTGTGCAGTATGGCCTCCAGACGCTCGCCGAACGGATCGAAGACCACCCTGACAATATCACGCGCTTTTTTGTGCTGGGGAACCAGTTGAATCCCCCGACCGGCAATGATAAGACCTCCATCCTGTTCGCCGTTCCCGATGAGCCTGGGGCCCTGCATGGCGCGCTGGAAGCGTTTGCCCGGCATCAGGTCAACATGACCCGGATCGAATCCCGACCGAACCGGCTCTTTCCCTGGCAATACCTGTTCTATGCGGACCTGGAGGGGCACAGGGAGGATGAGGCCATCGGCAAAGCGCTGGCTCAGTTCAAGCATCAGACCACGTTTCTGAAGATCCTGGGTTCATATCCCAGAAAAGACCCGCGGCAGCCCGTCCGCCTCGACAAGGAACAGGCCCGCTCCCTTGCCGCGCAACTGCCGCGTCTGTCCCAGGAAGCGAGGGCATGAACCCGCCATGATCCCGAAAGCAGCTCTCTGCGGCTGTTTGACTGACGTTTCGGGCACAGGCCTCGCGGCCCTGCTCCGGCATCCCGAGGTAGATCTGCTTGAATGGCGCCTGGATTTGTTTCTCCAGCACCATTCCCTGGCGCAAACCCGAGAGGCGTTGAGCAGGCTTGCCGTTTCTCGCCGCCATCCGGTTGTGGCGACCAACCGGCCGACGCGGGAAGGAGGGGCGTTCGCAGGCCCGGAAAACCTGCGCCTCGAGATCCTGCACCAGGCGGTCGAGGCGGGAGCGGAATGGGTGGACCTCGAGGCCTGGGTTGATGACTCGACGGTGCAGGATTTTCGCGGACAAGACACCCGCATTCTGATCTCTCACCACGATTTCGCCGCCACCCCGGAGCGTCTGACCTTGCAGCATTTGGCCGAAGCCGCAGCCCGGTGCCGCCCGGACGCTGTCAAGATCGTTGCCTACGCCCAAACACCGGAAGACAATCTCCGGGTGCTCGACCTCATCCCTTTCGGGCGTGACCGGCTGGGAGTGGAGGTGCTGGCCTTTTGCATGGGGCCGCTCGGCCGGTGGAGCCGCCTCATCTGCCTGCTGCTGGGCAGCCCCTGGACCTACGTGCAACTGCCCGAGCTGGGTCCTGCAGCCCCGGGGCAATGGACGGCAGCCGAGATGCGGCGGATGTTGAAAGTGCTGGGTGCTGGGTGCTGGGTGATGAGTGATGAGTGATGAGTGATGAGTGATGAGTGATGAGTGATGAGTGGTG
>CAZDKX010000062.1:5182-10340 GCA_964505935.1 uncultured Syntrophobacteraceae bacterium
GTGATGAGTGATGAGTGATGAGTGATGAGTGATGAGTGATGAGTGATGAGTGGTGAGTGATGAGTGATGAGTGGTGAGTGGTGCTGAAGAAGGATGATGCATGATACGACCGGTTCAGAAGGACCTCTATGCCGTGATTGGGAACCCGGTGGCCCACAGCTTGAGCCCGGTCATGATGAATGCGGTGTTCGAAGCGTTGCGCCTGCCCGCGGTCTACCTGGCCTTGCAGGTGGATGAACTGGAGGATGACCTGGGAACGCTGGCGAAACTCGGCATCCAGGGGTTGAGTGTTACCATCCCTCACAAAGAGGCGGCCTATCGTGTGGCTGATCTCACCGACGAGCCCGCCCGGGCCATGGGCGCCGTCAACACCCTCCGCCTCCGTGATTCCCGCTGGGAAGGGTGCAACACCGACTGGATCGGCGCCCTCTCGGCCCTCCGCCACGCCATGGAGCGAGCCGCACCTCACAGCCGTGCCGAAGCGCCCCCGCCTGCCCATGACGATGCCGCCGGCCGAGTCATTGACCCTGCTCAGCAGCCACCATCAGGCGCTCAGCACTGTCTTGCGCCCATCATTCCGAAATCCGAAACCCGAAACCCGAAATCTCTCTCAGCACTCAGCACTCAGCACTTCTTCCAGGGCCTCCGTGCCCTGATCATCGGTGCCGGCGGGGTCGCCCGCGCCGTGGCTTACGGGTTGAAGCGGGAGGGGGCAGCTCTGACCATCACCAACCGGGGGGTTGACAGGGGGGAAGCTCTTGCCCGGACTCTGGATTGCGGGTTCCTTCCGCTGGCCGAGCTGGGGCGGCGTGACGACGGTATGGCTTTCCATATCATGGTGCAGTGCACTTCCGTTGGGCTCCTGGAGGGAGGAGATTTTTCCCTCATTCCCGATTCTCTTTTCCGGCCGGGAGCGGTGGCGATGGATACCGTTTATCGACCCCTGAAGACATCCTTCCTCCGCAAGGCCGAAGCGGCGGGGTGTGTTGCCGTGCCCGGGGTGGAAATGCTTCTGCATCAGGGGGTCGCCCAACTGGTCTGGTGGTTTGGTGACCTAATCCGCCCGGAGGTGGTCCTTCCCATCATGAGAACAGCATTGCTGGGGATTCTTGCCGATGAAGAAGACAATCAAGAAGCTTCCCGCGGGAGCCAGAATTAAGGCGACCATTCGCTTGCCGGGCTCCAAATCGATCACCCATCGCGCCCTCATGATGGCCTCTCTGGCCCAGGGAGATTGCCGCATCACAAATGCGCTGACCGCCGAGGATACCCTGCTCACCGCCGAAGCCTTGCGCCAATTGGGGGTTGACATGGCGTGGGGGGAGGAGGCGATTCTGGTGAGGCCACCGGCGCAACGCTGGGCGCAGCCCGACCGTCCCATTTTCCTTGGCAACAGCGGCACCAGCATGCGCCTGCTGCTGTCTCTGGCGGCGGCGGGGGAGGGAAAGTTCATTTTCGACGGCACGCAGCGTCTTCGTCAGCGTCCGGTAGGCCCCGTCCTGGAAGCTCTGGAAGCCCTGGGGCCGACGTGCCGCTACCTGCATGAGCCAGGCTATCCGCCGCTCGAGATCGAGAGCCGCGGCCTGACTGGCGGTGAAGTCCTGGTGGACGCCCGGCAGAGCAGCCAGTTTCTCTCCTCCCTCCTCATCGCTTCACCGTGTGCCAGGGAGGAGGTGCGGGTCGGCTGGCTGGAACCGGTGGCGTCACTGCCCTACGTCATGCTGACTCTCGACATGATGGCGCATGCCGGTATTCACTTCGAATGGACAGCTGCCAATCAGATCGCCATCCCCGCGCCTCAGCGTTACCTGGCGGCACCCTATACGGTTGAAGGCGACTGTTCGTCGGCTTCCTACTTCTGGGCCGCCGCCGCCCTGACCGGCGGCGCAGTCACCACCGGCCCCCTGTCGTCCCGGAGCCGGCAGGGGGACCTCAAACTGCTCGAAGTGCTCAAAGAGATGGGATGCGGCGTTTCCTGGGAAGGAGACGAGGTCACGGTGAGAGGACCCGACCATTTGCGGCCCGTCGATCTGGATATGAATGCCATGCCGGATATGGTCCCAACACTTGCCGTGCTGGGCGCATTTGCCGAGGGACCCAGCCGGATTCGCAACGTGGCCCACCTGCGGGTCAAGGAATCGGACCGTCTGCACGCCCTGGCAACGGAACTGAGCAAGTTCGCCGTACCCGTCGAGGAACATCAGGACGGCCTGGCGATTCAAGGCGGAGCCGTCCGTTCGCCGAAGGGTACCATCGAAGTCTACGACGATCATCGGATCGCCATGGCCTTTGCCTTGATGGGCCTTTGTGTCGATGGTGTGGAAATTGACAAAGCCGAAGCCGTGGCTAAATCGTTTCCTTCGTTCTGGGAGGTCTTCGAGGGCCTCGGGCAGAACCTACAAGATGCCCTTCATCTTCACCACAGGATGGGTCAGGCGCGGTTTGTTGCATCGTAATCCACCATCGGCGTTGGGTTTCGCATGAAGCCGCTCAACCCAACCTACGTTTCTACGTTTTCGGGAAGGGTACGACGTAAGCGATGGGATGGACGTCTATTGCATCAATGCTTATGAAACAGGGCCTCAGAGGTTTCGTAGCCCTCATTCTGCTGCTATCTTTCCTCTTCCTGCCACTGCCTGCCCCAGCAGACCAGGGAGCCATCGCCGCTACCCTTCAGACCTCATTCAACCGGCTGCAGAAAGCCGCCGGGCAGGTGGGCGTCGAAGTGGTGGCCGTGCCTTCGGGGCGGGTCATTTACGCTGACCGGTCGCGCGAGACTTTCATCCCGGCATCGTTGGTCAAGCTTTTCACCAGCTACGGGGCGCTCAAGCTCCTGGGTGCCGACCACCGGTTCGCCACCACCCTGTGGGTGAAGGAGAGACCTCGGGGGAGCGTGATTCCGGGCGACCTCTGGATCAAAGGCGAGGGTGACCCCTTCCTCGTTGACGAACAGGCAGCCCTTATCGTTCGTCAGCTCAAGGAGCTCGGAGTGCAGCGCATCCAGGGCGGAGTGGCGGTGGACAACGGCTACTTTTACCCACAGGTTGAGAAGCTCTGCCTCGACGGCAACTGCCACGACTCCTACAATCCCGTGCTTTCCGCCACCACCCTGGATTTCAACACCGTCGTTTTCAATCTGCAGCCGGGGGCAAAACCGGGAAGCCCGGTGCAGCTCCAATGGTTTCCTCCCGGCGACTATGTGCGCCTCCAAAATCTTGCCACCACCTCGGCCGGCCATACGTCCGCGCAAGTCCATATCCAACCTGGGGGGATGCTCCAGGATGGCACCGAACGTTACCGGATCACGGGAAAGCTCCCCGCGGGGATGGGCGCGCAGGAATACCGCGTCAATGTGGCCGCTCCGGGTGCCTTTGTGGCCCGATCGTTTCGAGCCCTGCTGCAGCAGAGCGGCATCGAAGTCCAGGGCAAGGGGGTACGCAGCGGCGCCGTCCCGGCGGGGGCCATCAGGCTGCTCACCGCGCAATCCCCGCCCCTCGCCGAGATGATCCACGGCCTGAATCGCTACAGCAACAACTTCATGGCCGAAATGCTGCTGCGCAGCCTGGGTGGGCATCTCCTGGGGCCTCCCGGCACGGCCGCCAAGGGGCTTGCGGTGCTCGGCAAAGTCCTGCGCAAGGCCGGCATCCCCGAGGAGGAAGTCCAATTGCACAGCGGCTCGGGACTCAGCCGCCAGTGCCGGGCAAGTCCCCGGGCCTTCTGCCGGGTGCTCCTGAAGGCCCACGAAGACCCCGCCATGGGACGCGAGTTCTTCGAATCCCTGGCGATAAGCGGGGAGGAAGGGACGCTCAAAAATCGGCTGCAACGCACCGGTGCGGCCATCCGCGGCAAGACCGGCACCCTCAGTGAGGTGGTGGCCTTCGCGGGTTATGTCACGAACCTCAAAGGTGACCTGTGCGCGGCGACCATTCTGTTGAATCAGGTCACCAACCTGGTGGAGGCCCGGGAAGCCCTGGATGCCTTCCTTGAGGCTTTGGTCAACAGCGAAAGATTCCCTTGACCGGTTGGGGGAGAAAGGACGGCGGGACCTGCTCGCCCAGCCTTTTGGCGTTGCGGTGTTTTCGGGGAGGGGCCTCACTCCAATTGCCGGAGCTCTTCCCCTGCTTTCATAAGTGATACTGGAAGCTTTCCTCTCTTTGCAGGCATGTCGCCGGTTCCCGATTCGCCGCCGGTCCCATTTCAAAAGCTGCTGTACAAACCAGCGCAAGAACGCTATACGATCACCTTTCGAAAGGCCGTTAAGTGACACTCATTACTGCCCCTTGGAAAGGTGACATCCCATGTCTAGGCGAGACGACATCAAGAAGGTCATGATCATTGGTTCCGGCCCCATCATCATCGGGCAGGCGTGCGAATTCGACTATTCCGGGACCCAGGCCTGCAAGGCCCTGCGCAAGCTTGGGTATGAGATTGTGCTGGTAAACTCCAACCCAGCGACGATCATGACCGACCCCGGGATGGCGGATGCCACCTACGTGGAACCCCTGACCTTCGAATTCATGGAAAAGGTCATCGAGAAGGAGCGACCCGACGCCATTCTGCCCAACCTCGGCGGCCAGACCGGCTTGAATCTCACCGCCGAACTCTCCCGCAAGGGTGTCCTGGAGGCCTACGGCGTCAAGATCATCGGCGTCCAGGCCGACGCTATCGAACGGGGCGAGGACCGCATTGCCTTCAAGGAGACCATGAATCGGCTGGGCATTGCGCTCCCCAGGAGCGAGGCGGCGTTCACCGTCGAGGAGGCCGAACGGATTGCGGCCGAGCTGAGCTACCCGGTGGTCGTGCGCCCGGCCTACACCATGGGCGGCACCGGGGGCGGCCTGGTCTACAATGTGGAGGAACTGCGCACCGTGGCCAGCCGCGGCATCTCGGCCAGTCTCATCGGCCAGGTCCTCATCGAGGAGTCGGTGCTCGGCTGGGAGGAGCTCGAGCTCGAAGTGGTGCGCGATGCCAAGAATCAGCGCATCACCGTCTGTTTCATCGAGAATGTCGACGCCATGGGGGTCCACACGGGGGATTCCTACTGCACCGCACCCATGCTGACCATCGATCCGAAGCTGCAGGAGCGGCTCCAAAAACATTCCTACGACATTGTCGAAGCCATTGAAGTCATCGGCGGCACCAACATCCAGTTCGCCCA
>CAZDKX010000062.1:10440-18976 GCA_964505935.1 uncultured Syntrophobacteraceae bacterium
GGCACCCAGATGCGGGCCGTCGGCGAAGTGATGAGCATCGGCAAGACCTACAAGGAGGCCTTTCAGAAGTCCATCCGGTCGCTCGAGAACGGCCGTCACGGGCTGGGATTCGCCAGGGATTTCAGGGAGACGCCCCTCGAGGAGCTGATGGAGCGACTGGTCTTTCCTTCGAGTGAAACGCATTTCCTCCTCTATGAAGCCCTGCGCAAAGGGGCAGCCATCGAGACCCTCTATGAGAAGACTTACATCAAGCCCTGGTTCCTGCAGCAGATGAAGGAACTGGTGACCCTCGAAGAGGAGATCCTGACTTACCGCGGCCAAAAGCTCCCGGACGAGCTCTTGAGTCAGGCCAAGCAAGACGGTTTTTCCGACCGCTACCTGGCTCAACTGCTGGGCCTCAAGGAGAGCGAGATCCGCAGCCGGCGCAAAGCCCTGGGCGTGGTGCAGGGGTGGCATGCGGTGCCGGTCAGCGGGGTCGAAAACGCCGCTTACTACTATTCGTCCTACAACGCTCCGGACCAGGCCCCTGCCAGCGACCGCCGCAAGATCATGGTCCTCGGCGGCGGCCCCAATCGCATCGGACAGGGGATCGAGTTTGACTACTGCTGTGTTCACGCCGCCTTCGCCCTCCGTGACGAGGGCTTCGAGTCCATCATGGTCAACTGCAATCCGGAGACCGTCTCGACCGACTATGATACCTCCGATAAGCTCTACTTCGAACCGGTTACGGTCGAGGATGTGCTCGGGATCTACGAAAAGGAGCAGCCGGAAGGAGTGATCGTCCAGTTCGGCGGGCAGACCCCGCTCAATATCGCCCGCGACTTGGCTGAGGCCGGCGTGAAGATCCTGGGCACTTCTCCCGACGCCATCGATCTTGCCGAGGACCGCGACCGCTTCCGGCAGATGATGAAGAAGCTGGGCATCCCCATGCCAGAATCGGGGATGGCGAGCACGCTCGGGGAGGCCCTCGAGGTGGCCGAGCGCATCGGCTACCCGCTCATGGTGAGGCCTTCTTATGTCTTGGGCGGGCGCGGCATGGAGGTGGTGCACGACCGCGAGATGCTCGAACACTACGTGGCCGCCGCTGTGGGTGTTACCCCGGATCGGCCCATCCTCATCGACAAGTTCCTCGAAGACGCCATCGAAGCCGAAGCCGACGCCATTGCCGACGGGACCGATGCCTTCGTTCCCGCGGTGATGGAGCATATCGAACTGGCCGGCGTCCATTCCGGGGATTCGGCCTGTGTCATTCCTCCCATCAGCATCCCGGCCCGGCATCTCGACACCATCTATGACTATACTCGCAGAATTGCCATGGAACTGAACGTGGTCGGCCTCATGAACATGCAGTATGCCATTGCCAACGATGCGGTGTACGTTCTGGAAGCCAACCCGCGCGCGTCCCGCACCGTACCGCTGGTCTCCAAGGTTTGCAACATCCCCATGGCCCGCCTGGCAACCCAGCTCATGCTGGGAAAGAAGCTGACCGACCTCAATCTCAAACCCCGGCACATTCCTCATTTCGGCGTCAAGGAAGCGGTCTTTCCGTTTAACATGTTTCCGGAAGTGGACCCGATTCTGGGTCCGGAGATGCGCTCGACCGGCGAAGTCCTCGGGATGGCCGATTCCTTCGGGCAGGCCTACTTCAAGGCCCAGGAAGGGGCGCTGCAGCGTCTACCCACCGAAGGCACGGTGCTCATCACCACGGCCGATACCGACAAGCAGGCCGTCCTGACCGCGGCCCGGCGCTTCGCCGACCTGGGATTCAAGATCAAGGCCACGCGGGGGACGCATCAGTTCCTGGTGGAAAGCGGCATTGCCTCGGAGCGCATCGACAAGCTGCACGAAGGGCGCCCCAACATCGTCGACGCCATCAAGAACAAGGAGATCCACCTCGTGGTGAACACCCCGGCGGGAAAACTGAGCAAGTATGACGATTCCTACATCCGCAAGGCTGCCATCAAGTACAAGGTGCCCTACCTCACGACCGTCGCGGCGGCCGTCGCGGCGGCCAAGGGTATTGCCGCCTTTCGCGGCGGACGCAGCCGGGTCAAGTCCCTCCAGCACTATCATGCGGACATCAAGTAACCGCGAAGATCGAATATCCCATATCGAACAACGAACCACAGAAGGTCGAAGGATGGATGGGACTGTCGAGGCGGGCTTTACGCCCGCCTTTTGCCATCCGGGCAACCGCTTGACCCCACCCCATGAGACTCCGGCATCTTGTTTTATGGGGATCTTCCTTTTACAATGAAGCCTCAAGGCTTTTGCCCGTTAGCATTGGCAGACCAGTGATGGAGTCATTTTTCCGGCCGGAGCGACATAGGTCGGCGGCCTTGATGGTGGGGTTCATGGCAACCTGCTATTACAAAATTCTGGGGGTGTCGGTTCGTGCCAGCCAGGAGGAGATCAAGCGTGCCTTCCGCCTGCTGGCTTTGCGCTGGCACCCCGACTGCAATCCCCATGATCCCATGGCGGCGGAGCGCTTCAGGGAAGCTCTCGAGGCGTACGAAAACCTTGTTGACCCCTCGAAACGAGGTCGGTACGACAAAGCGCGGCACTACGCCAAGTCCAGAACCGGTGTCCGCCGCCAGCGTCGTAATGCACCATCCGGGGTGAGAGAGACTTCCTCGCAAACCGTCGAGGAGATCCTCAAAGAAGCCTTTGGCGTGAAGGTTGGCGCCTGGCCGAGGGCTGAGCGAAGCGTCGACCTGCGGTTTGATCTGGAGATTCTTGAGAGCGATGCCCTCAGGGGAACGCAAGAAGAGATCGTCTTTCAGCGGATGGTCTACTGCCAGGCCTGCATGGGGTACGGCAGCAGGACGCTTTCGCCAACGTGCGGCGTTTGCCATGGCCAACGGGAGGTGGAGGAAACGCGTATTCTTACCGTATCCGTCCCACCCGGTAGCCGGGAGGGGACAAGACTGCGCCTTGCCGGCGAAGGGGACCGCCAGAGTCCGTGGACACCGCCGGGAGATCTGGTCGTTTATTTGTATGTGGTGAGTGAGTGATTAGGTGAAGAGTGAAAAGTGAAGGGTGAAAAGACGAGCATGACGGAAAGCAAACCGGAACTGACGCATATCGACGCGGAAGGACGCCTGCGGATGGTGGATGTGGGCGAGAAGGCGATAACCCAGCGGGAAGCGGGGGCCGAAGCCACCATTGTCTTGTCTCGTGAAACCCTGCAGCGAATTCTGGACCAGGACCTTCCCAAAGGGAATGTCTTTGAGGCTGCTCGGCTGGCGGGCATCATGGCTGCGAAGAAAACTTCCGACCTGATCCCTCTCTGTCACCCGCTCCAACCGACCGAGATCAAAATCGATTTTTCCGCCGAGCCCGAGCGGAACCAAATCACGGTCTTCTCGCTTGTCAAAACCAGGGATCGCACCGGGGTCGAAATGGAGGCACTGGTGGCGGTGACCACCGCGGCCTTGACCGTCTATGACATGTGCAAGGCGGTTGAGCGCAGCATGAAGATCACGGACATCCAGCTAAACCATAAAAGCGGTGGCAAAAGCGGGACGTATCAGCGCTCTCGGTGACCTTTTGTCGACGGATTTTACTTTACTCTTGCGCGCCAGTATGTTAGCCAGAAGCTTTCCAATCCACGGGGGTGCTGCATGGATACAGAAACGCGGCTTTTGTTTAAAGAGATCTTGACCAACAGATTGAATGAACTCATCGACGAAGCTGAAAAAACCGTGGCGGGTATGACCGATACGGAAGAGACCTTTCCGGATCCCACCGATCGGGCAACGCTCGAATCCGACCGCAATTTTCTGCTGCGGATCCGCGATCGGGAACGGAAACTCATCATGAAGATTCGTGAGGCCATGCAACGCATTGACGATGAGACTTTTGGAATCTGTGAAGCCTGCGGCGATGATATCGGCATTGATCGTCTGAAAGCGCGGCCGGTGACGACGCTGTGTATCGAGTGCAAGCGTAAGCAGGAAGCAAACGAGCGTGCTCGGGGAGCATAGCGTAGGCCCCTTGGGCTGGCACGCTCCCCTCGCAATGGAATAGATCTAGAAACTTCCCTCCACTCGCAGCACGTCCCCAACCCAGACCACTCGCTCACGCCCGTCGCTTTCCTCCAGGCGGAGCGCCCCTTCGCGGGTGAATCCCAAAGCCTTTCCTGCCAGTTCTTCCTTGCCGGACTGGATTTTGAGCTGCCTGCCGAGGAGCGCTGAAGCCTGTTCGTATTCGGGGAGCATTGAGCCAAAGCCATTCTCTAAGAAACGATCATATTCGGTCTCAAAGCGGTGGAGAAAGTCGAGGAGCATTTTGCAGCGGTTGACCGGTGCGCCGCGTTCGAGGGCCAGAGCAGTGGCCGGGTAGCGGAACGGTCCTGCAAAATCGCGCTCCCGATAGTTGGCATTGATCCCGAGGCCGATCACCATGAAGCGCGTGGTGTCCTGGTCCGACTGCATATCGGCCAAAATGCCGGCCAGCTTCTTGCCGTTAACCAGGACATCGTTGGGCCACTTGATCGCCGCCTCGAGCCCGTATTTTTCCCGCAGCACCTTGACCAGCGTCAGCCCGACGACCATGCCCGGCTGCGGGGCTTCCTGGACGGGCAGAGGGGTCGTGAGAATCATGGAGAGATAAATGCCGCAGCCAGCCGGCGATACCCAGAGCCGCTGCAGGCGGCCTCGGCCCTGCGTCTGTTCCTCGGCCACCACCACCGTGCCGTGCGCCGCTCCCCGCGCCGCCAGCTGCAGGGCCTGGTCATTGGTGGAACCGATGCGGGTGAAGTGGTAGTAGGAACGCCCCAGCCATGAAGTCGTGAGGGACGGGACGATTTCCTCAGCAATGAGCAGGTCGGGAACGGCTGCCAGCTTGTAGCCTGCCCTGGGGTGGCTCTCGATCTGATAGCCCAGCCCCCTGAGACTCCGGATGTGCTTCCAGATGCTCGTGCGGGTCAAGTGCAGCCGGGACGCCAGGCTGATGCCGGAAACATAGCGTCCCATGTTTTCTTTAAGGGCGTGCAGGACCTGTACATGCGTCCGCTCGGTCCCCGGCATGGCTCTAAACTCCTCAGCTTGCATGGCCTCCCCAGTATCCGACCGCAGCCGCCAACAGGGCGACCTCGGCCACCTCATTCAAGGCGCCCAATACGTCTCCGGTCATACCGCCCAGCCAGCGACGGGCCAGCAACCGTGCCAGCCAGGCACAGCAGGCGATGATGCCCAGAGCAAGGGGCGCAAATTTCAGGTCACAGCAGACCGTGATGGCGACCGCCAGCAAACCCGCCACCAGTAGCTGGCGAACGGTCATGTTTTCGAGGAAAGGGGTAGCCAGTCCACCCACCTTGCGCGCATGGGGCATTTGGTAAGCGCCCAGCACCATTGCCAGGCGGCTCAGGACCGGCGCCATGAGCATCCCGGACCAGCAGTGGCCGAGGATGAGCGTATGCAGGGCGGCCACCTTGAAGAGCACCGCAAAAATCAGGGCGAGCGCCCCAAAGGGGCCGGTGCGACTGTCTTTCATGATCTCGAGACGACGTTCGGGAGTGTAGCCGCCGCCGAGCCCGTCGGCCACATCGGCGAGCCCGTCCAGGTGAAGGCCCCGTGTCAGGAAAGCCAGGAGGGCGGTGACGAGCACGGCCAGCATCAGAGGAGGCGCACCGGCAAGGAGATAAGCAGGAGCTGTCGCGCAAAGGCCGAGGATGAGCCCGACCAGGGGAAACCAGGAAAAGCTCCCGGCCAGGTCCGCCGGGGTCGCCGCCCGCGACGGCGCAAACGGCAGACACAGAATGGTCAGAAAGGAGACCGCGAGGTTCAACTGGTTCCACATGATCTCATTTCAGGCGCAGCGGCAGTCCCGCGACCACCAGGGTGACGACGGGGCAGACTGCCGCCATTTGTTGGTTGGCGAGTCCGGCCAGATCGCGGAACCTTCTCGCCAGGGGATTATCGGGAACAATGCCTCCGCCCACTTCATTGGCAACGAGAAAGAGAGGAAACGGGACGGTCTTCAGGAACGCCACCAGTTCGCTCACCGCTTCCTCCGGGTCCTGGGGAGGGGTCTGAAGCAGCAGATTGGAAAGCCACAGGGTAATGCAGTCCACCAGCACAGGCTGCTGCCGTCCCTGGCAGGCCCTGAGGGCAGGCACCAGGTCGAGGGGGCTTTCAATGGTCTCCCAGGAGTGTTCCCGCCGCTTGCGGTGCACTCGAACGCGGTGTGCCATTTCGTCGTCGAGCACCTGAGCGGTCGCAATATAGAGGTGAGGTGCCGGGAACGCCGCCACGAGCGTCTCGGCGTAGGTACTTTTGCCGCTCTTGGCGCCCCCCAGGATCAGGTGCGGGGTGGGCGATGAATCGGTCAGCGGCATTTGGGACCCAACTCGGGGGAGAAGAGGGCGGGGAGATGCTCGGAAACCAGCTTTTCCACAAGGTGAGGCAGGGGTTCTCGGACCGTCCCGACCACTACCAGGGGTTCCTGGGTCAGCGGCAGCATGAGCTTGGTTGCCGGGGCGGAGGCAATGGCCTCGACCATCCGCGTGCTGACTTCGCCCATCATGGCGTGACAGAGCAGCACGGAGATAGGGCCGGTGATGGCATCGACCCGCTGGACACTCTGGCAGACGGCGTTTTCCCCGGTAGCACCCCGATTGGCACCGGCTTTCATCATCTGGGAGGTGGCAATGGCATTGGTCCCCAGGGCCCAGACTTCCACCTTTTCGCCGAAGGCTTCCCTGATTCTCCTGATAATCGCGGCGCCGATGCCGCCGCCCTGACCATCAATCACCGCAATCCTTGCCACCGATTCCCCTTGTCGAACACCTTCTCAGCAATCACCATTTTCTTCAGTTTCCGCAAGTCGAGTTGGCACCAGAATGCTCCAGGACCGAAAAAACTCGTGATAGCGCAGGATATACTGTCCGCCGTCACGGGTCTTCACTTTGAAATAGCGGAGCGGCATACGCTTCGCCTCCAGATGGCCTTCGTACCATCGATCCAATATCGACGCAATCTCGAAGCGCTGGTCACGCCACTCAAAACCGTACGGTTCCTCCGCCTCGCGGTACTGGTCCCGGGTGAGAACGGCGATGCGTTCGAATTGCATGGCAGGAACCCCAGCTTCTCAGTCCTTGTCCCCGGTAGCACCCCCCTGCAACACTGCTACCGGCAATGGGGAGAAAAAATTATAGTGAGATCCGGTGACAAATGAAACCATTTTTTGATAAAGTACCAGTGAGATTAAAGCGATACGCAGAATTGCGGTGAATGGCTGATACGGGAGGAGGGTGGCTATGGCCCGGAGGCTGCTGATGGTCATCGATATGCTCAATGATTTCATGGACCCCAAAGGTGCTTTGTACTGTGGGGATGAGGCACGGAAGATCATCCCTGTCATCCGGGGGCTGGTAGACCGATTCGCGGCGGAAAAGCAGCCCATTGCCTACCTGAACGACGCTCACGCTCAGGATGACAAGGAGTTCGAGCTGTTTGCCGCCCATGCCGTCAAAGACAGCTGGGGCGGCGAGATCATTCCCGAGCTGACGCCGCCCGAGGGCAGTGTCGTAATGGGCAAGACGCGTTTCAGCGCGCTTTTCGGCAACGACTTGGAGACCTACCTGAGATCGCTCAAGCCTGATGAAATCTGGATCACCGGCGTGTGCACCTCCATTTGCGTCATGGATACCGCCGGAGACCTGCGGAATCACGATTATGCCGTGGTCATTCCCATCGATGCGGTGGCGGATTTTGACCCTGAATTCCATGGCTTTGCTCTCAAGCGGATGAAACGGGTTTATGGGGCACGCCTGGTCGAAGCAGCGGCGGCGTGAGACCGCCGCTGGTCGCAAGGAGCATGCGGGAGATCGGTCCCACGATTGGATGCCAACGCGACGAAGACGCTGAGCGCTTCCGCGAACCGCCATGACCGAGGGTCACAACAAACCATGAAAGCCATCCGGGACACAACATCGTCATTCCGGCATGCTTCCAGCCGGAATCCAGAAGACAGCCTGGATGCCGGTTTTCACCGGCATGACGAATGGTCTTTCACAGGAAAACGCTGCCAATGACCGTGTTCAACTCAGCACTCAGCACCCGGAACTCAGCACTTTTTTCACCAAGAGGGCTGCCATGACGATTTGGCAACAATATGAACCGGAACTTCTGACCGACCTGTACGAATTGACCATGGCGGCCAGCTATCTGGCGGAGGGGATGGATGAGGAGGCGACTTTCAGCCTCTTCATCAGGGAGCATCCCCTGCGCGCCTGGTTCGTCTCCGCAGGACTGGAGCACCTCAAAGAGATCATCCCGCAGCTGCGGTTCAGCGACTCGTCCATCGAGTACATCGCCTCCACGGGGAAGTTTCCACACGCCTTCTTGAAGTATCTCGAAACCTTTCGGTTTACCGGGACCGTCAGAGGGATTCCCGAGGGGCGCATCTTCTTTGCACAGGAGCCGGTGCTCGAGGTGACGGCCCCGATCATCGAAGCGCAGCTGCTGGAAACCCTGGTCCTCAACGTGATCCAGATGGAGACCCTGATTGCCACCAAGGCTGCCCGCTGCGT
>CAZDKX010000063.1:0-18960 GCA_964505935.1 uncultured Syntrophobacteraceae bacterium
CCGGCCTGAAGGAACTGGGCGTTAAGGAAAAAGACCTCAAGACCATGGCCGAGAACGCTCAAAAGGATGCCTGCGGGCTTACCAATCCTCGTTGTCCCACGCTGGATGATGTCATCAAGATTTACAAGTGGGCCATGTGATTACCCTGTCAGGCGGTTTCCCCGGGGAAGTTCCGCCGAAAGGTGCCAGAGTGTGGGGCCCTCCCTTCTGGTTCGCACAGCGAGGGGGGGAGGACTCTGCCGACAATGCTCCGGGGACACGACCCCAGGTTGGCTGGGGAAAGCGTGCCGGAGCACAAACAGAACAGACTGATTGCTGACAAGAAAGAATAGAGGGTTAAGCTGATGGACAAGATTTTGCGAATTGACATGGGGGCGGCAGGTGGGCCGAAAGTAAGTGAAGAGCCTCTCGGCGAGTACGCCGGGATGGGCGGTCGAGCGCTTACTTCAGCCATTGTGGCAAAAGAGGTACCCCCGCTCTGCCATCCTCTCGGCGCAGAAAACAAGCTGGTTATTGCCCCGGGAATGTTGAGCGGGACGGCTGCGGCTATGTCCGGTCGGCTTTCGGTTGGGTGCAAGAGCCCGCTGACGGGTGGCATCAAAGAGGCCAACTCGGGGGGCCAGGCAGCTCAGGTTTTGGCAAGACTGGGCTATGCGGCGATCATCCTCGAGGGGAGTCCGAAGGGCGATGATCTCTACAAGGTCCTGATCAACAAAGATGGTGTGAAGGTATCTATTGATAACAGTCTAAAGATGTTGCCAAATTACGATCTGGTTGCCAAGATGACGGTAGAATATGGGGATAAGATCACCTGCATCTCCATCGGCACTGCCGGTGAGATGAAGATGTGCAACTCAACGATTGCCATTACCGACATGGAGCTTCGACCCACGCGGCATGCCGGCCGTGGTGGGGTTGGGGCGGTCATGGGTGCCAAGGGCGTGAAAGTGATCGTGCTGGATGACACGGGGATGAAAATGCGCGCCCCCAAAGACCCCGAGAAATTCAAGGAAGCCAACAAGAAGTTCGTGGATGGTTTGCGCAATCATCCGGTCACCGGGCAAGGGCTTCCGGCCTATGGCACCAATGTGCTGACGAACATCCTGAACGAAGCCGGGGGATATCCTACTACCAACTTCAAGGTGGGCCGTTTCCCGGAGGCTCACAAGATCAGCGGTGAGACCCAGGCGGAAACGGAGAATGCCCGTGGCGGGAAAGGGGCTGCAACGCATGGGTGCCACCGGGGGTGTGTGATTCGCTGCTCCGGGACCTACTACGACAAGGATGGCAAATTCCTGAGCAAGCAACCCGAGTACGAAACCACCTGGTCTCATGGCGGGCACTGTGGCATCAGTGATTTGGATGCCATCGCGAAGATGGATTTTCTGGACGACAACTACGGGTTGGATACCATCGAGATGGGAGTGACCATTGGGGTGGCCATGGACGCCGGGCTGATCAAGTTTGGTGATGCCGAAGGGGCGATCAGGCTGGTCGAAGAGGTTGGCAAGGGCACTCCTTTGGGCCGCATTCTGGGGTCCGGAGCGGGGACCACCGGGAAAGTGTTTGGGGTTGAGCGGGTCCCCGTGGTCAAGAATCAGGCCCTGCCGGCCTACGACCCGCGGGCCGTCCAGGGGATTGGGGTAACTTATGCCACGACGCCGATGGGTGCCGATCACACCGCCGGTTACTGTATTGCCACGAATATTCTAAAAGTTGGCGGGTTTGTTGATCCGCTGAAGCCTGAAGGTCAGATCGAACTGTCGCGGAATCTGCAGGTGGCAACCGCTGCGGTGGATGCAACCGGTATGTGCCTCTTCATCGCCTTTGCGGTTCTGGATCAGCCTGAAACCTTCCAGGCTCTCATCGACATGCTCAATGCTTTCTATGGCTTGGCGCTTACCGGCGACGATGTGGTTGCCCTTGGCAAGCAAATCCTCAAGACGGAGAGAGACTTCAATGCCCGGGCAGGCTTTACGGCTGAGCATGATCGGCTGCCCAGGTTCTTCACGACGGAACCGGTTGGTCCTCACAATATCACTTTTCAGGTGAAGGATGAGGAACTCGACCAGGTGTTCAACTGGTAGCGGTGTGCTGATGCCAGCCGCTGGCACTTTCTGATCATTACTGAAATCCCGAGTGAGTTCCCGGGCCTCATTCGGGATTTCCCTACCCAGTCCAGCCAATCCTTTCCACGATTCCATCCCCCCCAGGGGTCAGCAGTGCCTTGTCGGATCGGAGAAGACTGCTATCGAGGCAAAGCTGCCCGGTGAAATCCCAACGTTTTGTGTTGACGGGTCAGGAAATGGAAAAGTATATTTTTCTCTTTTAGGGACTTGTCGCAGGTGTTCTGAATACCGTTGAGGCTTTGAGGATCTTTTGGAATAACGCGCCCGGTCTCTGTCCTGAGCGCACTGAGCCGATCGCGAAAGGTTGAGGCGACGGCATCGAGCTGGTTTCTAGCCTTATGGAAAAATGTCTGGTTGGTGTTGAGAAGCCTGGCCGTTATGTGGGCAATGAGATCAATGCCTTTCGCAAGAATTTTGAGAAGGCCCGGTTGCGTTTTGCGTTGGCCTTCCCCGATGTTTATGAAGTCGGGATGAGTCACCTGGGGCTGAAGTTGCTCTATGAGTTCCTGAACCAGATTGATGGAGTCGCGGCGGATCGAGTTTTTGCGCCATGGATAGATCTTGAAAGAAACCTCAGAATGACGGGCGAACCATTGAGAGGGCTGGAGAGCGAACGCCCGCTCCGTGATTTTGACTTTGTCGGCTTCAGTCTTCAATACGAGCTGAGCTACACCAATATGCTGACGATGCTTGACCTGGGCGGGATACCCTTGCTCAGCGAAGCTCGTACCGAGAGGGATCCATGGGTGATCGGGGGAGGACCGTGTGCCTTCAATCCCGAACCGCTGGCGGCGTTCTTCGATTTCTTTGTCCTGGGTGAAGCTGAAGAAGTGCTGAGCGAGCTGGTCGAGGTCTTCTTCGACTGGCGGTCGCGAAGGGTCAGGCGGCATGATTTCCTTGAAGAAATAAGGAAGATTGGGGGAGTTTATGTGCCGGCCTTTTTCGATGTCTCTTACCGACCTGAGGGTACCATCGCTGAGGTCCTGCCGCGCTATCCCGATCAACCGAGCGTGACCAAGCGTCTCATTCCCGACCTCGACAGGGGCTCACCCATTCCTGTCAAACCTCTGGTCCCTACCCTGGAAATCGTGCACAATCGGTTGGGGCTGGAGATCGCTCGAGGCTGCACCCGGGGCTGCCGCTTCTGCCAAGCCGGGTTTGTTTATCGACCGGTGCGTGAGCGTGAGCCGCAAGTCGTTCTGGAGCGGGCCGCGTCAGCGTTGGCCAGCAGCGGGTTTGAGGAGGTTTCGCTGCTCTCTCTGAGTACCGGTGACTACTGCCAGGTGCAACCACTTCTGGCCGCGCTGATGGATCGCTTTCTGCCTCAGAAGATAGCGGTATCGCTCCCCTCGATGAGGGTGGGGACGCTTACTCCTGAGCTCATGACGCTGGTTCGGCAAGTCCGCAAGACCGGTTTTACCCTTGCTCCCGAAGCAGGAAGTGAGCGGTTGCGCCGAGTGATCAACAAGAACGTCCTCGATGAAGATTTGATCGCAACAGCGGGAAATGCTTTCAAGCTCGGTTGGCGTCTTCTGAAACTATATTTCATGATCGGCCTGCCAAGCGAGGGCCTCTCGGACCTGGATGCGTTGGTGAGACTTTGCCTGGATGTCTGGAAGCTGGCCAAGCCGACGCGGTCTTCGGTCAATGTCTCGATCTCCACCTTTGTGCCCAAACCACAGACGCCTTTCCAATGGAGCGTCCAGCTTGCTGAGCCCACCATCAGAGAGTATCTCGATGACCTGAAAGGTCGTCTCAGGCGACCCGGGTTGCGCATGAAATGGCATGATCCCGGGCACAGTTTTCTGGAGGCAGTGTTTGCCCGGGGTGATCGTCGCCTGGCCCGGGGGCTCATGCATGCCTGGGAACTGGGGGCTCGCTTCGATGGCTGGTCCGAGGTCTTTCGCGAGGATTTATGGCGCCAGGCTTTTGCCGATACGGGTATTGATGCTGCCCATTATGCAACGCGGGAGCGATCCTTGGAAGAGGTGCTTCCCTGGGACCATCTGTCGGCTGGGGTCTCGAAGAATTACCTGGTTGAGGAGTATCGACGAGCCTTGCAGGGACAATTCACGGAAGACTGCCGCTCGGGCCGGTGTGGGCAGTGTGGCGTCTGTGATCACAAGACGATTCAACCCCAACTTTACCGTGCCCGCCAACAACCCCTGGCAGCCAAGGCGCAAGGTTTTTCTGAACGCGAAGAGGCCTCTCATTTATACTGGTTCCGTTTCAGTAAGACCGGGGCCGGACGCTTTTTCGGACAGCTGGAGGTGGCACAAAGCTTCAGCCGGGCGATGCGGCGAGCAGGGCTGCCGGCAGTCTACACGCACGGGTTCCACCCCCACGTCAAGCTTTCCTTTGTTGAGGCGCTGCCATTGGGTCTGGAAAGCCAGATCGAAGAAGGCTATTTGAGTCTTTCTCGAAAGCTCGAAGCGGGGCAGGTAAGGTCCCTGTTGGATGCCCAGTTACCAACGGGTCTGCAAATCAAGGAGTTGCTTTGGGTCGAAAAGACGTTTCAGCAGCCTTCTTATCGGCGTGTGACGTATGTTGTCTCCGATCTCATCGCGTGGCGGGTGCATCGTATTCTGCAGGGGTGGTCCAAACGGACGATGGAAATGCTGAGCAAGAAGACCAAGAAGGGGGAAATCAGAGCGACGCTGGGTGAGGTCCTCCTTGATGTCCGCCAATTGGATGAATCCTCTCTGGAGCTTGATGTCTGTGAGGGATCGGAAAGGACCTTCAGACCTGCGGCAATCCTGCAGCATCTATTGGAAGAACCTCAGGAGGCTTTTGGGGGGTGCCGGATTTGCAAGATAGCGGCTGTGCCCTTCACCGAGCAGGAGGAAGAAGGATATGTCCTCGGAGCTTATCGTAAACGCTGATTTTTATGAAACAAGGGTAGCCCTGGTTGAAAACGGGCAAGTTGCGGAGTTCTATGTCGAACGGACCTCCGATCGCGGCATCGGGGGGAATATCTATAAGGGCAGAGTCGTGCGGGTGCTTCCCGGAATGCAGGCAGCCTTTGTCGATATCAACCTGGAAAAGGCTGCCTTTCTCTATGTTAGCGATGTGCAACATCCCGTGACCGACCTCGAACAACTGTTCATGAATTCCTGCTCCCTCGAAAACGACGAGGAAAAGACCGAAGACAATGGCGAACCCGCCGCCGAAGAGCGTAAACCCGTTCTTGATCTGCAGCAAAACTATAACGACGTGCCGATTCAGGACCGCCTTCAGGAGGGTCAGGAAATCCTGGTTCAGGTGGCCAAGGAACCCCTCGGGCACAAGGGCGCCCGCATCACGACCCATATCACTCTTCCGGGACGTCTCCTGGTGCTCATGCCTACCATGGATCATGTTGGTGTTTCCCGACGAATCGAAAATGAGAAGGAACGAAAACGCTTACGCGATCTCATGTGTGTGATGAAACCTCCCGCTTGTGGTTTCATTGTCCGGACCGCGGCCGAAGGCGTTGAGTCAGAGAAGCTCGAGGCCGAGGTGGATTTCTTGCTCAAACTCTGGCAGAGCATCCAACGGCGTGCCGAACACGCTTCCGCAACCTCGCTGGTTTACCAGGAGCTCGATATCACCCTCCGGGCGGTGCGTGACCTTTTCACCAAAGAGGTGGACCGGCTCGTGATTGACTCGGAAAGCGAGTACCGAAAGGTCCTTAACTTCACCGAAACCTTCCTGCCTTCCCTCGCGACGGCGGTGGAACTGTACGACGGAGAAGAACCGATTTTTGACGCCTACGGCATTGAAATGGAAATTCAACGGGCCCTCAGCAAGAAGATCTGGTTAAAGTCGGGCGGCTATATCGTCATTGAGACGACCGAAGCCCTGACCGCGGTTGATGTCAACACCGGGCGTTACGTGGGTAAGCGCAATCTGGAAGAGACGATCCTCAAAACCAATCTCGAGGCGGTTAAAGAGATTGCCTATCAGTTGCGCCTCAGGAATATCGGCGGGATCATTATCATCGACTTCATCGATATGGAAAAGGAAAGCAATCGCGAAAAGGTCTTCAATGCCCTCAAGGAAGCGACACGAAAGGATAAGAGCAAAACGAACATCCTCCGGATGTCGGATCTGGGTCTGATCGAAATGACGCGCAAGCGGACCAAGGAGAGCATCGGGCGCTTGCTTTGTGAATCATGTTTCTATTGTGAGGGAGAAGGGCACCTGAAGTCAAAGCAGACGGTGTGCTACGAGATCCTGAGGGAATTAGAACGGGAACGAAGCGACCATTTTGGGCGCGAGATCATGGTCGTGGTTCATCCCGATGTTGCTGCCAGGTTTTATGACGAAGAGCGGGGACCTCTCGAAAGAGTGGAGGAACGTCTGCAGGCAAGGATCATGATCAAGGGGGAAGCGAGCCTGCACCTTGAACAATACGAAATCACGCCCATCGAGTCCTAGACGGTGTCTTGGCGCGCTGCATCAATGCCGGTAATGCCTGAACCTTCTCAACCTCACCAGGGACCTGCCTCATGGGCGGGAAGCGTGGGCCGCTTTTGTCGGCGGCCACAGGAGCCATTTCTTGAGCCCATATCTCGGTAGGAGGGCATGACCCCTCCGGCCCTTTCGAGGATCCATGGGCAGTTGCGGAGGTCGAACGGATGTACCCGCCGGTTACCGCCAAGGGAAGAATCCTGGTCGTTGACGACGACGACGCCCTGTGCAGCCTGATCGCCTCTTTCCTGGAAGAAGGGGGCTATCAGCCTCTCGCCTGCGGAACTCCCCGCGAAGCCTTGGACATAGCACGTCGGCATGGGGTGGATCTGGCGTTTGTTGACATCAATCTGCCGGAAATCAACGGTCTTAAGCTCGCCACTATCTTGAAGGAGCAGGATCCGGCGTGTGAAGTGATCATCATGACCGGATACGGGACCTTTGATAACGCGCTGCAGGCCATCAAGGTCGGTGTCCACGACTACCTGACCAAACCTTTTTCGACGGCGCAAATCACCTTTTGTCTGAGCAGGTTCGAGGAACGAAGGGCCTACCGGGAACGGACGCGCAGGGCGGAACAACACTATTTCGATCTCGTGCAAAACCTTCCCCTGGTAATCTTTGTGCTCCGCAAGGATTTACAGCTCGAATTCGTCAATCAGAGCTGCCATGAAATGTTTGGCTTCACTCCAGAAGAAGCGATGGACCATTCCGGCTGGCTTCTGGATCGGGTCCATCCTCAGGATCGGGACCGTCTGTCCCATCTCTTTCGAGTCGCTTTTGCCAGCGGCAAACAACCCGTATCCATCGAATCCCGCTTTGTCCACAAGAGGGGGCATGTCATCCACGGCCTGGTAAAATCCGTTCCCACCTTTGAGCGTGACCCTGACAGGCTGGAAGGCCTGATTGTGAACATCACCGATCGGGTTTTGAATGAAAAGGCCCTGGTTCAGGCAGAGAAGCTCAAGACCCTCGGGGCCATCAGTGCGGAGGTGGCGCACGAGATTCGCAATCCCCTGACTTCCATAGGCGGTTTTGCGCGCCGCATGCAAAAGAGCCACCCCCATTCCCCGGAAGCCGGTATTATCGTGAAGGAGTGTTGCCGGCTGGAAAAGCTGGTGAATAAGATCAGGAACTATGTGACCCCGGTGGACCTTCACTACCAGGAATATGCCATGAGCGACCTGGTCGAACGCAGCCTGGACCTCCTTTCCCTTGAAATGGAGAAGAGACAATTAGAATATCATTTGTCGCAGAAACCAGGGCTGCAAGAGGTGCTGGTGGATGCGGATATTCTTTTGCAGGTCTTCATCAATCTCGTCAAGAATGCCGTCAGTGCAATGGAAAAAGGAGACTGCCTGCATGTCGACATCTTTGAAAGTGCGCAAAACATCCACATTGCCTTCATGAACCCCTCCCACGAGCCCGGTGTCATCAACCAGGAGAGCCTTTTTCTGCCCTTTGACGAAGGAGGACGCAGCATTGGCCTGCCTCTGTGCTACCGTCTGGTGAAAAGTATGGGGGGGGTCCTGTCGTTTGCCCAGGAGAAGGAGGGTGTCACCTTCACGGTCTCCTTGCCCAAACGCCACCTGCCTTCCAAACGGCCCTCCGACGGGGAGGATGTCGCCAAGTGGGAAGGGACGCCGATATGACTCAAAGCAGCCGCTCATCACAATATGATGCACATTCCCCGAAAGTTCAGGTATAAAAGCAGGGATTTGCTGGGCGTTTGGGTGCCTCACCCTGGCTGTCAGAGACAATCCAGGGGCCGACTTTTGAGCAAAGCGAGAGCGCAATCCCCTGGCGGGGATGCATGATGGTGGCAGTCGGGTTTCATATCGAATGAGGATGAAGCAGGCGATGAAATGGGATGTCTCGAGGAAACTCTATGAGGAAGCATGCCGCTGGATGCCGGGTGGGGTCAACAGTCCGGTTCGTTCGGGGCGTGCCGTGGGGGTAAGCCCCATCTTTGTGGCGGCGGCCTCAGGCTGCCGGCTCACGGATGCCGATGGGAATCAATTCATTGACTACGTGGGCTCCTGGGGCCCGATGATTGTCGGTCATGCCCACCCGAAGGTTGTGGCGGCGGTGCGGGCTGCGGCGGCGAAAGGGACGTCCTATGGCGTGCCCACGCAGCTGGAAGTCGAGATGGCCCGAAAGGTGGTGGCCATGGTCCCGTCACTCGAAATGGTGCGCATGGTCAGCTCGGGGACCGAAGCCACGATGAGTGCTATTCGGCTGGCTCGGGGTTATACCGGGCGTAAGCGTATCGTCAAGTTTGACGGCTGCTATCATGGCCACGGCGACAGTCTGCTGGTCAAAGCCGGCTCCGGCCTGGCAACGCTTGGGATTCCCGGAAGCCCGGGAATCCCCGAAGAGGTCGCCCAATATACCCTCTCCCTGCCATACAATGACCTGGCGGAAGTTGAGACGGTGATGGTTCGCCTGGGGGAGGAGGTGGCGGCGATTATTGTGGAGCCGGTTGCGGCCAACATGGGGGTCGTTCTTCCGCAAGCCGATTTCCTGCCTGGGTTGAGAGCATTGTGCGACCGGCACGGCAGCCTCCTGATCTTTGATGAGGTGATCACCGGCTTTCGTCTGGCTCCGGGGGGAGCCCAGGAACGGTTCGGACTCCTGCCGGATCTGACTTGCCTGGGAAAGATCATTGGGGGCGGGCTGCCCGTTGGCGCCTATGGGGGAAGACGGGAGATTCTGAGACGGATGGCTCCCGACGGGGACGTTTATCAGGCGGGTACCCTGTCGGGCAACCCCCTGGCCATGGCCGCGGGGCTGGCAACGCTGGAGCTTCTGGAGGAGGATGGCTTTTATCAGGCGCTGGAAGAAAAAAGCGCCTACCTGGCCAAAGGCCTGGCTGATGCGGCGAAAGCGGCTGAGGTTGAGGTCGTCCTGAACCGCATTGGTTCGATTGGCTGTGGGTTCTTTACCGATGAGCCGGTAGACGATTTTGCATCGGCCCTGAAGTCCGATACGAAGGTGTATGCGCTGTTCTTTCAAGAGATGCTCAAGCGCGGCATTTATCTGGCACCTTCTCAGTTTGAGGCTTTTTTCATAAGCGCTGCCCATACGACGGAAGATCTGGACCGGACCATTGAAGCTGCGACTCAAGCGCTGCAACAGATTAAAGACGTCTTCGGGTCGCATTCCCGAAAAAAGCGTTGACTAGGTAGGGGGAGTGTGCTAGGAACTCTGTGAACTTTTACACGAAGTGGCGTTATGAAAAATGAGACAAGGAAGTATCTACGGGAATTGGCGATGGCAAGCTCCATTGGTTTTCAGGTGGTTTTTGCCATTTTCATCGGGTTGTTCATTGGTGTCTGGCTGGACAAGCTGTTTGGTACCGGCCACAAGCTCGCGCTGGTGTTTCTGGTGATGGGGGTGGTCGCCGGTTTTCTCAACTACTATCGCTATGCCCGCAGTCAGCAGGATGAAGACACTCGGGATTCGAAGGGGTAGTGGAGAAAGTAGTTTTTGAAGAGCAACTGCTGCGACGGATCGAGCTGGTCAACGTCATCCTCGTGGGGCTTTTGCCGCTGGGGGGATGGATCCTGGTCTCGGTGCAAACGGCGATAGGGGTTTTTCTGGGCGCGGCCATTGCGACGGCCAGTTTCAGGGTGCTCAAATGGCAGCTGAATAAAGCCTTCAGGATACCGGGGAAGCTCCCCCAAAAGGGACGCGTTTTCGCGAGCTATTACCTGCGCTTTCTGGCAACGGTGTTTTTGGTTTTTGGCGTGATGTACTTCGGATGGGTAGATCCTATCACTTTTTTGATAGGATTGTCGGTTGTCGTCTTGAGTATTTTGGTTGGTGGAGGCTTAGAGCTTTTGGTTTGGCATGCGAGAAAGGGGGAGAGTTAGGAGATGGAGCATCCGGTTCTTTTCTTGAATATCCTGTTTGAAAAGCTTGGGTTGCCGGTGGTCGGTGCGGATCAGGCCCACACCTTCCTCGAATTCGCGCTGCAGCCTCACGTCACTTATGCGTGGGTGGCCATGATTTTCCTGCTGGTAAGTGCCAGGCTGGCCGTGAAGACTTTGGAGATGGTTCCCAAAGGTGGGCAGAACTTCTTCGAAGTCGCTATCACTGGGATCGAGGATTTCATGATCGGGGTCACCGGCGAGGAAGGCCGCTTCGTTTTTCCTCTGATCGCCACACTGGGGTTTTTCATTCTCACCTGCAACTACATGGGAATGATCCCCGGATTTTTTGCACCCACAGCCAGCCTGAATACTACGGGGGCCTGTGCCATCATCGTGGTGGTATTCACCCATGTCATTGGGGTGAAGTTCCATGGCATAAAGTATATCAAGCACTTTATGGGCCCGGTCTGGTGGTTGGTGCCCCTCATTTTCCCCATTGAAATCATTGGACACCTTGCCCGGGTCCTCAGCCTCTCCATCCGTCTTTTCGGCAACGTCTTTGGAGAAGAGTTAGTACTGGGCATTCTCTTCTTCCTCGTGGGGCTCTATCTGGCGCCGCTGCCCATGATGTTTCTCGGTCTCTTTACCGGGTTTATTCAGGCGTTCATCTTCTGCCTGCTTTCCATGATGTACTTTGCCGGCGCCATCGAGCATGCCCACTAACATTGGCGGTTAGGGTTGGAGGAAGGCCGCGTTGCTATATTGTCCCGCATTGTTGTTGGTGCTTTATGTTCACATCAAAAAGGAGGTTGGTTCATGTCTAAGAGGATTGGGTTGTTGACAACACTGTTCGTGATGGGTTTGACGACTGCTGCTCTGGCGGCGGATCCTGCCGGTTCGATTGAGAAGGCGGAGGGGCTCAGCTTTTTCGTCTATTCCGCAATCGCCGCCGGCTTGGCCATCGCCATTGCCGCCCATGGTTGCGGTATTGGCCAGGGTATGGCAATTAGAGGCGCCGTCGAAGGTATTGCCCGCAACCCGGATAGCTCAGGTAAAGTGACCGTTACCATGCTGATCGGTCTCGCGATGATCGAGTCGCTCGCCATTTATGCTCTCGTTATCGCCTTGATCCTTATCTACGCTAACCCGGTAAGCTCGCTGATCCAGAAGTTTGTAGGTCTGGCCAGCTAGCCCGGGCATCTGCAGATTACTTCTGCATCGATCCAGAATACAGGGGCTGAGGAATCGGTTGCACCTTTCAGCCCCTGTCCTGGCCTGTATCCGCCTTGCTGGTGCGTCCAGGCCTTTTTTTTGGCAATTAATGTGAACACTATCACATACACGCTGTGCGATTGCACCCGCCAATCTTTCGAATTGCTGACATAAACTGAGGTCCTGAGGATGAAATTCGCTAAGATCCCGATGGCTACCATCAGCCGCCTTTCCATTTACACGCGCACGCTCCAGGAGCTTTTGGAAGAAGAAGTCGATGTCATCTCCTCGGAACGTCTGGCCAAACAATGCGCGGTGAACCCGGCGCAAATTCGAAAGGATCTCGCCTACTTCGGTGAATTTGGGGTGAGGGGAGTAGGCTATCGGGTAGGCGACCTGCTCAATCAGATCAAGGAAATTCTTGGGCTCAACCGTCCCTGGAACCTTGGTATGGTGGGGATTGGCAATCTCGGGTCAGCGTTGATTCGGCATGCGAATTTTATCAGACACGGGTACATTTTTACGGCCGCTTTCGATGTTGATCCCCAAAAGGTTGGCAGAAGACTGCCCAACGGCCTCGTGATCAGCCATTTGGATGAGATCGACGACGTGGTGAAGGAGCGCGATGTGCACATCGGCGTTATCACGACTCCGTCAAGTGCTGCGCAGAGCGTTGCCAACCAGCTGGTGCTGGCGGGCATCAATGGGATTCTGAACTTTGCCCCCATCCAGATTCAGGTTCCCAACTGTTGCCACGTGGAAAATGTGGACTTTACCATTAAACTCGACTCAATCGCCTACCATCTCTCCTCGACTACCTGACCTTAAAAGTCACATCCGCCTTGCCATCGCTGCCCGCCGCGATCCGCACCTCAAAGTATTCGAACGGCAGGTGGGACTAAGCTGGTTAAAGGTTTTCCTGGTTTCGCTTGTGATGCAGCCAGTGGTCCCCCAGTCTGGTTTGACCGGTTTGAAGATCCGACATAAAGCCGCAGGTGCCTCAGGAACGCCTGCGCCGGTTTCATCTCGGGCCCTCGAATGGGCCTCATGGGTTGGAAGGATTCAGGAAAGCAGACAGATGCCATCGTCAAGCCCCACCTGGTGCCCGGAAGCAACCCTGATAAAGGCAAACCTCAAGAGGTATTCCTTCGAGAGTCAGCGGGCGGCGACCACTGTTGCCAGGAATTCGGCGAAGAGGTCTGGGCTGGTTTGTTTCATGAGGCGGCGGATCTGGATGAGGTCAACCTTTTTCACCAGGCGGAGGCTCTCCTCGTTCTCGCAGAGGATCATTGCGCGAAAGAAGAGCTCGGCCGCCTTAATGGGGTCTGGTCGTTTGGCCAGGGCCTTTTGGCGGGTGAGATAGTCGTTGACCAGCTCCTTCAGACCCTCGTTGGGACGGAGCGCCTTGTGTTCGAAAAGGCCGCCGACGCGGGCGTGGCTCGGCAGCCAGGCGGCGGCAAGGGCTTCATCAAAGCCGTAGAGCAATTGAAGATCATGCAATAGCTCTCTGAGCTCATCGTCTTTCAGAGAATGCCAATCGAGGGTGGCGGGAGCGATGAGGCACCCCTCCCGGTAGCATTGCCTGGCGACTTTTACTTCGCCTCGAAGCCAGTAGGCATCCCCGAGATACCCATAGAGGGCGGCGTGGTCAGGTACCTGCGGGATGAGCGCCTGCAGGTGGCGGATGGCGCGGTCTACTTGCCCTGCCTGCAGGTAGAGATAACCTGAAGGAATGTCCCCCGCCATCATCGGGGCGTCGGCTCCACCCGCCTGCTCAAGTTCCCGGATGGTGCTTTCGAAGTAGGCCTTTTGCAGATCGGTAAGGAGGCGGTCGTTGCTTCTAAAGGCATGGGCGCGGGCGTGGTCTACCAGGTCGTTCCAGAAGCCGCAGCGATATTGGATAAAGGGGACCGGTTCCAGTGGGGTCTCTGCCATTCCCCGAAGCAGGAATTCCGCCAAGGCGATCTTCGAAGCCACCTCGGGCCCTTTGGGATAAATCTGTCTGTGTTTTCGGAAAAGATCCAGGGCCTGCTCAGGCTGGAGCATTTTAAGCGCTCGCAGCCCCTGATTGATTAGAATCATATCATTCTGGGTAAAGAGGCCGAGCTGCTTGGGTGGTTCGGGTGCCGTGCCGGTGGCCGACTGTTCACTGCTGCGCACCGGCAAGGTTTTGCCGGCGGCGGAGCGTTCTTCCGAAGGTGACAGGATTCGCTCAACGAGGTCAGGGTCGAGCCTGGCGACCGCTGCGAGCCTCTTAACGTTTTTGAGACTTTTGGCCAGCTGCCTGACCCACTGGGCGAAAGCGAAGGTGACCGGCGCCTCCGCTTCGGCGAGAAGAAACGCGGCCGACTGTTCGCCGTGTTCGGGACAGTTTATGAGGGGCAGGTTGGCGAAGAGCTGCGTCTGCCGCTGGCAGGTATTGAGATGGCGCCAGCTCTTTTGTTCGGTTTGGCCGCAGATGGCGCAGACTTCGCCACAGTGGGGGCAGGCCGCCACGGTCCCCTCTGCCAGCGCCAGATATACCAGCACTCGAGCCGAGGCCGCCTCGGCAACAACCTTCCTGACAGTCCAGGGGGGAGCGAGGTGCAGCAGATGGTGATACAGCTCTTCGACTTCCATGGTGCCATCCTTGAAAGGGTGATCCGATATTAATGAATATACTTGTCAAGGTTGAGTTGCATCGTTTCCGAAAACCTTCCTGACTAATGAGACCCTGTGGGAGCGGCTTTCCAGCCGCGATGGGAGCGTCACTCGCGGCTGGAAAGCCGCTCCCACAGAAATGCAACTTCCTATCCTAAACTGGTATATCATTGTCGGGACGGGCTCATGCACCAGCCGTTTGATCCCAGCAGCGACCGTGACACCGAGCGTTCAGGTGGTGCCTCCATCCCGTGCCTGCCGCAGGAACCTCCCGGTATAGGAGTTCTCCTTTTCCGCAATCTCCCTGGGGGTGCCTTCCGCTACGAGATAGCCTCCCTCCTCACCGCCTTCGGGGCCGAGGTCGATCACGTAATCGGCCGTCTTGATGACATCCTCATGGTGTTCGATCATGATCACGGTATGCCCTTGATCTGCCAGCCTCTGGAGGACGTGAAGCAGCCTTTGGATGTCGTCGAAGTGCAGGCCCGTGGTGGGCTCGTCCAAAATATACAAGGTGGTAACCGGGTTCTTGCGGCTGAGCTCGACGGCAAGCTTAACGCGCTGGGCTTCACCCGCCGAAAGTGTGGTGCTGGCCTGCCCGAGCTGCAGGTAACCCAATCCCACTTCGAGCATGACTTCCAGACGGTGTGCGAGTACCGGGAGATTGCTGAAAAGGCCGGAAGCCTCGGCCAGGGTCATTTGCAGGATGTCCGCAATCGAATAGCCCTTGAACTGCACTTGGAGCGTCTCGCGACTGTAGCGTCGGCCCCCGCACTCCGGGCAGGTTACCGACACGTCAGGCAGGAAGAACATCTCGATATTCTGGACACCTTCCCCTTTGCACGATTCACAGCGACCACCCTTGGTATTGAACGAGAACCGCTTCGCGCCATAGCCGCGCATTTTGGCTTCAGGCAGTTGGGCGAACAGCTCCCGAATAGCGGAAAACATCCCGGAATAGGTGGCAGGAGTCGACCGGGGCGTTCGTCCCAGTGGAGATTGGTCAACCATGATCACTTTGCCAAAGGCCTCGGCGTTTTCAAGACGGTCAAACGGTGCCGGTCGACGGGTACTGTGGTAGAGGTCCCTGGCCAAAGCGCGGTAAAGGGTATGGATGACCAGGGTGGTTTTCCCGGAGCCCGATACCCCGGTGACACAGGTGATGCACCCCAGGGGGAACTGAGCGGTGATCCCTTTGAGGTTGTGACCGCGGGCGCCTATGAGGCTCAGAGTTCCCTTGGCAAAAGGGCGCCGAGGCCGAAACGGGGCGATGCTTTTCCGTCCGGAGAGATACCTGCCGGTCAAGGAGGAGGGGTGATGCAGCAAGCCTGATGGTGGCCCCGAGTAGACCACCTCCCCGCCCTGCGTGCCTGCTCCCGGGCCCATATCGATGACATAGTCGGCCTGGAGGATCGTCTCGCGGTCGTGTTCGACGACAACGAGCGTATTGCCTTGATCGCGCAGGCGGCGCAGGCTGTCCAGCAGGCGTTGATGGTCTCGCGGGTGGAGACCGACGCTGGGTTCATCGAGGATATAAAGGATGCCGGAGAGGGGGGCGCTGAGCTGATGCGCGAGCCGTATGCGCTGCATTTCACCCCCCGCGAGGGTTACGGCTGACCGTTCGAGGGTGAGGTAGCCAAGGCCAAGCTCTTCGAGACTACTCAGGCGATTCAGGATTTGTGTCTGTGCCTGGGTGGCGAGATGTTTCTGGACAGCGCTCAAAGGCAGTTCCTGGAGCCATGGGCGTAAGCATGTGAGGGGGAGCCGGCTGACTTCGTGAATGGGACGGTCTCCCAGACGGAACGCACGGGCGACTTCGTTAAGACGGCTGCCGCCACAATGAGGGCAGGGGCGTACCGTACTGTCTAAGGGGTAGCGCAAGGATTTTTGGGGGAAAAAGTCCGACTCCCGGTCCGGCACTGCATCAGCAAGCTCCTCCAGGCCGCCGGCGGGCATCCTGTCCACGCCGGAATCCAGAAACCCCAGACCCTTGCAGACCGGGCAGGCACCGAGAAGGTGATTGAAAGAGAAAAGGCTGGGGGGCGATTCAGGCATCTGCCGGCCGCAGGATGAGCACTTGAGGGATTCACTGAAGAGCTTCTCCTCACCTCCCGCGAGGAGTGCCCCAGCCCATCCCTGACCGATTTTGGATGCGAGTTCAAGCGCCTCGGTCAGACGTTTGGTTTTCTCCGGCCCAAGAAGCAGACGATCGACTACCACCTCCACCTTGTAACGAGCCCGCCGAGGAACAAGCGGGGGAGGATCCAACTCGAAAATCCGGTTCTCAATGCGGAGGCGCGCAAAGCCGTCGCGCCGAAATCGGCTGATTGTCTCTGGAAGAAGACTCTCGGCGATGATGCCGAGCGGACCAAGAATCAGCAGCCGACTACCTGGCGGCCAGAGGTCCAGCAACTCCTGAACCATTTGAGGAATGGTATGAGCCCTGACCGGAATGCCGCAGGCCGGGCAATAGCAAGTTCCCAGGCGGGCGTAAAGCAGGCGGAGAAAGTCATGGATCTCCGTCAGGGTGCCCACGGTGGAACGCGGGCTTCGCGGGTGGTTCCCCTGTCCCACGGCGATGGCGGGGCTCAAGCCCTCGACGGCATCAACCTCCGGAGCGTCCAGACGTTGCAGAAACTGCCGCGAACGAGTCGAAAGCGCTTCCAGGTAACGTCTTTGTCCTTCGGCAAAGAGGGTGTCAAAAGCCAGCGTGGATTTCCCCGAGCCGCTGACGCCGGTAATCACGATAAACCGGTTGCGGGGCAACATGATGTCGACGTTTTTGAGATTATGCTGGCGGGCGCCTCGAATGACAATATGGTCTGAACTGGCAGTCATGTACGGTACTTGTTGGCCTCCACCCGGTGCTGACGCTACTCAGTCACTTCATTCCGCCGTCCCGCCTTTGCCGGTTTGACTGCCCGGCATCTGCTCAAAGCTGTACCGTCGGCGGTTTTGGGCCATTTGCACCGCCAGGCGCAGTGCTGCCTCCAGGCTTCCCGGGTGGGCCTGGCCCGTTCCGGCAAGCTCATAAGCGGTGCCGTGGTCTACCGAAGTGCGGATAATGGGCAAACCCAGGGTGACGTTGACGGCATCATGGAAGTGGACCAATTTGATGGGAATCAGCCCCTGGTCATGATACATGGCAACAACCGCCTCGAATTCGCCCTCGTAAGCCCGGTGGAAGAGGGTGTCGGGAGGCCAGGGGCCGGTTACCTGATAAGGGAGGCCTTGAAACCTTTGAATCACTGGTTGAATCAGCTCCCTTTCCTCATGTCCAAAGAGCCCGCCTTCACCGGCATGAGGGTTGAGTCCGGCCACCCCGAGGTGTACCCTGGCGAGGCCAAAGTCGTGCAGGAGCGCCTCGGCTGTCATGGCGATGGTGCGGTGGAGCAGGTCTTCGGTCAGGAGGTGAGGAACTTCCGCCAGGGCATGATGAATTGTGGCTAGAGCGACCCTCAAACGCGGGCCTGCAAGCATCATCACCACATGCGCGGCACCGGTGAGCTCCTGCAGGAATTCGGTGTGGCCGGGGAACGCAAAGCCATGCTTCTTGAGGTGCGCCTTGTTGATGGGACAGGTGCAGACGGCATCCACCTGGCCTGCAAGGGCCAGATGGGTGGCCGCCTCGATCGTGCCGATCACGGCGCGGCAGGTCGCTGGTGACGGTTGCCCGAAAATAAGGTCTTCCCGAGCCAGGTCGGAATGACTGATGATGGCGACCGCCTCAGCTTCTGCCGGCTTGCCAAGTTCAGCAGGATGTTCCACGAGGTGCATCGTCAGGTCTGCGCCGACCAGATCGCGTGCTCTTGCAAGAGCGTTGACGTCACCCACAATGACGGGCCGGCAGAGCTCAAGGAGACTCCGCGACCGAAGGCATTTGACGATGATCTCGGGACCCACTCCACATGGATCTCCCATGGTAATGGCGACTCGGGGCCGGGTGTGTTGTCCGTTAGCGGGCATGGTTTCCTGGGGCTGCAAAGCTACTTGTCCGATTTCGGCGGAAGCTTCAGTTTGTCGATTTCTGTGGCGGTCAACGGGCGGCCTTCGGCATCGACAACGGTAACCGAAGGTGGGACTTCCATTTGAAAGAGCTTGGGGTCGATAGTGGCCACGGCTTTCAGGGAATCCAGGTTGATGCGGTTGACATTTCCCAGGGCATTGTGCACCTCGATGGTCACGATGCGGTGGGACTGAATGTCCACAAAGAGGAAAAGCGTTTTGATTTCGGGGTCTTCTTTCCTCGGAATCAGCTTGAGTGCTGCGGAATCGCCGCTCGATTGCTTGTGATCCAGAGTGACCTCGTAGTGTTTCTTCAGTGCTCCAACGCCCTCGAAAAACGTCTGAGCCAGGGGGTGTGAGAAAATCTTCCGAGAATCGGCGAGCGAGATCTGTTTTTCCGAAGGGACATACAGCCATGCCAGGTGCCGGTTCGCGACAAAGACCTGAGGCTCGGGTTTTTCGTATTCCCAGCGCATCTGTCTAGGCTTCTCGTAATAGAGTTTTCCGGAAGCTTCGGTAGTCATGGTGCTGACCGCCGCGGAAGAAACCGACTGCTGAAAGTTGGCGGTAAAGGCTTGTGTCTGCTGATAGGTGGTTTCGACCTTCTTGAGGATGTCGGCAACCACGAGGGGAGCGTCGGCCACGGC
>CAZDKX010000064.1:0-18749 GCA_964505935.1 uncultured Syntrophobacteraceae bacterium
ACTGGGGTTCGTCACTTCCGCCGGAATGGTTGCCCCGATTTGAGGGGATTGAGACAGATTAATCTGGGTGTCAAGGAAGAGGCTGCGCTGAGCCGGAATGGTTGCCCCGATTTGAGGGGATTGAGACTTGTTGTCTCGGTCGGCACATTCTCTTTCAAACTTCGCCGGAATGGTTGCCCCGATTTGAGGGGATTCAGTCACGAAGCTGGGGTGATCGTCAAGATTCATCTTTTGGTGAAGCTCAATTATAGAGGGTTTCACGCAGTGAAGACACTTCTTGCAGAAAGAAACGAAAAAAGGCAGGAAACCCGGCGAGGGATCTGACATACCTTTGAAGGCTCGTCTGGGTCGCTCTTATTCTATAGTAGTTTCTGTAATCACTTATAAACTTAGGATTCTTTCGGCTGCTGCATTAATCTCTCTTATCCTTTCCTCATTATCGCCCATCATATCGGTTTGATATTTACTGATAAGAGCGATTCGTTTTTCTTGGACTGTCCTTTTTAAATCATTCAAAATATCGCGAACTTCCCTATCGGTTGTATCTTTGGAGAACCTTGGCAGGTACTCTCTACCAAGTCCTAGAACCCTTAGATCATCTTTCAAGGAATTTGTACTCATTGCTCACCTCTTTGATTCAGCCACTGCAGGGATCTATTCTGCTCGTGGGTTGCTATGTGACTTATCGAATGCCTCTGTCTGCCAGTCTTGACGTCAATTCATCCGCCTCCTGGGGGACATAATGCATTGTTCCAGACGACGCACGCCCTTACCGTCCTGGCTCTGATTCTCAATCCCTCCTCCGTTTAGAACCACTCACTTCTCCCTTATGTATTCACGGCATTCAGGAATAATTCACGAAAGGTCTTCGGCGTCTGGGCGTGCTTCCAAAACGGCGAGTACTTCGGCAATATGTTCGTTATGCGAGATGATCTCAGATGGACTCTCCCACATCCAGTCCATGAGAATATTGTATAGCCTGTCAGCAGGCCACTCAGTTACTTCCTCCCGAGTCGGAACGTGCATTCCAACTCGCAATATCCCTTTATGGGCTTCAACGGCTGCACGGATGGCACTTTCAGGCATGCCAAAGCGGTCTTTACGATCTTCTGATTTGCTCATTTATCAACTGCTCCAGCATATTTTGCGGGTGGGCGCCTGCTACTCTGCGTCCATTAGCAACAAATGTCGGGACAGCTATTATGCCACAAGCTCGTGAATACCTCCAGTCATCATCCACAGCCCCTTTGCAGCTCCCTTTGGACAAAATCTCTTCTGCGCCCGTAAGGCCAATTGATTCGGCCAGCTCAAGCAGGACCGGAATCCTGGCGATGTTGCTTCCTTCGAAAAAAAATAGGCCTTGTACACCGCCAGGTGAAATTCCTCTCCCTTGCCCAAAGATTCAGCCCATTTCCCCAGTTCCTGTGCTCGTCGGCTATCGATCCGAAATCCCTCTGAGACCAACAACAACTTTGTGCTCTGACACAGTTCTATTTTGATCCCCAGTGGGGATGCTGGTAGATTGCTCCTGTATCCAAAGTACAGCGCCACAGAATATAATGACCATTATTTGTGGCATGGGCGTCTCGCCCGTGTATGTCACGGGGTGGCAGCTTTGGCTTGGGTGCAGCGGAGGGGGAACCAGCATGACTCATCGGTGGGTTTCGGCGCAAGAAGCCGCGCCTCTACCCACCCTACACATCAGCCGCATAATGGGCACTTATTTGTGGGGCACGGTACTCAGTTCAACAACCTTGCCCTCTGGCGGAGGTCCGTTTCACCTGCTGGTTGGAGGAACCATGCCGATTAACAACGACATTTACGAAATCCACGGCCATGGTTGGTGGGCGGAGGACGCGGCATTTGATTTTTCCAGCCTCCGATATTGCGTGAATCCCGTAAGGTACGGATTTTTCAAACGCATCCTGGGCCAACTCCCGGCTCCGGGTGAGTCGGTGTTGGACGTTGGCTGCGGCGGTGGCTTCCTGGCCGAAGAGTTCGCCCGGGACGGCTTCACCGTAACCGGCATCGATCCTGCCGCGCGTTCCGTTGAGGCGGCACGGCAACATGCCGCCGAGCACCACCTGTCCATCACCTATCGGGTCGGCCGCGGGGAGGCCCTGCCGTTTCCCGACGGCTCCTTCGACATCGTGGCCTGCTGCGATGTGCTGGAGCATGTTGACGACCTCGCCCTCGTGGTCAGCGAAGTCGCTCGCACGCTGAAAGCGGGTGGCGTTTTCTTTTATGACACGGTGAACCGAACCTGGTTGAGCAAGCTCCTCCTCATCAAAATCTGGCAAGACTGGGGCTTCATCCGCTCCTCTCATCCAAACGTCCATGTATGGGAGAAATTCATCAAACCGGCTGAACTCGTTGCCCTCATGAGCCGCCACCGGCTGGCATCCCAACAGATCAGGGGCATTGCTCTCCGCAGCCGGAATCCTCTGGTGCTGCTCGCCAGTCTTCGAGCGCTCGGGAGGCGGAAGTTCGCTGGTCATGAAATGGCTGCCGCCCTGGCCTTGTCCGAAACCGATGATCTCACCCTTTCCTATATGGGCTACGCCATCAGGCAATAGGGCCCACCCCCCTGCCCAACCAGCCTCTGCCGGCTCAACGGGCAGGGAAGGTTTTCACCCTTTGAGCGCGCCGCAATGGCCTCTATCTCACCCGTGCCACATTGGACAGGGCGCTCATGTTGTCCTGCCGGTCAAAGCTGAAGATGGCGACATAGACCGGGCGGGCGCTGCCGACGACAATTCTCATGGTTTGCTGTTTGCCGGGTCTCGCTCTGAGGGCGGGGCCAACGGCATGCGCCGCCCACCAGTTCGTCACGAGCTTGCTGCGCGAGGGTTTTTCGACGATCCGCTTGTTGCTCCACACCACATGATAACGCACTGCGTCGGCCGGCGCCGTCCACTTCAGGGTCACCTCGCTGGGGGAAGTCCTCATCAAGGCTTTGAGGTCGCTGATTGCGGGGGGCGGGGTTGAGTCGCTGCGGGGGGTGTGTTTGACATGGAGCCAGTAGCGCCCTTCGAACTGTCCCTGCCATTGCTCGAATTGGCCGTAAGGGGTTTCCCCCCCGTTGATGCCCTGGGACAGATAGAGGTTGAGCTGATCAAGGTATTTCGTTTTCCCGGTATGCCAGTAATACCAGGCCTGGGGGTCGACCAGGGTCAGGCCGGTGCCGCTGGAAACGCCGGTGCCGCCGCCGCGGGCGTCAAAATAATAAGGGAAATTCCCGTAATGACAATTCCATTCCATCAGGCCCGAGAGGTAATTGAACCCTTCCGCGTAGGCCTGCCAGTCCCCGAGGGCTCGCACTTCCTCGAGGTAGGTGATGAGCGTGCGCATGAGGTATCCCGTCTGGAAGCCGCCGCCCTCGGGTTCCACGGCCTTGCGCTGGTCGCCGAAGCGGGGGTCCTGTTCCGGGATGAGGTAGGTAAGCAGATGTTCGCGAAAGCGAAGGAGCAAATCGGGCTCGCCGGTGACGCGAGAAGCCTGCAACACCTGATGGAGGGCATGAGCGGTGGCCCGGCTGCTGGTGTCGGGCCAGGGGTCGAGACGTTCCAGGCGCACGCGGCGGAATTCGGCGATGAAGCGATACCAGTCGCGAATCCAGGGGTTTCCCGTAAGGAAATAGGCCTCCATCACGTGATAGAACCAGCCGTGCTGATCGTCCCGCGCGAAATAGACGGGTTCCTCCCCGCCGGTGTCTGGCAGGGGCGGCGCCGCCAGCTTCGAGATGCCATGCCCCTCGAAGATTCGCCAGCGGCCGCCGCAGTAGGGATTTTCGGTCAACTGCAGGACCGGCCAGTCCTCGTCGTGCCGATAGTTGGCCATCCACTCGGGACGGAGATTCAGTTCACTCAGGCCATGGGCTTCAGCCTGGAAAAAATCGGCCGCGCTGCGGCTGGCCATCACCCGGGCCGCACTGTAGGGCCAGCCGCCATGCATGCAGGCATATGACCGGTACCCGGGCTCAGGGTCATAGAAGTTGCCCCAGCCCGCCCCGTAAAAGGGGCCGGTTTCGTCATACCAGTCCGCAAGATCAAACCCTTCGGCATGATAGGAGGGCCGGCGCTCGTCGCTCCCCGCCGGAATGGTTTTCGCCGGCGGGATCAACCCTCCCAGATCGAGCGTCGCCCGGCTCTGGCGGTACCAGTTCGTCGGCAGCAGCGCCGTGGGGTAATATTGAAAGGTGCGGGCCAGTTTGACCAGGTCCGCGTCGCTCGCTTGCGGTCCATGGAAATAGAGCAGCGTCTCCTTGACCACATGTTGCATGTCCTCGAGCCAGTACAAACCGGAGGGGCTGAAGGCCCCGCGTTGCCATTGGGCGCTCCATGCCGGAAACAGCTCAAGGGCGAGCCGGCTGTCGCCGTCCATCGCCAGCCCATGCGGCCACATCTGCCAGAAGTTGCGAATGACCGCCGTCACCCCTCGTTCCGCGTCACTGGCATCGATGAACCCGTCCGGACCCGCACCATCGGGCAGCACGCCGGAATCGAAGATCGTGGCGTTGTCCTCCAGGTGGTAGAGCCGAAAGCGGTTATGCATCTCCTGAGCCAGACCGGCGGCGGCGCCCGGCCCCAACTGTTGCACCAGGCCATTGCCCAGGCCGAACCGCAGGGTGCGATCCGCCGACAGGTTCAGACGGAAATTGAGATCGAGGGCTTCAAAATAGAGCGGATAGGAGCGGACCACATCCTTGGCCGAATTTTGCAGCTGATAGTCGATCTTCACAAAGGGCTGACCGGCATAGGCGTAGAGGCGCACGGCAAAACCATGCACGTGCTCCGTGGGATTGACAAATTTCGTCGGGGCCTCCACCCGAATCACCGCCCGCAGGGGGCCTCGCTCTTCTATATCAACGCGGACCTCCCTGCGGTCGGCATCAACCTGCAGTGCCCCCGCTCCAGCCCGCGGCGCCAAAACCCCGCCATTTTGCGCATGGGGCTGGAGCATCCGTTCAGAATCCTGAAACTGCCCATCACCGTCAGCATCCAGCCACAGCTGATCGATGAGGTTGAAGGCCACCCGGCTCACCGTGAATTTCAGCGGACCGGTGGTGATGGTCAGGTTGTCCTCGCCTTCCAGGACGGTCACCGGTGAGGCGGGGGCCAGGGGTTCGACCTGCACCAGGTGGTAGGCCCTGCTGCGGTTGGCCTTGACATTGGCCAGAAAGTGGACCAGGACATGGCGGAGACTCTGGTCGCCGGGCCAGCGTTCGAGCACTTCAACCTGCGAGGGGCTTTCAGCGATGCCCAACCCCCCGGGATTGCTGTAAAGCCCTTTTGGAAGCGGCACAACCGCACTCACCGGGTATTGAACAACCCCCGCCCCGGCATTCTCCTTCACGGTCAGCGGCACTTCGAGGGCACCCGGACTGCTCGCTTCCGCCGGCAGCGACAGGGAGCAACACCAAAGGATGATCACGGGAATCATCCAAACCACCAGCCTCTGGCAGCGATACCAGCTCATCGTCGTCACCTCATCACTTCCTCTGCTCGAGCTTGTTTATGACCGCCTTCACTCTGTCCATGGCAATTGCATCGTTGACTCGCTGATATTTATTGGTAAAAATATATGTAAAGTACTGAATCATGTGCTCATTCGCAAAGTACTTATGACACGTTTCCGGGTCATGTTCATAGAGTTTGAACAATCGCTCAAGCAATTCGATTATCTTGTCTTCTTGGTTGACCGCATGATAACATTGTATTACTAAAGGATATGCCTCAGAATAATAGGGATTATGCTGAAGCAATTGTGATAATATCATAATCCCTTTGTCTAGCCTACCGGACCTTATTAAAGCGTTTGCATAAACCATGTGAGACCGAGGATTACTATGGAATTTAGTATATATCTTTTCGTAGCAGTTCAACGATTCCTGCATCAGCCCGTTTGCTTTATACGATAAAGCCAAATTATACAGCGCCGGCAGTCTGGTCATATAATAGTGCCCCGGGTCCGTCTCAAGCATACTGGCAATCTTTTTGATCGATTTATCTCCCGCGTTGATCATGATCCAGGGAACCGTATTGAGCAGATTGAAAACGATCATGATACTGATGATGTAGGATACTCGATCCCCTGGAAAACGGGCCGGGGTCCCGTTATATAATACATACGCCACCATCAAAACATAAATCAGCGCCGGAAACGCGCAGATGTCCCAATCGGCGCTCCCCCGCATCTTATTAACGGCAAAAGCAATGAAAAGCATAAACAATGCCGCCGCCGCAAGAAACCTCGACACGGCATCAAAGCAAACGGCGCCTCTAACCAACAGCACGACCAGCACCGGCAGCACCAGAAAGGCAGCTCCGGCAGCCAGGATTTGTGAGTTGAGAAACTCCCAGAAATGTTGTGCCGACAGCAGCGTCATGACCTGGGGACGCGAGGGCTCAAAGAAGACCGGCATCAGGTCGGCAAGCTGCAGGGCAGCGGCCACCCAGAAGACAACGGGCATGGCTGCCAGGCACCAGAGCAGAAAAGCTTGCCCCCGCAGATACGCCAGCACCCTCCACTTATCACAATATTTTTCGCTGACAACATAAACAAACGAAGGCACCAGACCGATAGCCATCAAATGAAAGCCCATCGCAACCATCAATACCACCAGGGGCAAAACAAACCCTGTCCTATCCTTTATCCAAAGTAAGGTTGAATATATATATAATATCACCAATACGGCCGGAATTGGATACACTTCGATATACCCAAAAAACAGCAATATACTTCCCATAGAAAACGAGCACAGACACATGGCACTCTTCTGAGCAAAGTCTTTCCCCAGCAAATCTGCTGTCAACAATATCAAGTAAACGAAGATACTGCCGGAAATCACGCTGAGCAGGACGAAGGTCTGCTTTCCGGAAATCTCTGTTACCAGATTGAGAGCATGGTGGATCTGATAGGCACTCCACATGGTGAGGTATTCACTTGTAAAGAAATTCTTTTCAAGTGTCTGACCAACACGGATATCCATATCTCCAAGGAAAGGATATTTGACGCGCAAACCATAAAAGACGATCCCGGAAATTACGGCTATAGTCACAAAAAGCACATATTTAATCCGCCTGAGACGAAGGATCAGGCCCTCATTGAAAAAATTCGACAGCGCGCTTCTCAGATAGTTGTTGCAATATGGAATCGTGATCATGATCGCTAAAGCATAAGCACATGCTACATAGGGAGTTGAAAAGTACTCGATATTATCAAATCCCCATAGGCGTTCATACCATACATAACCATCAGCTTGAGACCTGGGTGTTAAGAACAACAAGGAAAAATGAAGGACGATGAGCGTGAAAAATGACAGAGGAATGATCACCAAAGACGAATGCCGGATGGTGCCAGCATCGGGGTGGGTCTCAGTGGCTCCCCGAGATCCGCGGTGTTTGCGCTTACTCATATCCCATCACGCCGTTGATTGAATCCATGCCGAGCCCCTTCATGATCGGGCAGGCTACAAAATGCCCCAGGGAATGTCAACGCAGGACTCTTCGGAAAATTCTCGATGCGGCGTCACCAGAGCAGCCTTTCTAATCCTGAGAAACTGCGGTACAAAGTGCGAACGTCACCGATTGTTGCCGGACCTGAGTGCTTGTTTGTCGGTCCTCGCTCCGGGTGAGCTACCAATACCGATGTTTTGCCTGGCGGGTGGCACGGTGCTCGAGAGGCTTTCCGAGGGCCTTTTCGGTATCAAGGGGAGGGATAGCGCAAGGGAGGTTGTGGAGATGGTGGAGTCAGTCATGATCGCCTCAATTCATCGCATCGAGAAGGAAGCGGCACGGGACCTCGAGGGCATCTTCTTCGACATTGACGATACCGTTACGACCTGTGGCAAAATTCCGGCATCCGCCTTCGCTGCCCTGTGGGCCTTCAAGGAGGCGGGGCTGAAGGTCGTACCCATTACCGGGCGACCGGCTGGCTGGTGCGATCACATCGCCCGCATGTGGCCGGTGGATGCTGTCGTCGGCGAAAACGGGGCCTTCTACTTCTGGCTGGACCAACGGGCAGGAAAGCTCAGAAAGCGTTTTCTTGATCCCGATCCCGTCCGCGGGCAAAAGCGCCTCCGCCTGCGGCAAATCGCCGAGGAACTGCTCAGGGCAATTCCCGGCGCGGCCCTTGCCTCGGATCAGTCTTATCGCGAGACCGACCTGGCCATTGACTTCTGCGAGGATGTGGGACCTCTCGACTGGCCGAGCATCGAGCACATCTGTGCCGTTTTCGAAAAGCATGGGGCGACCTGCAAGGTCTCTTCGATTCATGTAAATGGCTGGTTTGGGGACTACAACAAGCTCGGCATGACAAGGATGATGGCGCACGAACTCTGGGGCCTGGATCTGGATGCAGACCGGCACCGTTTTCTCTTCTGCGGCGATTCACCCAACGACGAACCGATGTTCGAGTACTTCCCGGTCAGCGCGGGGGTCAGGAATGTGCTTCGCTTTAGCGAGCGCATGCGCCACCTGCCGGCTTTTGTGGCGGATCGGGAAGGCGGCGAAGGGTTTGCGGAAATCGCCGAAACCATTCTCTCTATCATCAGAAAAGCTTGACTGGGAGCGCCTTCCACGACCATGGCCGGGTCACCCCCCGGGACAATGCGGTTGAATTAAGCGATCTGATTCCCCCCCTCGAGGGGGGCCAATGTTGTTGAATTAAGCGCGCTGATTCCCTTCAACCGTCTATGGATCGATAGTATTCATCCATGATCTCATCGGCGTCCTCGCTGTTGTAGGAGACCACGTTTTTGAGGTGAATGAAGGAGTCCAGGTCCATTTCCAGGAATCCAACGGCCATGCCATGTTCTTCCTTGCGCACCACTCGGCCGGTGAGCTCAATGGAGAGCTTGGATGATGACCCGGAGAGCAGGATGGTCACCTGCAGCGGCTCGTCGCCGAAATCCCCGGTGGCCTTGAGAAACATCGCTTTCATACTGAGGTTCTCGATTTTGCCGCTGACCGTAAGGCCATTGCCTCTCACCACGGCTTCCGCCTGAAACGATATCCGTTGATGTTTCCGTTTTTCCATCACGCCCCCTCTTGCTGCTGGCAGGTCCCCTGCAAATTTCCGCTCTTTCTTATCCCAGGAAGATTATCGGAAAAATCCACGGATTCCTTGACCCCAAAAAGGCGGCGGCGGGACCGTCTCACCCGAGCAAGTTCGGCCTTCGCCACATGATCATGCTTGATGCTTCAACACCGGTGACCGCTTGCCGGAAGGTAAGTAGCGCAGCAAGCAGCAAAGAAACGAAGGGTGAAAGACCGGTGCACATTGGAGGTGGCGCCGCCTTTCATTTTTCACGCACACAACGAACAGCAGCCGGAACGTCTTTGTTCGTTTGTTCCTTCTGCGCTCCATCAAAATAGGACACAACCCAATATTTCTTTCCGTTTCCAGTCCCGGTTTCCTGGGCCCAATAGGCAGCATTTGCTCTATTACCTAAATGGTTTAATAGATGAACGGCATCGGGGAACATTTTGAGATCGATCGCGGGTCTGCGCTTATTTGGCAAAGCAAGCGAAACCAATTCTTCAGCCGTCGGCAGCCTCCAGTCAGAGCGATTGAGCAGTCTCAGATCCCTGCAGTATGAGACTGCGGAAGCGTAGCCTCTTGCTTGCGTATTCTGTTTGTCACTTTTTTGCCAAATAAGACCATTTTCCACCTCAATCACTGTTCCGTCTTTCTTGTCGACGAAAGTGCCAGCAAAAGCCGAACTAGCGGAAATTGCCCAACAACAAACCATTATGAGCACTCCAATCATTCTTTTCATTTTTTCCTTTTTTCTAAATATCACTTAGAATATATACACACTGCTCATAAATATATTTATTTTCATCAAATCTACTATGGTACAGAGGTGATCGTTAGAATGCCATTAATCCTCACCTCACCGAAGCTGTTCCCGGCACTATTGAGAACAAGGTACTCTGACATCCTTGGTTTTGCTGGCCTATTAAGCCAAGCTTATCGCGAAAACCGGACGCAACGCACGTTCATTTCTTCGCCTTTACTGCTGCTGCTGACAAACCCCAGTGTATTTATTGACCAAGCCTGATTCGGTTTGTTCATGTCATTCGTTTTTGTCCAGAAATCCTGGGAATCGCTATCCCCGGTAACTGCTATCTTACCGAAATACTTGTTATTGACTTTCTTGCTGTAATGAATCAGCATTTGCAGCTCAAAATATTCCGGCAACCTCCAATCAGAAAAGCCGCCTGTTCTTGATTTCCTGCAGTATTGCTCAGCTTGTAACCAGTTGAGTCCTTTACTGCTGCTGGCCGTTTGCCACATCGAGCCATTTCCCTGATCGCGCAAAATTTCGCGGTTTAGCGGTATATAGTCATCGGCGCGACCCAGCGGCCATTTTTCCGGTCCGGCAATGCATTTCACATACGAAGGAATGCTTCCGTCTGGTTTCTTACTGACGTATGAAATGCCGCCTTCCTTTACTTCAGCAATCCACACGTAGTCATCAAGCCTACCGTCATACTCTTGTCCTGTTGATGACCAGAAATGAATGTCGCCGCCAGCTTTTGTGAAAGCCGGGTCTTGCTGGCTGAAGACTGGATCCATGAGAAAACCTTTTCGCTCAAGAGCAACAATGGTTTCCAGTTCATCGATCCGTGGGAGTCGCCAACGGAGGCCGCCTTTTCGAAGGTTCTGGCAATAACTTGCGCTTTGAGCCCAAGTCTTCTTCCGACCGTCAGTGTTCTTTTCCCACACCAGGCCGGTCATGTCGTCGGTGACTGAACCATCGCGATTGTCCTTGAAACGCGGTCCAGCCGAAAAACCCACAACAGAAGTCAAAATCACAGAAATCGCAACGGCAAAAAACACGGCTTTCTTCATTTGAGACTCCTTTTGAGGCTGTCCAAGAACTCATCCACTTTTGTGTTCATCTCCATTGTATTCTTTGCGGTCTTAATGAAATGACTATACTCCAAGCAGTGTAAACATGCACGGAATTCTCTTGGTTTTTCAATAGCCTGTCAGGTATTGCTCCTGCGGCTTTAGATTTTGCCTGAACATTGACAGCATCGGGGCCCGTGGACGCCTCGCAAGGAGTCTGATTGGCGCCCCTTATGAAATTGAGGCTTCCGCGAACCAGGGACCATTTCGCGTCAGCAGTCCGCCTGTCCCCCTCCCCGGTATCGTCTGGCTTTCCGGCCCTGGTCTCGTCAGTCTGATCGACCTCAAGAGGATGTTGCCCGGATAATCCCTGCTACATTTGTCGCACAGCCACAGTCCAAGGCAGGGGCATTATGAAACGAAGGCTCCGCCTTCTTCGTTTCCGGTAGTACTTGCGAGGAAAGTCAGGCCATATCGCATCAGATGCCGAGGACTACCCCGCAGCCGCTCTGGAGCATCTTCGAGCTTGCCTTGAACGCCCACTTGTGCCAATGATTCATACCGATGCCAGTGGCGTGTGATCAGCACCGGGATTCCGAAGGCGCCAGGCGCCAGCAACACACCCCCTTTGGTTGCGTCTTGCGCGACTGTTGCGGTGGAGAGCTGTGTGACCAGAGAAGGGAGACGGGGTTTAGGCAGAAGGCTTGAATGCGGCCCCAATGATGAGAGATGATGTTGCCCAGAATATGACCCTGGCCCGGATTGCCGAGGCCCAACGTCTGGCGAGGCAATGGCAACCGAGAGGCAAATAAATTGCGCCAAAGAAGGAGAAACCCTTGAAGCTAAAAGTCACTGATAGCGTCACAATTGATGCCAATGGCCCGTTCAGACTCATCCCCCTCGCCGATGGATGGTGTGTGGCGGGAGAGGGCTTGTTCCTACCATTTGATAGCGAGCAAGAGGCCCTGGATACCTTAGCGAAAATGGAGAAAGCATTAGAGCCAGGTAGTAGCTAATCCATGGCTGCATCAGCACAACCCTTTGTCCTGGTTCAGCGTGAGATGAAATTTTACCTTCTGTAAAAGAAGCTGCTTTTAGCCGGGTCCTCCTGCCTGACCATGATCATCAGGTGGGGGCCCCCCGAATACCGTTGAGTTACCGTATCCCCGGCGGCAACCAGGGTCCAAATAACCTCATGAAAATAGCTTTTTTTTACTGTCCAAAGAGGCCGTTTTCTGCCCTCTTCTCAGAAAAAATCACCCGGGCTGGAAAAGTTGGGGACCCAATAGAAGGCGGCTTCTTATATTTTCGACGGTCTGCTCCACGGTCCGCAACAGGCCTCACAGACGATCTCGAGACTCCCCTCCCTTGATGGGGGAGGGTGAGGAAACGGCAGAACAGCACCCCCACCAAGCCTCCTCCATCGAGGGGAGGAGTGAAGGCAAATTTGAGATAGTATCTTGAAAATCCCCGTCCGCTGCGGCCGCATGGGTTTGGCACCCTGCAGCCTCCGTATATCCCTGGTTTGCCGGTTCGGATGGACGGTATGCGGTGGTTGCCCACCGCATGCCGTCTCTTCACTCGATGATGCCGGGCGAGAGGGACGATCACATGGGGTTCGTCCAGCTCATCGATAATGGCCTTTGCCCCCTCCTCCCTCGACCGGCAATCGCCAAGCAAGACCCTGAGCCAGGTCGCCGTCGGCATCGGGCCAGAGGGCGTCGCTCAACTGCTCCTCCGGGACGCTCCTGCCGCCGAAGGCGATGAGGGCCTTGAGCAACTGGAGGGGCTTCTGCTGCACCTTGCCCGTGAACTTGACCATGTGCCCGTCCCGCTCCAGTTCAAATTGCCCGAGGGTGTAAATCCTGAACGGCCAGGGCCAGTTGTCCAGATGGTCCACAGGGACATCCGGAATAAGATTGCGCCTGCGGATGAGGCCCTGCACATAATCCGTCTCGATGCCGGCTTCGAGGGCCTTCACGCAAAGCCCGGCCACCATCGAGTTCACCCAGAAGAAACCGTTCGCATAGCCGTGTTCTCTGCCGATGGCCATGGCTCGCCGGAGGAGCTCTCTCCCCGAAGTCTCATCGCCGCCGTCAAAAGCGATTCGGGCCTCTACCAGATAGGCCATGAATTCGGCCTGGTGAAGCCGGTGGGTACCGAGGATCTTCCGCACTTCACCGAGATGGGCGGACGCTGCGTCATCGTCCTTCAGCTCATGCATGACCATGGCTTTGATCAGATGTTGATACGGCGCCAGCATAGGCGCAGCCATTGCCGTGCCGAACTTGATGGCCAGGTCCGCGTGCTGGGAGGCACGGGTGAAGTGATGCTGAAGGAAGTGGCACCATGCCATGAGGTTATGGTACAAAGTTTCACCGTGTAATGATAGAAAGCCTGCACGTCTCTCTGCAATAGTACTTACAGGGGTGCATAGCGGCCCGCCTCAACTCGCTTGTGAAAGGCATCGAGAATCAGCGGCACTTTTTCGGGCTCACCAGATAAGATGCGGTGAAATGCCAACGACAGAAGAATACGGAGGGCCGTGTCCATGTCCGCCACATCTTCTGCCAGGGCGAGGCCACGATTTCTCCAGTAATCCAGGGCCGGGTTGCCGGGCTGCCCCAGTACCAGTGCATTGAGCATGCTGGCGGTCACGCGCGACTCGATCTCGGGTGACGGGAACTGATGGTGGTATGCTGCGAGGAGCTCACCAGTGAGTGGAATCAGGCGGTCCAATTCGAAGACGCTATCGAACCTGATGTTTACCGAGTCGAGCATTCCCGACAGGGCCAGAAATGAGCCGGGCCCATCGTGGCCGCTCTTGAACTGCTCGAAGGCCTTAGAAAAGAAGTCCTTGCTTGCCACCGGTGAGGGCTCCGGTCAAAGAGCTCGGTGGCGAAATAGCCGAAGATTTCCTTTCGCCGAAGACTGCTGCGTACTTGCAGATCGGGCTCTTCAAGGCGCAGGCTTTCCAGGAGCAGCACCAGGCCGGCCACCCACCCGTCGGCGGCTCGCCGCAGATGCGAGAGCGTCTCGCTCCCAAGCTCCTTGCCGGCCTTGAGGGTGGCAATGGCATCGGATTCTTCCGCGGCAAGCCTAATATCGTCCCAACCCAGGGAACTCATCTCCCCCGCCGCGCGCAGGATGATCACGTTGACTCCAGCCGGGATGGAGGCAAGGCCTGCATTTCGGTGCCTCATCGGTATGAGTTCACTGCCAGCCAGTGCTTAGTTGCAGAAGTCTCCGACCTATCCATGAGCCGTCACCCCGGCAGGTTTTTAGCCGGGGTCCAGTGAATAGGTGAGCCCTGGATTCCGGCTGAAAGCATGCCGGAATGACGAGGAGGGGGGCCAGCGGCATAATCGCAATCAAGCACTAGAATCGTTACCCCAGGCTCACCCCTGCCCCCTGCGAGAAGCTGAGGTAACGGCCGCTCAAGATTTTGTTTTCGACCGTTCTGTTCTCATAGAACTGGGCAAGGCAAAAGAGATCGACCACCATCTTGCCCACGGTGTAGCCAAACCCAACGGTGATGGCATGTTGATCCGAGTCCGGATTGCCGGGCTCGAGCGTTTGCATGGGGACAGGGTTTTGGATGCAGGCATACCCTCCCCTCAGGGCAAGTTTCTCCGTTGCTTTGTATTCCGCACCGATTTTGAACAGCCAGGTGTTTCGCCAATTGAGGGGGATCGAGGTATCCGTGACTCCCGCCTCGGGCACCTGCGTGACCAGGTCCACATTCATGGTGTCGAAGGTGGCCCATCCCTGCCACTCGAGATCCAGGCTCACCGTCAGCCTCGGCGTCGGTCGCAGGGCAAACCCGGCATTGACAATCTGCGGGAAATTCAGCCAGGAATAGGCCCTCGTCTCGAAGTTCGCGCCCCCGAAGAGGGGTTGCAGAGCCGGGGCGAGGTTTTGAAGGGAATAAGTCAACTGCGCAGGGGAAAAAGGCAACAGCTCTCAACCCCCTCACCCAGCAGGCATCAACGACGGGGGTAGAGCTTCTTCCAAGGCGCCCGTTCGGTCGCTCTCGCATCGAGAATCGCCAGGCGCAGAGTCTGAATAGCCTGCTCCGCACAATGGGTCTCTTCGGGAGGCAGCGTCTCCAGGAAATTGACCACCGCCTCGGGGGCCAGTTCGAGCGCCTCCTGCAGGGTCTTGCCTTCGGCGAGGTGAACGGCGGCATTGGCACAGACCAGCGCATACAGGCAGCCGTTGGTTTCGAAAGAGGCGGTGTGAATCTGCCCATTGCGGACGACCAGAAAGATCTCCATGGTGTCCCCACACTCTCTCGAGAGCTTTCCGTAGCCGTCGGCGTTGCTCAAGACCTGCCGTTTATCGTTGCGCACCGCCATTTCGAGAAATGACAGCGAATGATTCTGCCAGAAATTCATGGTAGCCTGATCCATCGCGCTTTTTCCTGCCAACCCTTTTCAAGTCAATTGTTGTCACCCTGTCGCCCACTGAAGCTATCGTCTGCCGAGAAAACAGCTCAGCTCTAAAAAGTTGCGAGTTGCCAATTGCAGTTGCCTGTCAACCGCAGTCCTTTTCATGTGTCCTCGGGTATCCCACCGGGACATGAGCAACTGCTCTCTTCGAAGGCGATATCTTAATCGAACTGCTTCCTCTTTTCAAATCTTCAGAAACCAACGCTTTTTCCACATTCCCCACATGACCAGGAAGATGAGGCTGACGAAACTCACGGCAAACAGCAGGGAAGCGAATTTACCGTTGCCGACAGGGGCAAAGAAGGTGTCAAAAAGGTAGGACCTGAGCCTGGTCCTCGTACCATCGGGTAAAGTGATCTTGAGTACCCGGATGGTCTTGGAAACCAGTTCCGAAAGCACATACGCGGTTATGGCGTTCATTCCGAAAATCAGCAGCGGGGTTGCAAGCCTCTTATAACCTCTCACATCAACTACCCAAGAAAGCGCGGCCAGCCCCGTGAGCGCCATGCCGGCCATGAACACGGCAAAAGAAGGGGTCCAGATCCCTTTGTTGATGGGGACCCAGACCGCAAGGGCCTGCCCCGCCATGAGCAGCAGCACGCCTGCGACCAGCATGCTCTTCGCTTTGTCCGGGGCCGCACGGCGGGACCGAAGCCAATGGCCGGCGAGAACGCCGAACAACGTGGTGCCGAGAGCGGGGATGGTGCTGAGCAGGCCTTCGGGGTCATAGGGTCGGATATTGTACCAAAGATGCCCTTGAAGCAGCAACCCATCGATATAGGCAGGGAGATTCTTCCCCGGTTCCAATATTCCCGCGCCGACGCCCGGTACGGGAACGAATTCCAGCGTCAGCCAGTAGGAACCGAGCAAACCCACCAGAATCCAGACCTGGCTCGCGATGCGAGTCTTGAGGATGATGAGGGATGCTGCCAGGTAACAGACGGCAATCCTTTGCAGGACTCCCGGAATGCGCAGATCAAAGAGATCATAGTCAGGAAAACCGTTGAGGAGCAGTCCCAAACCAAAGAGGATGAGTGAGCGCCGCAGCACTTTCGCGATCGTCTTACCGGCGCGACCGGTTGCTTCCTGTCGTTTTGCCAGGGAAAACACCGCGGCCACGCCCACGATAAACAGAAAGAACGGGAAAACACAGTCGGCAAGGGTCCACCCGTGCCAATGGGCATGCCGCAGCGCAGGATAGGGTTTTGACCACTTGCCCGGGTTATTGACCAGGATCATCGCCGCAATCACCGCCCCGCGGAAGGCATCAAGCGACACCATGCGATCGCGCATCATGCGTGCTCCCCGCCGTTCGTTATCCACCCTCCCTGTTTCCTTGAGGAACACCAGCAGCACGGTCATGCTGCCGGCTTAGTCTTTCGCTTGCGCGACAGGCCCAGTCCCTGACGGCCTTCCTGCATCGCCGTCTGCTGGTCCTGAGCATCGACAATGTGGCGTTCCACCAGGAGATCCAGGTGATCCAGGTAGCACTGAACCGCCGTCCGCCGCTCCGGCACCGACACCGACTCGGCCAGGCCAATGAGGGCTGAACACAGACGCCGCACCACCTGTTTCAGCAGTCCTCATCACCGTCTTTCATTCAAACTCCAAAGCGGCATATCGGGCCGCCCCGAGCAGGGCCGTTTTGGTATTCAGGATCACCTTCACCGGGATATCCTGGAGCAGCGGTTTCATGCGACCCTTGGCAGTGAAGGCGTTCATGAATTCGGGCTCCTTCAGTTTGGCAATGATCCTGGGGGCAATACCCCCTCCCAGGTAGACACCACCGGTGGCCAGGAGCTTGAGGGCCAGGTTTCCCGCTTCAGCACCATAGAGCGACACAAAGATCTCCAGGGCTTGGAGACAAAGCAGGCTCTTTCCCGAGAGGGCGTACTGAGAGATGATCGGTGCCGGGTCGCCCTGGCGCATCTCGTCCGCCAGCCAGCCAGGCTCCCTGGCCTTTCCCGTATCCCGCAAAAACTCATAGACCTTGACGAGCCCCGGCCCGGAAACCAACCGTTCGTAGCTCACCCGTTGGTAGTGTTTCAGGCAGTAGTCGAGCAGCTCCGCTTCCAGGTGATTGCGAGGCGCAAAATCCACATGGCCGCCTTCGGTCGCGAACGGCCGATGATGCTCGCCATCCCAGTACATGCCGGCCTCGCCGAGACCCGTGCCCGCCGAGATGATGGCGCAGTTGCCTCTTGCCTTCCTGGCGCCTTTATTGAGAACCACGAAATCCTTGGGCTTCAGGACGGCGATGCCGTAGGCGTTGGCTTCGAGATCGTTGATGAGGCCGACTCGTTTCAGGTGGAGGTGCTTGGCTACCATCCCGGCGTCGACCACCCAGGGGAGGTTCGTGGCTTCGCAGCGCCCGCCCCTCACGGGACCGGCAATGCCAAAAGAAGCGCTTGTGAGCTTGCCCTCGTGAAGGTGCCGGAACTCGGCAATCACCGCTTCGAGGCTGGTCCGCTCCCGGCTTGGAAAAGTCTGCTCGGCCAGGATGCGCAGCTCTTCCGTCGTGACCTCAACCAGGGCGAGCCTGGTGTTGGTGCCACCTATATCCCCCGCGAGAATCATGTTTCAATCCAAAGAGACCGGCATCGGTTCGACCTTCCAGATGTCCCGACAATATTCCCGGATGGCCCGGTCGGAAGAAAACTTGCCCATACGGGCGACGTTGAGAATCGACATGCGGGTCCAGCGTTCCTGATCGCGGTAAGCCTCGTCGACCTGCTTCTGGACTTCCACATAGTCTGCAAAATCGGCGAACAGCATGAACGGGTCGTGGAAGAGCAGGGAATCGAGCAGCGGTTTGAACAGTTCTTGATCGCCGTTGGAAAAATACCCCGAACGCAGGCGTTCGATGACGCCCTGGAGCTCCGGGTTGCCCCGATAGTACGCCGACGGCTGATATCCCCTTTGTTGCAGGGAGGATACCTCCTCAGCGGTCAGTCCGAACAGAAAGAAATTCTCGGCCCCCACCTCCTCCCTGATTTCGACGTTGGCCCCGTCCAGAGTGCCGATGGTCAAGGCGCCATTCATGGAGAACTTCATGTTGCCGGTCCCGGACGCCTCCTTGCCGGCCGTGGAGATCTGTTCCGACAAATCACAGGCAGGGTAAATGAATTTTGCGTTCTTGACGTTGAAGTCGGGAAAGAAGACCACCTTGATCCGCCCGTTCACGTCGGGATCACCGTTGACCACCTCGGCGACGGCGTTGATCAGCTTGATGATCCGCTTGGCCATGAAATACCCGGGTGCGGCTTTCCCTCCGAAGATGAACGTCCGGGGACACATGATGTATGCCGGATCTCGTTTGATCCGATTGTACAGGGCAATGATGTGGAGCACGTTCAGATGCTGACGTTTGTACTCGTGGAGCCGTTTCACCTGGATATCGAACAGGGAGGATGGGTCGACCTCGATGCCGGTGCGTTC